>JAYWGM010000093.1:0-68184 GCA_043778225.1 Deinococcales bacterium | reverse complement strand
CGGTCAAACTGTCGTTCTTGCGTTAATTCGGTTTTGTTGTTACTCCTTCTAGTCGGTTAATCAGTCAAAATACGCGACTGATTAACCCAATTTGGTATTACGGGGCAATTGGCAAACGCACAATTGTGGTTGTGCCTGAACCCAACTGGCTCTCGAGTTTAATTTCGCCGCCGTGTTGCGCCACAATCCATTGGGCAATCGGTAAACCTAAGCCTGTGCCGCCGGGGTCTGTGCCTCGAGTGCGGGCTTTATCAGCACGAAAAAAACGGTCAAAAACAAACGGAATATCTTCGGCACTGATGCCAATGCCAGAATCTTCGACCCGAATCTCTGCCCATTCAGGGTCGCACTCGAGCGAAACCCGTACCCAGCCACCGCTTGGGGTGTATTTAATCGCATTCTCGAGCAGAATCAGCATCAATTGCTTTAAGCGGTCGTAGTCAGCTTCGACCGTACAATTGGTAAATTCACCAAACTCGAGGTGGTGCTGTTTGGTTAGGTGCTGGGCTTGGCGCAAGGTTTGGCTTAAAAGCTCATGCAGCAACGTTGGCTCGAGCCGCAAGCCCTCGCCGATGTCGCCTCGCGCCAATGCCAATAAATCGGTCACCAAACGCCCCAGCCGTGCGGCTTCGCGGTAGGCATCGGCAGTGGTTTCGGTGCGGTCTTGTTCTGGCATATTGGGATAGCGTTTTAAGAGTTCTAGATTACCTTGGATGCTGGTCAGTGGGGCGCGGAGTTCGTGGGCGGCATCGCCAACAAAACGCTTTTGGGCTTCATTGATGCGCCGCAAAGCAAGGTCGGCACGTTTGCGCTCGGTGATGTCTTGGGTCACGCCATTGATAGCCACCACCGAACCGATGTTATTGAGGCGCACCATGCCATGTTCTTCAATCCAAATATAATCCTGCTTGTTTTCGTTCCAAAGCCGATAGCTAACGCGATAAGCCTCTTTGGTTTGCAGCGTTTGCTGCAAAGTTTCTTGGCGCTCGGTTAAATCTTCGGGGTGAATAATTTTATTAAACGTGGCTAGATTATTCCATACTCCAGCCCCAAAGACTTGATTGAGGTTGCTCGAGAAAGTCAGGTTGTCGTCTTCGATTCGCCAATCCCAAGAAACCATGCGAGCAGCACTGAGCGCCAATTCCGAACTGAGTTCAAGTTGGGCTTTACTTTGCTCCAAACGCTCGATTAAATCGGCTCGTTCGACCGCATAACGCAAAGCCCGCACAATTGTATCGCCGTCCGAGCGCCCTTTGACCAAAAAATCCTGAGCGCCATTTTGCAGCGCGGCAATCGCCGTTTCTCGGTCGCTGACACCGCTCATCACGACAATCGGATAATGCGGCGCAAGTTGCCGCGCCCGCCGCACGGTCTCAAGTCCTTGGGCATCGGGCAGGGTTAAATCGAGCAATAGGGCATCAAAAGTTTGCTGGGCTAAAAGCCCACTTGCCTCGGACAGACTGACCGCCTGCACCAATTCTAGGCTCTGATCGGTGTCGGCAAGGTACTCACGCACCAAAATCGCGTCGCCAAGGTTATCTTCAATCAATAAAATTCGCATTGTTATGTCCGAGTCGGCAAACGTACCACGGTCAGCCAAAAATCTTCTAAACTCCGCACCACCCGCAAAAATTTATCAAAATCCACGGGTTTAGAAATATAGCAATTGGCATGAGACCGATAACTCTTGGCAATGTCTTCTTCGTCCTGCGAAGTGGTTAAGACCACAACTGGAATGGCTTGCAAAAGCGGGTCGTCTTTAATTGCACTTAAAACCTCAAGACCACTTTTGCGCGGCAAATTAAGGTCAAGCAGCACAATATCCGGACGTGGATTTCGGGTATTTTTGAGGTACTCGAGGGCTTCGATACCATCTCGAGCAACATTGAGGTTGTTGCTGATTTTGCCTTCCAAAAAGGCTTCGCGGGTCAGTTCGACATCGCCGGGGTTATCTTCGACCAATAGAATTTCGATAAAATTAGACATGATTTCCTTGTGGTACATATCAAGCATGGTTTACTTGTGGTACATATCAAGCATGGTTTACTTGTGAGACTGGAAGCGCAAAATAAAAGGTCGTACCGATGTTTGGTTGGCTTTCGAGCCAAATCCTGCCATTGTGACGCTCGAGAATTCGTTTGACGATGCTCAGACCAATACCACTGCCAGCATAGGCTTCGCGGGTGTGTAAACGCTGGAAAATTGCAAAAATACGGTCAAAGTAGGCGGCTTCAATGCCGATGCCATTGTCAGAAATCATAAAATGCCATTCGTCTTGGTGCTGCTCGGCTTTTATTTCAACACGGTGTTGTATCTCAGGGCGGCGAAACTTTAGGGCATTGCCAATTAAATTGACAAAGACCTGCTCGAGTTGTCCACGGTCAGCCAAAATAATCGGTAAATCGCCAACCACAATTTCGGCGCTGTCAATTGTGGCAGCTAAAGTCCGCAAAGCACTTTGCACCACCTCGGTGCTATTGACTTCGAGCAACTGGGTGTTGCGCGTCCCAACCCTCGAGAATGCCAGTAAATCCTGAATCAGCACTTGCATTCGGTTTGCGCCATCTACTGCAAAATGAATGTATTGGTCGGCGCGTTGATCGAGTTGCCCTTGATAGCGTTTGGCTAACAATTGGGTATAACTCGAAATCATCCGCAAAGGTTCTTGAAGGTCGTGCGAAGCCACATAAGCAAAATTCTCGAGGTCGCTGTTGGAGCGGCTTAAATCTTGGTTGCGTTGGTCAAGTGCATCGTAAGAAGCATTGAGGCTTTTGCCAAGCCGTCCAATTTCGTCGTTGCTGCTCATCGAAACTCGAGCCGTACTGTCACCCTGTAAACGAGTCTGGGCGTTGCTTTCGATGTTTTTTAGCGGTCTAATCACAAAAAAACGCAGACCCCAGCGCAAAATAAATGCGCCAAACAACAAGAATGAAAATAAACCCCAAGGCAACCATGTCATAGAAGCAATTTGCCCCAAGGCTTTGGCGCGAGCCGAAGCAAAACCCATTTCAGCCCGAGTGGTCAGGCTGGCTAAAGCCAAACGAAGGCGATCAAAGCGCACTCTTCCATCCTCCCAAATGGCACGCCGAGTTTCTTGGCTCGAGATGTTCTCAAGTTGTAACTGCGATTGAACCCAGACTTTATAGGATTCGGTTTCTTGACGTAATTCTTTAATTTGGGTCGGAAATATACTTCCTCTTTCTAAGGCGCTCAGCATCATTTCGCTGTCAATCAGACCACGTTCATAAGGCTCGAGAAACTGCATATTGGCAGTCAGGGCATAACCACGTAAACCGGTTTCGATGTTCAATAAACTGCTTTTAAGGTTAGCAGAATCAAAGATAACTTGGCGGTATTGGGCTGTGGTCGTGGTATCGCGCTGCAAACGAGCAGTGGTCATGACCATATAAATTGAAAACAGCAAAGCTGGCACAAGAATTAAAACAATCAGCGTATCGAGTTTGGTGCTGAGGTTGGTTTGCTGCGACCACTTGCCAAAAAAATCCATTCTGGGTCTAAAAACCAAATCCATTCTGGTCATAAAAACCTTTGCCGAACGATTCTGCTCAGGACTCGTGTCATTCTTTGGCTCAAAAGTCATGGGCATTAGTATGAGGCATCAAGCCAAAACAAAGCTAAAGCCAAGCTGAGGCGGAACTGAATTTAGCCGCCTGGTGCATCGCTGTCTTTTTCGAGTGAAGTCTGGGCGTGATTGACTTGTTCTTCTTTTGCTCCAAGGTTACGGCTGCCGCGAGGCGTTGGGGCATCTTGGGGCTGCAAGTCCTCGTGAAGTTGCTCGCTATCAGCTTTGGAGGGTGGCTCTACTTTTTTGGTCATGGTCGTCTCCTTTGTCCGTTAAATAACCTCCTGATTTGGGAATGTCATTCAATCCCTTACAGGCAGGACGGACACGGGGGTCCGCCCCTACAAAAAACGAAACTATTTTTATTGCAAGTGTGCCTCGAGAAACCACAGATTTTTATCGGTGGCTCGAGCAATTTCGGTCAGTAAATCGGCAGTCACAGCATCATCTTGGCTACTTTGGATGTTTGTACGAACACATTTGCCAAAAAGGGCTACCCTTTCAACCAAGGCGCTCAGATGCTCGGTGGTCGAGACGGCATTGTGTGGGTATTCGGGCAGGCTCGAGGCAGCCGCAACATCTTTAGAAGTGCCGTAAGCATAACCGCCAAGGGCAGTAATGCGTTCGGCAAGTTCGTCGGTGTAGGCTAAAAACTCCGCCGCCAAGCGATCAAACAATTCATGAATCGCAATAAATTGCATTCCTTTGACATTCCAGTGGGCTTGCTTCAAGTGCGAATACAAATCTAGGCAATCGGCAAGCCGCGCATTTAAGAGTGCAATCATCGGTTCACGGATTTTGGGCTTGAGGTCAATGCTGACGGGGCTACTTTTACTTGTTTTGGACATAAATCCTCCGAAATTATATTTTTGCTATTCTACACTGACGAACCACAGGCAAACCGCTCGAGATGCGGTATAAATCGGCACTGTCGCCTTTTAAGCGCCACTCAAAACTGGCATTGCTGGCACGGGCTGGCGTTTGCCAAAGCAGCAGATGCTCACGCCCAGACAAAGCAAGTCTGACCGAACGACCATTGCTATAGAACAGCACCACTCGCCCATTCAAACAACGGTAGGTCTGAAGCGCCGTTGACTGATTGGTTGGCAAGGCAGCCAGCGCAATTGTGGCTGCACCTAAAAAGGCAAGCAGCACCAGAAAGACCGCAAAATTGGTTTTCATACCCTCAGCTTAAAATCGGGGCTTATGGTTAGACTGCTGCTTGGCTGAATCAGACCTGAAGGTTCTGGCTCTGGCTCGGGTTCTGGCTCGGGTTGTTCCGGCTCTGGCAGGTACTCGGGGGGTACTGGCAATTCGATTCTTTCGGGTTCAAATGGCAATGGTGGGTCTTGGGCTGGCACGGGTTGAATAGGTTTCATACAAGCACCTTCTGTCTTAAAAATGGTTCTCGAGCCAATTGACTCGGCGCAAGGGCTGGACTTTCACGCGACACAAGCGGTTTTTCACGCGACACAAGCGGACTTTCACGCGGCACAAGCGGTTTCTCACGCGACACAAGCGGACTTTCACGCGACACAAGCGGACTTTCACGCGACACAAGCGGTTTTTCACGCGGTAAAATAATCACTTCTAGCCCCGTCTTCTCGAGCAGTAAGCGCTGTTGGCGCTGCGACAAATTGCGTGGGAATTCTTGTTCGAGCAGCACCACACAACTTGCGCCTTGGCTTTTGGCATAACTCGCCAATTGGCTGCGGTCAAATTGTGGCAACCATGCCCCGAGCGTACTTTGCCCCATCATGCTCAGTCGAGCCGCCAAAAGCGCCAATGAGCCATCGGACGACGCACTGGTCTCGAGTAACCCGATTTGCGAATGGCGCAAAGCTGCCAAGTCAACAAGGCTCTGAATACTTCTTTCCCACGGGTCGTGCTGGTCAAACACAAATAAAAATCTCGAGGTCATGGGTAGCTCCTTAGTCCAGCATTTATATCGTTCTGGACTGAGCGCCCTCTCATGGCAGCTTGAAGACTGGCTGAGTGACTTTGGGTTAGCTCAAGCATTCTTCAGCTTGCCTTCAGTTTGCCTTCAAGTCATCTTAGGTTTAGGTTGTAATCTTAACCATATGCAAAGAATTCTGGTGGTAGATGACGACGCAAGTGTCTGTAGTTTCTTAAAACGCGGTCTGTCGTTTGAAGGTTTTCAGGTCGAGACCGCCGAAAATGGCGAATTGGGCTTGCGGGCGGTTTTGGATCGCGCTCCGCACATGATGATTCTTGACCTGATGATGCCCGGGATTGATGGCTTTGAGGTGCTGCGTCGCCTCCGCGCTGCCGACCCAAATTTGCCGGTCATTATGCTGACCGCCAACGATGCCCCAGAAGCCCAAATGGAAGGCTTAAACATTGGGGCAGATGATTATGTGATTAAGCCCGTCAATTTTGATGTGCTGATGGCAAGAATCCGCGCCATTCAACGCCGCATGGGCGGCACAGTCTCCAATGTCTTGCGCTTTGACGATTTACAGATGGATGTGCGTGCCTTTGGGGCAAAGCGCGGTAGCCGCAACCTGAATTTAACCAGCCGAGAATTTAAGTTACTCCAAGAATTTCTCGAGCAACCCGAACGGGTCATGAGTAAAACCTATCTGCTCGACCGAGTTTGGGGCAACGACTTTTTTGGCGACGATAATGTGGTCGAAGTTTTTATGTCACAACTGCGCCAGAAACTCGAGGAAAACGGCGAGCCAAGGCTGTTGCAAACCATTCGCAATGTGGGTTATGTGCTGCGAACGGTCTAAAACTGTTCACGCAAAAAAGAAAGAATCGGATTGCGCCTGCGCCCGACGATTTTTCCGGCTTTGAGGGCTTCGAGTAAATCTGCGGGGTTTTCTATCACCCGAGTCGCGGTCTCGAGATAGACCGAACCAATATCCGCCGCGCGGTGGGCATCCGAGCCACCACTGATGGGTAAATCATGGCTGGCAGCCCAGACTCGAGCGCGGTGGTTGCTTCTGGCTTGGGCGGTGTGTCCGTTAAAGGCTTCGATGATGTCTAAACTGGCGCGAATCCGTTCTCGAGCCATGGCTTTAAGGGTCGAGGGCTTCCAGTGGTCAAAACCATGTGGCAATAATGCCAAGCCGCCCTGCTCATGGATTTCGGACAGGGTGCGCTCTGGGCTTTGTCCTCGAGCAATTTTTTGTTGTAAAAATAAGCCAATAATTTCGCCTTCGTTGGTGTAAACTTCTTCGCCAACAATAAACTGCGGCGTAGTCAAACCAAGAGCCGCCAATTCTTGAGCCGCCCAAATTTCGTTGTGGTCGGTAATTGCCAACACATCGAGCTTTTTGTGCTGACAAGCCAGCACCACAGCTTCTAAACTGGTTTTACAATCATATGAAGCCAAAGTATGGCAATGTAAATCAATTCGCATCTGGATTCTCAGTCTCTTGCGGCACAGCTTGGGTCATGTCTTGCGGCACAATCATCGTTATTGCGTTTGGTTCAATCCAAAACTCAACATGGCTGATTGGCAATTGGCAACTGTCGCCGTCAAAATGCAGCGCTCCGCCAGAAAAATCGAGTTGAACTTCCTTGATTCGTCGTAAAGTCACATTCTCGAGGCTCTCGAGCGAACCACTCAAGGCATTGATTGCATAATTCAAAAATCCGGTGCTGCCATCTGGTTCAATCGTCAGGAGGTCGAGTAAGCCATCACTCAAGTCGGCACTTGGCACAAGCGGCAAACGCGGACCCAGCGCTGTGGTATTCATAACTTCAAACAGCGATAAATTGCCAGAAAATGTCTCGATGCTGTTGTCCTCGAGCGTTGCCCGAAAACCCATTTGAATTTTTGGGGCGAGGGTAATTGTTTTGGTAATCGCGTGCAGCGCCCGCAGTACACTTTTGCCGTGGTCTTCGCCATAACTGAGCATCGCATGAGCAAACAAACCCACCCCAGCCCCCTCGAGAAAGACATCCTCTTGTTCGTTAAAACGCACCACGCCTAAATCCACTTGGCGGGTTGTCCGATGCTCGAGCGCAGCAATCAGTTCAAATGGGTCGCGGCGCACCCCTAAAGCTCCTGCAAAATTATTGGCAGTGCCAAGCGGCAACAGAATAATCGGAATATCGCGCCCTCGTAAGCGCTTCACAACCTGACGCAAAGAACCATCGCCGCCAGCCACAATGACCGCATCCTCGTTTTGCTCGAGAACAAGGTCTAAATCCTCTAAGCATTCTGTTTGGCAAAGCTCGGGGATTATGCCAACATTTTTAAGTGCCTCGATAATGCTGTTGGGGTCGTTGGTGGTGTTGCTGGCATTGGCATTCCAAATCAGTTTGGCATTCATAAAGATATTTCAAACCGCTCGGCTGAGGGGAGGCTGAGGAAAAGCTGATGTTGGTTTAGCTCGGGTTTAAACGTACTTAAAGCATCCGCAAAAGTCGATCGTAATCTGCATGAGTCCCAATCCACCACCAAGTCATAACATCATCTTCGAGCAAACCCACAGCCCGATGACCCAATCCAACTCGAGCCGAATAGGTCAAACTCTTCTCGTTCACGCACTTAAAATGCAAACTTGGATGCCGAGGATTCAGACAAAATAACTGATAAGCAGCCTGCGCTTGTTCCCGAACTTGGACAGGTAAAGCTCGGTAGGCTTTCCAAAAATCCGTGGTTGTATCTCCAAGTCATTCGCACTCAATAGGTAGTGTTGCCCCTGCACGTCGTTCAGCCCTGACTTTTTCTGACATCGCCAGTAAAAATGATTCAGAACGTGCAAATGAAGCCTGCCATTTTGCCTCTTCGATTTCCTCGAGTAAACGCAGTGCAATTTCGTGCTGTTGTGCTTCGGGCAGTGTTTGCAGCGAATCAAAGGCTTGTTGCAGAACTTGGGTCATAACAAAAGTCTAGCACAGTTATTAAAACCGTTCTAAGAAGGCTTCTATGGTCTTGCGGTCTTGGCTGCTCAGTCCAAAAACACTGTACACAAGGTCGTTGAGTTTACCCTCGAGTTCTATTATTTCCTGCCGAGTCTGCACAAGCTCGCTTTGCCAAGTTCGCAGCATCTCGAGGTATTGTGCCTGAGCAGTTTGACGTTCTGGTAGGCGCAATTCCAGCAATGCCGTCCGACTTATTTTCTTGCGCTGCTCGAGAATAACTTGCACCAACTCGAGCAAGGTTTTGTTTTGACTACGAAACTCGGTGCTGGCACTTTTGCCACGCGGCAGACTCAAAACCCATTCGCCCAGCAAATCTTGGTTTAGCGTGGCATTTTTATCCCACGCGATTTCGGCACTCAGGCTTTGGGTGGTCAGGAGTTGCTCCAAACTTTCAAGGTCGGGGAGTTTGCCCGCGCTGCGTTTTTGGCGGTGTACACTGTCTGGGAAAGCCAAAATATCCAGCGCCAAAGCTCGAGCCAAAGCTGCCTTGGTGGTTAGGGATTCAGAGAATTTGCCAATGGTGGCTTGGTCTTTTTTTGAAACGTCAGGAATCGGTAGGTCTCGAATAAATTGGTCGCCATATGAATAATAACCACTTCCAAACATAGAAGCCGTTTGCTTAATTCTAAAGTCATAAACGTGGGAATTTAGAAACCCAGCCATTGATTTTACGTCGAGGCTCGAGGTCAGGCTCAATCCGTAAACTCCAGAAGTACCACCAGCCGCAAAAAAGTGTTTGCCAAAGTCAAAACAGAAATTAGAGCGGTTTGAAGTGACTTGTAAAACTATTTTTTCTGGTTCAAAATACTCCAAACTTTGTGGACGAGCCAAATCGTACCAACGCCATTCTTCTTCTCCAACTTTATAACGTCCTTTTTCTCGAGCGCGTAAAGCCGTTTCATGATTCTTGAGATATGCCCAAAGTTTGGGGAAATTTTTGTCTAACATTGGGCTTGGTTCTGGGTACTTTTCGGGGTCAAATATGCGGCGCGGTTTGGCAGTTTTACCTTTTCCAGTTGTAATTTCAAACTCCCAATAATCAGTGCAGGGCAACAAAAGTAACCTATCTTCGTGGCGGAAATACGGGAAAATCACCCACCATTTATCCCAACCAACATTCCAGCGTTGCACATCGCGCCCAAACAAAAATGGGCGCAAAACTTCTTGCTCGAGCCAAACTGCATCGGCGGGTGTGCCGCCTTTGGGGTAAACCAGAATTAAACCGTTTTTATCGTCTCGCTCGAGTTCTTTAAGTACAAATACATCATCTAAACCTGTGGCAATTCCCTGAAATCCACCGCTCGAGGTTGTGGTGTAATTTTCTAAGCGCCTTTTTTGGTCGGTGTTTTTTGGCAAGTTGCTGTCTAGGCTTTGGGCAATTGCTTGGAGCTTATGAAATACAGTTCGTTCGCTGCTGGGCATTAAAAACCAGCCGTTGGCGCTTAAATGCTGGCTGCTTTGCAAAAAAACATCAGCGTATTCTTGTCCTCCTGCCATCAGGGCGGCGCGGTTGGCACTTGGGCTGAGGTTGGCGTTGCGAATCGCTTTTAAGGCTTCGGTTGGAGTAATTGTGGCTTGGACTGGGTACATTCTGGTGGCTCGAAAATGGTACTCGGCGGTCGGAATTGTATTTTCGGCAATCAGAATCGCGGGGTAGACACTGGCTTCGGCAAAAATACTTTCGGCTTTGCTGGCGTGTGGTGGCTTAAATTTAATCGCCTTAAAATCGGTAATGCTTAAAATTGTGGCGCTGCTGGGTAACTGGGCGCGGAAGGTGCTGGCGTACTCGACATTACTAAAACGGTTTGGCACAATAAAACCCATCCGTCCGCCTTCCTCGAGCCAACAAGATTCTTCCGAAGTACGGTTTTTGTTGCCGTGTAGAGCGCGTTCGATAAATGGAATAAAAATATCAAAGTTTTTTTCGACCCACGCATAATTTTTTTCCCAATAACGGCGCTGGAACTCGGGGATATTCTGCACCCGAACATACGGCGGGTTGCCGACCACAAAGCTGTAACGCATATAGTGCTTTAAGACCAAGCCGAGCATTAAATCTTCTAAAGTCTTTAAGAACCTGCCGTCGCCATGGTTTGTTTTTAAGTCCAGCAGCGTCTCCCAGACTTTTTGGGCGTAGGGCAATAAGTAGTTAAGCAATTCTTTGGTTTGGCTGTGCAAAATTGCCAGTTGGTGCTTGAGTTCGGTCTCGAGTTTGGGTGGTTTTTTATTTTTATCTATGGCTTGGCTCAGTACCTCGACTGCCGCAAAAACACTTTGCAATGCTTGTAGCCACTGGCGCACATTGCTGACCACACCATCGTTTTTGGCGGTTTCTAAACGCGGAAAAGTCACTTCGACACTCAAGAATTCTGTGCCGATTTTAACGGGTAGCTCGAGTTTGGCTTTTATTTCGCGCTCTTCAAAAGCAAAGCCAAGCTGCCCATCTTTTGCCAGTTGCTCGCCTTCAATAATTTCTTGGCGCAGCGAATCGGTACGAATAATCGGTAGGCGGCGCAGCACAAAATTTTTATCCTTTTGAATTGCCTTACTGTACAGTGGCAACAATTCGGAGGCAAAACCAATTTGCGCCATAATCACCGCAAACGGGTTGACATCCAAAGCCACCAACTTAAATTCTTCGGTGATACCGCGCAAGGTTTGCACCGGGTCTTTGTTGGCGTTTAAGCGCAAGTAACGCCGCAAAGCACTGACAATAAACGTGCCGCTGCCCGTGGCAGGGTCGAGCAACGCGCCGTTGCCGTCGTAACCAACTTCATCGAGAATAAAGTCCACCACGGCTTTAGGCGTATAAAATTCGCCAAGCGCTTTGCGGGTTTCGGGGTCAAAATAGCGCTGGTACATCTCGCCCAATAAATCCCCCTCAAGCGTCTTGAAGTCAAAGCGCAACAAGGCAATTTCAAGGTCAGCCACGGCTCGAGCAAAGGCTAAACGCGGCGCGGCGGCTGCCAGACCATAATCGCGCCACCAATCAAAAATGTCTTTGGCATAAATGCTGGTAAACAGGGTTCGGGCATAATCATCAAATAAATCTTCGGTCGCCTCGAGGTAACTTTCTGGCTCGAGCAAATTAGTGCGAAGATTGCGCTTACTTTTTAGGTGTTCGAGTAAACGCTCGGCAAGGTTGGTCTGAATCACCGTGTGGTTTACGTCTTTATCCTGAATTGCTTTGGCTAGAATTAAACGGGCGGTGAGGGTATACGCAGTTTCTAAGGCATAGGAAAACGCAAATAAACCTTCTTTCGTGGCGCTGATGGTTAGTTTACTTGCTAACCAGAGCTTAGGAATAGCATCGGTGGCGATTTCTCGAGCGTAAACTTTTTTCCAAAAATCGTATGCACCGCGCACAAAATCTGAATCCCGCTCGAGTCCAGTCAGTAAATCTTGGGTTGCACCGACCAAGGCGGCAAAGGGGCTGCCTTCTTTGAGGCTAAAAGTAAATAAAAATTCTTCGGTTGCTAAGTCGTTTAAGCCCTGTGGCGCTAGTCCTTCACGGTTGGCGTGGCTTAGGCGCTCTGCAATTTGCTGGTAATCAGTCACTTCGATTTGTTGCCGTGCAAACGCCTCGAGCAAAGTTGCATCGGTTATCAGTTGCTCGAGGCTGCATTCCCAAACCAAATCGATGCTCTGACCATCGCGCTGATAGGCTCGCCAGCTTTTGCCGTTCGACAGTAAGCCCCAACGAGCTTCGCGCAAAGATTTTAAGTAATTGGCTAATTGTGCGGTGTGCTGTTCTAAGTTTTCGCTTGGTTTTTTAAGTTCAACAATCACTTGAATCGAACGGTCTGAATTGTGCAGCAGGACATCTGGAATCCCCGAAGCGTCTCTGGTTTTATTTCGGTAATCACGTCCAGATACGGCGTAACCAAGGGCGTGGTAAATCCCAACAAAACTTTTTTCTACGTCGTCTTCGGTCGGATTACGAGTTCCGAGGGTTGCCGAAAGCTGCTGCAAGGCAACTCGAATCGCGGTAGAATCCATGTGCAACAGTATAAGCCAGCCGCGTCTAAACCTGCATATCCATCATCGCGGGCATATCAATTTCTTTAATCACACCAAAGCGGCTCGACTCGAGAATCGTGCGGGTCAGGTTGACAATATCCATCGGTGGAATCAAAAAATCTTGGGCTGTGCCATCCCAACCAATGCTGCCGGGGTTGATGATGCTGACTCCAATGCGGTCGGCGCGAAGCGTTTCGCGCAGCGCATGAGCCATGCCACGCAAACCAAATTTTGTGGCGTTGTAAGCCACTTCGGGCATTCCAGAATTCTCGAGTCCATTGATGCTGCCAATCAAAATAATTTTGGGGTTGCTCGAGGTTTTTAGAACTGGTAAAAGCGCTTGGGTTAATAAAATTGGCGCGGTTAAATTCAGTTCAATAATCGCTCGGGTCTCGACTTCTGGCACAGCCAAAAAATCAAACTGATGCGAAAAAGCCATGCTCTCCCAAGTGGCGGCATTGTGAATCAAAACATCGAGCGCGGGGACTCGAGACGCGATGTTTTGGTGTACACCCGTGGCGGTTAGGTCTGCCTCGAGCCAATGCCTTGCAATACCGTCGGTCTGGTCTAGGGTGCTTGGGCGGCTTCTCGAGACCAGCCAAAGCGTATCGCCTTCGCGCCCTAAATGACGCGCAAAACTTTCGCCTAAGCCTTTTGATGCCCCAGTAATCAGAATGTTCATGGCGCTATTTTAATGGTTTTGAGATGTGGCAGCGATAAGCCAGTTGTGTCATTTAATTTTTTAGGCTTGAGTGCTAGAATTACAACATGAAAGTCAAGTCAAATACGCAAAAAACCAAAGAACCTCGAGTCAAAGAAATGACTTGGGAAGCTATGGATCGTTTAATTGACCAACAGGTTAAACGCGATAGTAAATTGCTGAAAACCCTTGCCTTACTCTAACCATGGTCGCTAAATCACAACTGCGGCTCGAGCAACGCGCCAAACGCGATGTACTGCCTGATGTCTCGAGTCAAATCTGTGTTGTGCTTTTGCCGTGGCTCGAGGCATCTGGGGCAAAAACTATTTTGGCGTATCAGGCGTTTGGTTCAGAAATTTCGCTCGGCAGTCTAATCGAGCAGTTACCGCAAATCCGTTTTTTAACCACCCGAGTCTGGCAAAAAAGCCTAACCCTACACGATTTTGCACTGGCAACCACGCCCAACAAATACGGCATTCTCGAGCCACCAGATGATACCCCTATCGTTACTCCAACCTTGGTGGACGTTGCTCTGATTCCCGGTCTGGCATTTACTCGAGCCGGCGGGCGCTTGGGCTACGGCGGTGGTTTCTATGACCGCCTGTTGCCACAACTGCGCCCCGACTGTGCCTTGCTTGGTGTCACTCGAGCAGATTTTATTCTCGAGTCTTTACCGCTCGAGACGCATGATGTTTTGATGACTCACTTGGTTCTCGAGTCTGGTGTTTGGAAGAGCAGAGAAAAGTGAAAAGAGAAAAACGACACATCCTGCATTTTTCCTCTTTTCTCCTTCCTCTTTTCTCTTTCTCTAGTGTTCCTAAGCGTTGACTTCGACCACTTCCGAAACTTCAATCATATCGCCCGGTTCAAATTCATCAAAGCCGTTTAGGTTAATGCCGCATTCGTAGCCTTGCAGCACTTCGCGCACATCGTCTTTGAAGCGTTTAAGCCCAGCAATTGTGCCTTTCCAGATTTCTTTTTTGGCACGTATCACTTTGGCTTTGCCATTTCGCATCAGCTTGCCCTCGAGAACATACGAACCCGCAATGTTGCCGCCAGCTTTTGGCACTTTAATAATCATGCGGACTTCGGCTTTACCAATCAGGCGCTCCTCGAAAACGGGTTCGATTGTGCCACGAATCATTTTTTGGACATCTTCGATGAGTTCATAAATAATGCGGTAAGTCTTGATTTCGACTTTTTTCAGGTCTGCCATTTTCTTGACCCCGCCCGATGGTACAACGCTAAAGCACATGATTTTTGCACCTTCGGCGGTACTGGCAAGCAGCACATCGCCTTCGGTTGGCGCACCAATCCCAGCCAGCAGCACATTGACCTCAACATCGGCTTTGTTTTCTCGAGCCAGAATGCCGTTTAACGCCTCGAGTGAGCCTTGGGTGTCAGCACGAACCACCAAGGTCACGACCCGCTTCTCGAGTGGAATCTCGCCGGGTTTACCGAGCAACTGCTCAAGCGACATGGCTGCACTTTGGCTTTGTAAGCGCTTGGCAGCCGCCTTGGCACTGGCGGTGTCCACCCGTTTTTGCTTGGTGCTTTCGATGATTTCTCGGGCTTGGTGTTCGTTTTTAGCTCGAGCCACCAATTCGCCAGCCACTGGGGTTTCGCTAAAGCCCAAAATCTGCACGGCTGTACCGGGCGTGGCGGCATTGACCCGTTCGCCAAAGCCATCGGTCATGGCACGAATTTTACCATAAAGTTCGTCTACCACAACAAAATCTGAAACCTCGAGTGTACCCGCTTGAACCAGCACGGTTGCCAGCACACCGGCTTGTTTGTCCACTTTGGCTTCGATAATCACGCCCTTAAATTCGCCGTCTGGGTCGGCACGTAAATCCTCGAGTTCGGCTAAAAGCAAAATATTCTCGAGGAGTTTGTCCACACCTTCGCCAGTACGGGCGCTGATTGGCACAGCAATCGTTTCGCCACCAAAGGCTTCTGGCACAAGCTCAACCTGCATTAAGTCGGTCATGACTTTATCCACATTGGCGTTTGGCAGGTCTATTTTGTTGATTGCCACAATAATCGGCACTTTGGCGGCTTTGGCGTGGGCAATTGCTTCGCGGGTTTGCGGCATCAGGCTTTCAGAAGCGGCAATCACGATCACGGCAACGTCCGCTACACTTGCACCTCGAGCGCGGATGCTGGTAAACGCCTCGTGACCGGGGGTGTCAATAAAAACAACCTTGCCACCCGAGGTAATCGCTTCAAATGCACCAACGTGCTGAGTGATACCACCAGCTTCTTTTTCGGCAACTTTGGTTTTACGAATATAATCCAATAAACTGGTTTTGCCGTGGTCTACGTGTCCCATGATGGTTACGACCGGCGGACGATGCGGGATTTCTTTTTGAATAACTGGCTCGACGACCACAACCGGTTCTGGAACAGGTTTATTTTCGTCGGCAATCAATTGCTTAACCAGTTCTGCGGTTTCATCATCAATGGTACTCGAGGCGGTTTTGGCATCCACACCCATTTCGTGCAGAATCTCGAGCATTCGCTTACTGTCTACGTTTAAGTCTTTGGCAAGCGCGAAAATGCGAATTTTGGACATAGTTCCTCCGGAGGGTCAGGGTTAAAAGGTCAAAGGGTTAAAAGCGACCATGCCCGATAGGTGCATGTTTATGGTCAAGAAGGTTAAAAGTGCTGTCACTTTTGGTTTTTTCGCTTTTCGCTTTTTTCCTGCAAAAAAGATTAGTTTCTCATGGGATTCTCGAGGTCAGGTAACAGACCTAAATGTTCTTCATAAGGGCTTAGAGTGAATCTCGAGTTCGGCTGCCAAGCGGGCGGCATCGGCTCGAGAAAGGCGCATCAGGGCTTTGGGTGTCTGGCAAGTTGCACTCGGGCAAACATAGACACCGCGCCCGACCATGCGCCGCCGTGGGTCAAGCTGCCAACTGCCACTTGGGTCTTTACCAAGGCGCAACACCGCAACTTGTGGCAAACGAGCGCGACAAACCACACAGGTGCGAATCGGGATGCGTTCTCCAGATTCAGTGTATTGGGTGTGGGCAGCGCGAGGCGGTTTCATAGGAACTCGGGTGAAAAGGTCAAAGGGTTAAAAGGTTAAAAGGTTTGAAGGACTTACTTTTTCCCTTTTCACCTTTTTGCCTTTTTACCCGCCCTTAGCCTTTAACCTCTCTCGAGTCTTTGATTTCGCCGTCTGGACTGGCACTAAAAAGCGCCGCAAAGCGGTCTCGAGCGCCAGAGCCGCCTTTTGCACCATCTTGGGAGGCTTTTTCCATGGCGGCATCGAGGTCAGAAACATTGGCGGTTTCTTGTAAATCTATTTTGTAACCAGTCAGCTTGGCGGCTAAACGCACATTCTGACCACCCTTACCGATGGCTAAGGACAATTGGTCGGCAGTCACGGTTACACGGGCTTCTTTGGTCTCGGTGTCTATTTCGATGTTGCCAACTTTGGCTGGAGAAAGTGCATTTTTAATAAACTCTCGAGCATTGGTGTCGTACTGAATCACATCCACCCGCTCGCGCCCAATTTCGGCGGTCACAGCTTGGATTCGGTTGCCACGGTGTCCGATACACGCTCCAATTGGGTCAACATTGCTGTTGCGGCTGCTGACGGCAATTTTAGAACGTTGACCAGCTTCTCGAGCAATCGCTTTGACTTCGACTGTGCCATCGGCAACTTCTGGCACTTCTTGGCGCAAAAGGTGCATCAGCAGTTCAGGCGCACCACGCGAAGCCAAAATACTTGGACCACGGTTGGTCATGGCGACTTCTTTAAGGTAAATTTTAGTACGCGCTCCACCGACCAAGCGCTCGCCGGGAATTTGCTCTTTGGGTGGCATAATCGCTTCGCCGCGCCCAAGTTCAACAAAGATATTGCCCTTGTTGTCTACCCTTGCCACACTGGCGGTCAAGACTTCGCCTTCGCGGTCTTTGTACTCGTTATAAACCACACTGCGCTCAGCTTCACGCATTTTTTGGGTTAAAACTTGTTTAGCGTTTTGCAGTGCAATACGGCTAAAGTTTTCGGGCGGCACTGGAAATTCCATCTCCATACCCAATTCGACATCGCTGTCTAACTCGAGCGCATCGGCTAAGGAAATCTGGGTGTTTTCGTCTTCGACTTTCTCGACCACTTCTTTAATGATTAAGACCTCGAGCGAACCACTGTCGGGGTCTAAAGAAACCTCGACTCGTTTGCCCTGCTCGACCCGTTTCATGTAGGTGTCTTGCAGTGCCTCTTCAAAGGCTTTAACAAGCGCCATTTTGTCCATACCTCGAGAAATTGCAAGTTCTTCGAGGGCGGTAATAAATTCTTTCTGCTGGTCTTTGGTCATGTTGTGGGGCTGTCGGCATTGCGCCAAAAAGCCCTCCTCCTTATTGAATTGTGTGGTCTCATAAAAGACTTTTAACCTTTTTCCCTTTTAACCTTGCCTTTTACCTATGCCTATCTGGGAATTCGGTTAAGTGTGCGTCTATGCCCAATAACGCAAAACTGCGCTGTTCGGCGGCATCGCCCTCGAGTGTAACGGTTGTGGCGCTGACTTCGATAATTTTGCCGACAAAACCTCCAACACCTGCCACTTTGACTTTGGCTTTGAGTCCAAGCATCCGTTCAAAATGCCGTTGGCGCAACAGTGGGCGCTTGCCACCCGGTGATTCAAACTCGAGCCGGTATTCGGAAGTAATCGGGTCTACACGGTCAAACTCAAGACTAACGACCCGACTGGCACGCTCCAAATCGGCGGTGGCGACTGGTGTTTCATCGAATTTATCGATCCGAATTAAAACCGTCGTACTCTGCTTCCCACCCGAGATTTGCACCTCGAGAACCTCATAACCAAGTGGCTCGAGAACACTTTTTGCGATTGTTAAAATGTCTGCGATAACTCACCTCACTTTTAAGCCCAAGTTTTTCTCGAGCCTGTGTCATCCGAAAAAAAACAAGGCGGGTCAGAAACCCGCCTCGAAGGATTCGAGGAACAACTGCCTAGGAGTATAGCCCTTTTCTCGAGGACGAACAACCCGCGTGTTTGGCAGCACGAACAACCCGCGTGTTTGGTGGCACGAACAACCCGCGCCCTAGCCCTCACCGAGTTTGTAATGACGTACAATAGACCGCATGGATACTCGAGCCGAGTTGTTCAATCGCCTCAAAGCCCTTTGGCGGCGCGGTCAGCGCAGTGCAGCACTTTGGTGGCTCGAGGCACAACGGTTTTTGAGGCGTGTACCTTGGGATAAAATCCGTCCCGGCTGGTACTTGCTGGCTGGTTTGGTGCTGTATGCGCTTTTTGCGACCATCCAATGGCAAAACGTAGCAGCCCAACTCGAGACCGCCAAAACCAAGCTCGAGGTTTTTGACAAAGCAGCTTTGCTCGAGAATGCCAAGTTTAGTTTGCCAATTGCAGGCGCAAGCCTCCCCAAAAGCCCCGAGAACCTGCCAAATGCGCCTCGAGTCTACCGCCGTGGAGTTTCGCAGGGGTTTGTTTTTACGGGCGTAGATGCTGGCGTACAAGTTCAATTTGCGATGCCAGTCTTGGCGGTGGCTGATGCCAAAGTTAAATTACTGACAGCAAACTTTAAGGAACTCACACCTCAAGAATTTCAGGCGCTTTTAGTCAAAGTTAAAGATGGCGCAAGTCAAAACGACTTAAATTTACTGCGCGGCAGACAAGTTTCGTTGCTGCACGAAAACGGCATGATTACCCGCTATGGGCATCTCTCGAGCCTCAATCCAAATTTAACCTATGCCAGCCAGATTAAACGCGGCGATATTATTGGTTTTGTGGGCAACAGTGGTACAGCCGATGGCGCACGCGGCACAAAAAATAATGCTCGGCTGCTTTTTGAAATTTGGCTCGAGAACGAAAGTAAGTTCTTTGGGGCTGGCTTAAACCCTAATCAAGTACGTCTTGAAGCCAGTAAAATGATTAAGTAAGTTATGATGCTCACCATGAACAGCTTGCAATCTGGGCAGTATCCGTTTACTCGAGGCATTCACCCCGAAATGTATAAATCTCGGGCTTGGACAATGCGCCAATATGCCGGTTTTGGCAGTGCCGAAGAATCCAATCAGCGTTACCGCTATTTGTTAGCCCAAGGCACAACCGGTTTATCGGTGGCGTTTGATTTGCCAACCCAATTGGGGCTAGACCCAGACGACCCTTTGGCGCTTGGTGAGGTCGGCAGAGTCGGGGTCAGCATTGCGACTTTAGAAGACATGAAAAAACTGTTTGCCAACATCCCACTCGAGGAAGTTACCACCAGCATGACAATCAACGCCCCAGCCATGATGCTTTTGGCGCTTTACGCCTTGGTTGCCGAAAGCCAAGGCGTGGCTTTCAGCCAGATTGGTGGCACAATTCAAAACGATATATTGAAAGAATATATTGCCAGAGGCACGTATATTTATCCGCCCAAACAAAGTATGCGCCTGATTACCGATACTTTTTCTTATTGTGCGGCGCAGATTCCAAAATGGAACACGATTAGCATTTCGGGCTATCACATCCGCGAAGCAGGCAGCACCGCCGCTCAAGAGATTGCTTTTACGCTTGCCAACGCCAAAGCCTATGTGCGGGCGGCACTCGAGACTGGGCTAAGTCTAGATAATTTTGCACCGCGTCTGAGTTTTTTCTTTGCTTGCCACAATGATATTCTCGAGGAAACCGCTAAGTTTAGGGCAGCCCGGCGGATGTGGGCGCGAATTGCCAAGGATGAATTTGGCGCACAAAATCCTAAATCGTGGATGCTGCGTTTTCATACCCAAACAGGCGGCAGCACCCTGACTGCCCAGCAACCCGAGGTCAACATTGTGCGAACCGCTTATCAGGCTTTGGCGGCGGTGCTGGGCGGCACACAAAGCCTGCACACCAATGCTTTTGACGAGGCGCTTGGACTGCCGACTGAATCCAGTGCCAAACTTGCTTTGCGAACCCAACAGGTCTTGGCGTTTGAAAGTGGTGTGACCAAAGAACCCGACCCACTCGGCGGCAGTTATTATATCGAGCGTTTGACCAATGAACTCGAGCAACAAGCGACCGATATGCTCGAGCAAATCCAAAACCTTGGTGGTAGTGTGGCAGCCATCGAAGCGGGGTTTATTCAAAACGAAATCGAAGAAGCCGCCTACAGATTCCAAAAAGAGATTGAATCTGGCAATCGAATTGTGGTTGGAGTCAATAAGTTCCAAAGTCAAGAAGCAAACAGTGTGCCAATTCAAATCATCAACCCAGAAATGGAAGCCCAGCGCTGCGCCCAAGTTCAAGCCTACCGTGCGGCTCGAGACAACAGCGCCACACAGTTGGCACTCGAGAACTTAAAAAAAGCCGCCTCGAGCCAAGACAATCTTTTTCCGTGGGTCATGGCTGCTTTTCGAGCCAATGCCACCTTGGGCGAAATCTGCGGCGTGCTGCGCCAACTGTGGGGAGAGTACCGTCCAGAATAGGAGAGAACCATGTTTGAAGATGATGATGACCAAGAAGATTTGCTTCCGACCCAAGCCGATGCCGCCATTTTGAACAGACTGATTGAGGTTGACTCGAGTATGCTGGCGGCTATTAAGTACAACCCAGACTCAAAAACACTCGAGGCTTGGTTTAACTCTGGAGACCGTTGGGCATACACTGGTGTACCATTTCGGGAATTTAAGAATCTGCTCGAGTCCGATTCGGTGGGTGCTTATATGCGTGGGTGTATTATTGGCGAGTATCCCGAAGAACGACTTAAACGTGGCAAACGTTAATGCTTGAGGTTTGGCATGGTGACATTACCAAACTTGCTGTGGACGCAATTGTTAATGCTGCTAACTCGAGTTTACTTGGCGGCGGTGGTGTAGATGGTGCAATTCACCGTGCAGCAGGTAAAGAATTGGTGCATGAGTGCCGTTTGCTTGGTGGTTGTAAAACGGGTGATGCCAAAGTAACAAAAGGTTATGACCTTCCAGCCAAATGGATTATTCATACTGTTGGACCCGTTTGGAATGGTGGAAATTATAACGAAGTTGCCTTGCTCGAGTCATGTTATCGTCGTTGTCTTGAACTTGCCAATGGGCTTGGAGTACAAAGTCTTGCTTTTCCTGCAATTAGCACAGGAATTTACCGCTTTCCGCTCGAGCTTGCAGCAGAGATTGCGGTTAATACAACAAAGCAGTTTCAAGGGAGTCTCCAGCGAGTTATTTTTGTGGTATTCGACGTAAAAACCAAAGCCGCTTATCAGGCTTTACTTCTTTAATCGCTGCATTCCTTGTCCCATACACCCCGACTTAATCGTTTTTACTGTTCTTGACGAAAAGTTTAATTTCCTGACTTATCGCATGGCACTTAGTTTTTGTCCTCCCCGCGAAGCAGGGGAGGTGGCAAGCGAAGCGCGTCGGAGGGGTCTTGCACAGCGTCTACCTGTTGCAGACCCCTCCGTCACTCGTTACACTCGTGCCACCTCCCCTACCTAACGGCAGGGGAGGTCTTTTTGTGTTGTACACGAATTTCTTGATTAAGTCGGAGTCAATGGTTTGTACCCACCTGTGTGAGAAAATATTCTTCTACTTATGCAAGAACTTTACTTTTTTAAAGGCTGCATTCCTTCGCCCAAGACCAGTACACCAGCACTATTGACTGTGCCAGATTTTCCAGATTTTAAGGTGATGTAATTCCAGCCTCGGTCGGGTTCAAATTCCATGTCGTAGCTCTTGCCGGGCGCAAGCCCCGTAATGATATACCTGGTGATGCCAAGCGGTACATTGACATTAAAGTTGGCGGCGCTGGCACTCGAGCCAATGCCTAAAAATACGGCGGTTTTAGAGCCAAAAAGTGCGCCAACAAAGTTCTGACTGTGTTCATCCGAAGTTGTTACATCGAGCCTCTGGATTTCGGTGTCCACTTCGTTGACCTGAAAAACATTGAGTGCCAGAATTTGTTTGGCGGTTTCGTTGCCAGACAACGCCACAGCCTCCCCAGAAACCGTTGCCTCGAGACTCGAGGGGTAAAGCGCAGTCAAGGCTTTTTGTTTGCCGATTTGAAATTGTATGCCGCTTCCTTGGTAAGCCGTATTTTGACTGGCTGCACCTTTTAAGCCGAGCATGGTTCGCAGCCTGCGGTTTTCGGCGTAACGCACCGCGTCGGCAATCAGTACCGTTCCCGGCAGCAGCGCCAGCACTTGGCGTTTGACCTCGAGTGCGCCATCGTACTCGGCGGTGGCACTGCCAGCCCCATAACCAAAAGAACCACAATTCTCGAGTGGAATGAGCGGTGCTGCCCATTTTATGGCACTGTCAATCATCGCGCCAGTGTTGTTGAGCGGTTCGCACTTCTCGAGGGCTGGGGTGCGCGGCACAAGAAACCACGCCGCAACCACCAGACCAGCCACCACAGGAATTGCCAACAACCACGGAAAACGACGGCGTGGAATGCTAATCACCAGACTGTCGGCAGTGGTATCAATCACTGGACTCGAGCTTTTATCCCAACTCGAGGGGTTCTCAAAAAGCAACGAATCGGCTTGTGTGGCTGGCAGTGCTGGTTGCTCGGACGAGACCCCCATTGGTTTCTCGGACAAGACCTCCATTGGTTTCTCGGACAAAATTTTTTCAGACAAAGACTTTTCGGCTAACGAAACGCTGGCATTTTGGCTGCTCGAGATGGGTCGTTCGCCACTGTTGGTCAACATTGTCTCGAGGGTCGCCACAATCTGGGTCATGCTTTGTGGGCGGGTGTTTGGGTCTTTTTGCAAGGCTTGTAGCACCAAATCGGCTAAAGTCTTGGGGGTGCTTGGCTCGAGTGGCGTTGGGTCAGCATTGAGAATCGCGTGCAGCAGTGCGCCGATACCATCCACCTGAAAAGGCGTGTGTCCAGCCAGCATCTCGTAGACCACCGCGCCCCAAGCCCAAATGTCGGAGAGGGCATCGGCTTTACCCGATAATTGTTCGGGGGACATATACAACAGTGTGCCAGTGGTTGCACCCGGGCGGGTCAGTTGGCGGCTGGCATCCTCGAGCCGTGCCAAACCAAAATCGAGAATTTTTAAGAGTTCTGTGCCATTGGACATTCGCGCCAAATACAGATTAGCAGGTTTAATATCGCGGTGAATCACACTTTGTTCGTGGGCGTGTTCTAAGCCACGGGCAATCTCGAGCGCAATCCGGATGGCATCGCTTTGACTCAGGCGTTTTTGCTCGAGCCGTTCGGCGAGGGTTGCGCCTTGGTAGAGTGCCATGGCTAAAAAAGTTTGCTCAAAGTTCTGTTCGAGCGCAAAAACCGCACCAATGTTCGGGTGGTCTAGTCTCGAGATGGCTTTGGCTTCGCGCTCAAAGCGCTGCATCGCTTGTGGGTTATGAATCACGCCGTCCAACAAGAATTTTAAGGCAACATTGCGCTCGAGTTTGGTGTCAAGCGCTTCATAGACCACGCCCATACCTCCAGCCCCAAGTTTTCGCAGGATGCGGTAATGCAAAATCTGAGTTCCAATCACGCTGTCTAGTTTACGTCTTTGTGGACTGGGATGGTTCAGTCTGGTGCTATGTCATATTTCTGACACACTTTGAAAGCCCTTTCAGGGTTCAATAGCCACCATCATGACCAATCCTTCGCTGCCTCGTTTGCGCCAGCGTCTGCGCCAAAAAACCGCCGTGCTTGGCTCGAGCCAAGCCTATTGGTTTATTGCCCCATTTTTTGTGTTGCTGACGCTGTTTGCTTTTGCACCATTGCTGCTTTCTTTGGTGGTCTCTTTGATGGAATGGAATCCAAGCAGTGGTCTTTCTGGAATGCGTTTTGATGGCTTATGGGCATTTAATTACACCATCCAAGACCCGATTTTTTGGCAGGGCTGGTGGCGCTCGTTGCGCTTGGCGCTGCTGACCGCTTTTGGGCAACACCTGATTGCCATTCCGTTGGCATTTATGCTGCACATTGCTTTTAAGCCAATCCAAGGCGCAATTGCCACGGTTTTATTTTTGCCGTTTATGACCTCGAGTCTGGCGGCTGGCGCGGTGCTGGCAGCCATTTTTGCAATTTTCTGGGCAATTCCCGTGCAAATCACCGACTTTTTACAAGCCCTACCGCTTGTTGGCTCGAGTATCCCGTCCATTGCGAGCGTCGAAGCCGCCGCCGCTTTTACCCAACTTTGGAATGTCACGGGCTGGAATGTGCTGTTGTACCTGATGGTCTTAAATATCGTGCCACGCAGCTTATACGAAGCCGCCCAACTCGATGGCGCAAGTTTTTGGCGTTTATTTTGGCATATTGCCTTGCCACTGATGCGCCCGATGATTTTTGTGGCTTTTACAATGAGTTTTTTGCGTGGGACACAAACCAGTGTTGGGCAGTGGTTTGGTCAGGTCAGCGATATTCGTGGCATTGATTTACCGACCTATATCATTCGCACTGCTTTTTGGGATGGCGATTTTGGACTTGCCAGCGCTCAGACTTGGCTGTTTTTTATGGGTATTGCTTTGGTGGTGTTTATTTTCTATCAAGTCTTTGGGCGCAACTTTACTGCCCTCGAGACGACTGCTTTACACGAAGCCGATAGCTCGCCGTTAAAATTCTCAAAGACTGCTCGAATTGCCATGAAATTTGTGCTGCTTGGCGGTTTGGCGCTGTGCCTGATTCCAGTTTTTAATTTGCTGCTGTCCCCAACCCGCAGTTATTCCGACCAATGGCTGAGCGTCGGCGATTCATGGGCTGGCAACTATGCCCTGCTGCTCGAGGCACAACCGACGTTTTGGCGCAATCTTTGGAACAGCACCTATATTGGACTGCTGGCAACCCTAGGTGCGGTTGTGGTCTCGAGTCTGGCTGGTTTTGCTTTTGCGCTGCTGGAGTTTCGTGGTAAAGCCATTTTGTACGGACTGGTGCTGAGCGTGATGCTTTTTCCGGGCTTGATGAACCTGATTCCAACCGCCTTAAATATGGCGCTGCTCGGTTGGATTGACCAAGCCAGAGCCGTCTGGGTCCCAGCCACAGTCAGTGCTTTTGGGGTCTTTTTGGTGCGCCAGTATGTTCAGAGTGCTGTGCCAAAGTCTTTGCTCGAGGCTGCCCGAATTGATGGTGCTTCGGACTTACGAATTTATTGGCAAATCATGCTACCGTTGGCGCATCCAGCTTTGGTAACGCTTGGCTTGATGACCTTTGTGACTGTCTGGAATAATAATTCGGTGGCGTTAGCGCTCTTAAAAAGCCCAGACCAGCAAATGGTCTCACAAATTCTGGCATACATGAATGCCAAAACTGGGGCAGATGGGGCATATCAAATTGGTACAGCCATCTCGAGCCTTGTGCCGCTTGTGGTCTTTTTGGTTTTTGCTAGGCAAATCAGTTTGGCACTCAATATCGCTGTGCCGCAGACACAATTGCCGTGGTGGTCTCGAGCCAGATGGTCTGGCATGGCGGTCATTCCAACGGCTCGAGTAGCGGTCATTCCGATTGCCACAACCCTGAGTGGTGCGGATGGGATTCGTGCCATCGCTTGTTTGATGGTGATTCTGCATCATCTTTGGCAGCGTTTTGATGCGAATGGGGCTTCTGACAGCCTGAAGTTTTTTGATGCACTACTCGAGCAGGGAAGTGCCGGGGTCAGTGCTTTTTTTGTCTTGTCGGGAATGCTGCTTTCGATTCCGTTTTGGCGCAATTATTTAGCGCACAAGCCAATGCCAAATATGCCAGAGTTTGTGCGCCGTCGGGCGGTGCGGATTGTACCGGGGTTTTATGCCAGCACCATTGTCAGTGTTTTATTGGGTCTATTTTTTGCTGTTGGTGGCGATTTTATCTGGCTGAGATTGGTCTCAGCACTTACTTTTACCTCGGCTTTTTCGTATGTCACCCTGTTTCCTGCCGAATTAAATGGACCACTTTGGAGCATTGGCTTTGAGATTTTTTGTTACGCCTTAATGCCATTTTTGATGTGGTTTTTGTTTGTGCAGTTCCCGCGCCGAGGCTTTGGTTTTGCGCTGTTGTACTGGCTTGGTGTTTTGGGTGTGGTCTTTATTGTCAATCATCTGATTCTCGAGGGACTTGTACCAGATAACGTCAATCGCGGCTGGGATAACGGCTTAATTGGTGGTGCAAAATACTGGATGCCCAACTACAACGCCGTCGGAATGTTTGCCCATTATTTGCTTGGAGTTTTGGCGGCTGGTTTTATTGTCGACAGAAAAAATCGTTTGGCGGCGGCTAGTGCTGCCTTTGATATGATTGCCGTTCTGGCTTTTACGGCAATGCTTGGTGTTTTATGGTTTTTACGCGGCGCAGGAGACTTTGGTGCAAGTTTCCAAGCCCAGCCCTACCGCTTTCCATGGTTTCCACTGACCATTGCCCTGATGCTGATGACCTTGCCGTTTTCTCGAGTCTTTGGGCGTGTTCTGGACAATACTTTTTTTAGATACACCGCTAAAATTTCTTTTGGACTTTATATCTGGCACTATCCGATTCTCGAGCTTATTCGTTTACTACACAACAGCGATTTTCGCTATGGCGGGATTCAAAATTCACTCGAGTTTTTCTGGCTGGCTGGTCTTGGGTTGGCGTTGGCGTATCTTGCTGCGGCTTTGTCCTATAAGCACATCGAAGCGCCGTTTCTTGAGCAGAAATAAATTGGTTGCTCGAGTTTCTAAAGTAAACTTGAATAAATACCCCGACACTGGCACTCTTGACAGCGCTTTCAAGAATTGCTATGCTGCCCTTCACCAAAATAACCAAACAAAAAAGGAGCGCTTGTGTCTCAGCCTCGAACGCTTAACGATGTTGCTAAAATTGCCAGAGTCTCGCCCAGTACGGTCTCGAGAATCCTCAATGGCTCGGCAACCGTCAGCCCCGAAAAGCGTGTTTTGGTCGAAAATGCAATTGCCGAGTTGGGCTATCGCCCCAATGTTCTGGCGCAAGGGCTTGCAAGAGGGCGTTCAATGATTGTTGGAGTCGTGACCCAAGCCATTTCCAGCCCTTTTTATGCCGAGACCTTGGCGGGTATCGAGCAGGGATTTACCGATACTCAGTTTCATCCAATGTTTATTTCTGGCTATTGGCGTGCCGAATCCGAGCGTGAAGCGATCGAAATTTTGATGGCACGGCGGGTGGATGGCATCATCACGCTTGGCGGGAACCTCGAGGATGCCTATTTGCTCGAGTTAGCCCAGCGCGTTCCGGTCGTGGCGGTTGGGCGCACCATCCCACAACTCGAACATCAGTGCCTAACGATTGACCAAATTCATGGGGCTTACGAAGCCGTACAACACCTGATTGGCTTAGGGCATCGGCGTATTGCCCATATTGCTGGACCAAGCACCCACCGTGACTCGAGTGAACGCTTAGCTGGCTATCAGCAAGCCCTGACCAATTTTGGTCTCGAGTTTGATGCCGACTTGGTGGTCGAGGGCAATTTCCAAGAACGCAGTGGTTTACTCGCCATGGAACAGCTTTTGGCTCGCCATACCGACATCACCGCCGTTTTTGCCGCTAACGACCAGATGTGTTTTGGAGCGCGTTTGGCATTGTACCGCCGTGGGATTCGTGTCCCAGAAGACATGAGCTTAATTGGTTTTGACGATTTGTTTTCGGCAGGCTTTACCACGCCGCCTTTAACCACCATCCGCCAACCAGGCGAAGAAATGGGGATTGGAGCAGCCAAAATGGTTTTGAATTTACTCGAGGGGCATCAGTTGCAAATTCCCACCCCTGTTCCCAGTTTGATTATTCGTGAGTCAACGGCTCGCCTGAGACGCTGACCTTGCTCATCAGTACAGCCACAAGGAGGATTTGAGTAATCTTGAAAGCGGTTTCATAAATTAAGCCACCATTCACCTCACAAGGAGGAAACCATGAAAACTCGTACACTCATTGCCCTAGGAATCACCGCGATTGCTGTTGCCGGTTTAGTCAGCGCTCAGGGCAGCATGAAAAAAATTAGCATCGCTGCTTTTCCAAGCCTCGATGAAGCTGTCAAAATTGCCATGCCCGCCTTAAAAGCCAAGTTCCCCAATTACCAGATTGAATTGGTGGCTTTGCAGTACGGCGACCACCATCAGGCTTTGACCACGGCTTTAGCAACTGGACAAGGCTTACACGACATCGAAGCCGTTGAGATTGGCTTTGTTGGTAAGTTTGCTGAAGGCGGTGGACTCGAGGATTTGAACAAAGCTCCATACAACGCCAAATCCTTAAAGAGCCTTTTTGTGGACTACACCATTGGTCAAGCCACGGCTTCTGATGGTCGTTTTATTGGCATCCCAGCCGACATCGGACCGGGTACAACTTTTTATCGCAAAGATGTTCTCGAGAAAGCCGGTGTCAGTGCTGCCGACCTAACCACATGGGAAGGCTACATTGCGGCTGGTAAGAAAATCCAAGCCAAAGACAAAAATGTCTTCCTGATTAACAGCGCTGCCAGTGCCGCAGGTCTGATTTGGCGCTCGAACATCCCAGCCGGCGAAGGCATTTTCTTTTCTAAAGACAACAAAGTGCTGGTCGGACCAGACAGCGCCCGTTGGGTCAAAGCCTTTACGATTGCTAAGCAAATCCGCGATGCCAAACTGGACGCAAAAATCGGCGAGTGGAGCAACGAATGGTACGAAGGCTTTAAGTCCGGTACAGTGGCAACCCAATTTAGCGGTGCTTGGTTACAGGGTCACTTCCAAAACTGGATGGCACCAGACACCAAAGGACTGTGGCGTGTTCAAGACTTGCCAGATGGCGCATATGCCCCATGGGGCGGCAGTTTCTACACCATTCCAACTGCTTCTAAGAATAAAAAAGAAGCCTATGAAATCATCAAGTTCTTGGCAACCGACCGCAAGCAACAAATCGCAGCTTTCAAAGGCAACGGCGCATTCCCAAGCCTCAAAGCCGCTTGGGGCGATGCCAGCTTTAACGAACCAGTCGAATTCTTGGGCGGTCAAAAAGCCCGTCAACTCTGGAAGAACGCAGCTCAGAAAATCAAAGCCCTCGATGTCAACAAGTACGACAGTGTAGCCGAAACAATTGTCACAACCCAACTAACGGCTGTTCTTGACGAAGGCAAAGACATCAAAGCGGCACTGACCGAAGCTCGAGCCGAAATCGAAAAACGCGCTCGCCGTTAAAGACTTCTTCTTGTGGTGGGCTTGCTCACCACACCTCCTCCAAAGGCTCGAGGTTATCTCGAGCCTTGACTTTAAGGGGTTTGCCTTGAACAGCCATATACAAAAATCACAACATTGGACACAGAGCTACACACGATGGCAACGTCTGTTAGCACCGTATGTTTTTATCAGTCCGTTTTTTATTTTGTTTCTTGTTTTTACCTTGTTCCCGATGTTTTTTTCGATTTATGTCTCCTTAACCAGTTGGGATGCGGTCTCTGGTTTGGGCGGGATGAAATTTGTGGGGTTAAGCAACTATAAATTTATTCTTGATGGTCTTTTCGACCCAGCCAACGGCGACACCGATTTCTGGAAAGCGGTTAGGCAAACTGCTTATATTGCCCTTATCTCGAGTCTGCCACAGCATTTAATTGCCATTCCCTTGGCTTTTATTATTCAGACCAGCTTAAAGCGCTATCAAGCAATTGTCACGGCTGTTTATTTTGCACCTTTTGTGACCTCAGTGGCGGCTATTTCGGCAGTTTTTGGAACGTTGTACTCGGAGCGCAGTGGTTTTTTGAATTGGTTTTTCCTCGAGGTCTTAAATAAAATTCCACTGCTCAATACAATCATCAGCGATGAACCCATAAAATGGTTGGGCAACCGCGATATGATTCCAATTTCAATTTCGATTCTGGTGGTTTGGCGCTTTACAGGTTTTAACACAATTTTATACTTGGCTGGCTTGCAAGCCATTCCCCAAGACTTATACGAAGCCGCCGAAGTGGACGGGGCAACAACTTTTGAACGTTTTCGCTACATCACTTTGCCACTTTTACGCCCAACGATGTTCACCGCGATTACTTTTTCGATTCTTGGCGGTATGCAGTTGTTTGCCGAACCATTTTTGTTGGTCAATGCTGGCGGTGGCAACAACAATGCTGGGCGCACATCGGTGATGTACTTATTCGATAACGCCTTTAATAATTTATTGTTCGGTGATGCAGCCGCCCAGACATGGGTACTTTTTGCCGTGATTATGCTCTTAACCTTAGTCAATAATTTTATCTTTTCAAAGATTCGCAACGATTAAAAGGAAAATAAATCATGAAATTTCCCCTATCCAATTTGATTATTTATCCACTGATTATTTTTGGCGGTGTCCTGATGGCGTTGCCACTGTACTTTATGCTGGTTTTTGCAACCCAAAGCAGCACGATTATTCAGAGCTTTCCACCGCCTTTAATCCCCGGCAGCTTTGACCAAATTGTCAGCAATTACAATGCCTTAATGGAAGCCACCAAGGGTTTGTTCTGGCGGGTTTTTTGGAACAGCAGTTATCTGGCAAGTATTGCTACCATCACGACCTTGTTTTTTTCAACTTTGGCGGGTTATGGCTTTGCAATGTATGATTTTAAGGGCAAAAATGGTTTTTTCTTGGTGGTGGTGGCGACCCAAGCGATTCCAGCCTCGCTCAATTTAATTCCGTTCTTTTTAATCATGAATTTTATTGGTTGGATAGATAAACCTCGAGCCTTGTGGTTTCCCGGTATGGCAAGTGCTTTTGGGATTTTCTTAACCCGCCAATACATTCAAAGCGCCATTCCTCGAGAATTGATGGATGCAGCAAGGGTCGATGGTTGCACCGAGTTTGGTATTTTTTGGCGAATTATTCTGCCTTTGGTGCGCCCAGCCCTTGGAACACTTGGTTTGCTGGTGTTTATTGGCACATGGAATGAATTTGTTTTGCAAAGCCTGATTTTTAGGACTGCCGAAACCCGAACTTTACAAACCCTAATTCGTACCATTTCGGGTGGAACAACTGTCACCAACGTTGATTATGGTGGTTACATGATGGGAACAGCCCTGACGGTTTTACCGTTGCTGATTATTTTTATTTTCACTTCTAAGCAATTGATTTCTGGCTTAACGGCTGGGTCGGTCAAGAGTTAAAATGGTAGGTTTGAACTCGAGACCTCAAGTTCAAACCTTGAAATGGGGTACTGAAGCATGAAAAAATTCTTGTTTGCACTCATTTGTTGCTGTTTTGGTTCATCGGCACAGGGCGAAAAGCTCAAGCTAGGAATGCCTTTGGCGCAAATTCAGCCCCAAGCCATCTCGGGTTTTAACTTGGGCAATATGATGAACATTGTTGAAAATAAAAAAGCCCTGCTCGAGTTAAAACCAAGCCTCTTGCGCTTTCCGGCGGGCAATGTTGGCGATGACCAAGATTTGAATGCCTCGAGCCTCAAAATTCTGGCGATTAACCTCAAACTACTCGAGCAAAACGGCGTTCAGCCGCAACTGATTATCCAGACTCGAGCTTTTCAGGGCGCTCGTGGCGACGGCAAAAATCGAGCCGAAGATGCCGCCAATGCCGCTCGTTTGGCGCTCGGGCTTGGCATTCGGGTGGATTATTGGAGCGTTGGCAACGAACCCAATTTATACGCCGTAACTCGAGGTGATAAGTCGTGGACTGCCCAAAAATACTGTCAGACTTTTCAGGCACACCGAAAAGCTATTCTGGCGGTTCAGCCCAATGCCAAGTTTGTTGGTCCTAGCACAACTGGAGACGCGGCTTTTTTGACAGAGTTTGTACGGCTTTGTGGTGACCAAATAGATGTTTTAACCTGGCACGTTTATCCAACCGATGGTCGGGCAAGTAACCAAGCAGCGATAGCCAGCATTGCTCGAGTGGACAGCGAACGCCAACAGTATATGGCACTCTGGAAAGATCCACTTCAAAACCCATTGGCATACCAAAAACAAGTTGGCTTTGGTTTAACCGAATTTGGACTGTCGTATCGCACCGAAAGCAACCGCCATATTGGCGACCAGTTAGCAGCGCTTTGGGCTGCCGAAACAAGCCTGCGAATGGCAACGGCTGGTGCGACCCTGAACACGTATTTTGCTTTGCAAGGGATTGGTGGGCATGGCACACTCGATATTTCTGGTGTTCCCAAAGCCACTTTTTATGCTTACCGGCATTTGACTCATTTTTTAGGGCAAGCCTTGGAGGTTATCTCGAGCAACCCCAATGTCTGGCTTCATGCCGCCCAACAAGAAAACCGTTTAATGTTGATTGCCAGCAATCCGACTGAAACTGTCCAAAGTCTCGAGACTGCTTTAAGCGGCTGGGAACTGATTGGCATTAAGGGCTTTACTGATGCTGTGGTGCAAGAAGAAAAACCAGATATGGCACTGGCATTAAAGCCACAACTCGAGTTATCCGCCCAGAGTTTTTGGCGTTTGGTGTATCGCAAGCAAGTTTTGGCAACCAAGCCACTTCTAAATTTGCCAACCGTCTGGAACGAAGGTAATTATCGTGCGCCACCGCCACCAGAATTCAAAACCGCCAGTTTGGCTGCACCGTATCCGACCAATGCGTGGTGGGGTTCGCTCTTGTGGGAAAAATTCTCGGGGGCGCTGCTGGCGCAACCGTTGGCGCTACAAGCCACCAAAAATGGTATGGCGCTCAATTACCCGAAACTCGAGGTAACAGAAGATGGTTTTTCGACACCATTTAAGCCAGAAATAACCGTCGGACTCGAGGGTCTTACTTTTCCAGACGCTCGAGTCGATGCCGCTTCGGATTTTTTGGTGCGAACCGAGTTTGCGGCAAATAATAAAGCTCTCCAAGCCACTTTTGGTCGAGGTTTACCTTTTGCATGGTTTCAAAGCAATGGTCAGCCATTTCAAATCTCGTTTCTCGAGCCACCTGAAATTTGGCTGCGCCCATGCACTTCTTGTGATGCACTTGGTATTCGGGTCGGTGGACGTGATTATGTCTTTTTGACCCTCGACCCTGCCACTTGGCGCGGCTCTGGCAACTCGAGAACCGTACAGGCGGCTACACTGGTGGTAGCAGCCCTGCCCGAAGAAGCCCAACAAGACCCTCGGCTAAGGCGCGAAGCGGTTGCATTTTTGCGCCAACACCATAACTTGCCAACCAATTCTCGAGTCAGTTGGCGATGGCTTGCCAAAACCAGTCTGGTCGAAACCAGCCATCAGCTTTTTGGCGGTGCAGTCATGGGTTTATATCCACACCAATGGAAAAACTCGAGTCAGCCGCTTTCGCCGTGGAGTTATGTTTCGGCTCGAGGGCAAATTCGCTTGGCTGCCACCAATTCGTTTATCACCAACACAGCTTACACCGGTATTTTGCCAAATCTGCCAATTGCCACAGCCATGCCTCAAAGCGAAATTCGGGCAGAATTACTCAAGTATGTGGCTCGCAAGCAGTTTTTTCCGCTTTCGCCGGAGTCCATTCGCATCACTGATGCCTACACCGATGCGCGTAATTTTGGGCGCTTAACCCAGATGCTCGAGGTTGCCAAACAACTCGAGGAAGAAAGTGCAGCACAAGTTATTTTAAGCGCTATCGAAACTCGGCTTGAGGAATGGTTTGACCCAGCCCCACCTCATGCACTGTTGTGGGATGGACGTTGGGGAACGATTATTCCTGTGCCAGCCTCGCACGGCGCAGATTACCAACTTAACGACCATCATTTTAATTTTGGTTATTTTTTACAAGCCGCCGCCAGCCTTGGCGAACACAAACCTGAATGGCTTGAGAAAAACCATGCCGTATTGGAAGTCCTCGCTCGAGAAATCGCGGCAGGAGAAGCCGATGCTTCGTTTACAAAAACCCGCAATTTTGATGCTTACGCTGGGCATTCATGGGCAAGTGGCGACAATCGAGGGCGAATGCGCGGTGCAAATCAAGAGAGTTCAAGCGAAGCCATCAATGCTTGGGCGGGGCTGATTCGCTATGCCCAAGTCAGCCAAAATACGGCGCTGCTCGAACGGGCAATTGGAATGTATGCCCTCGAGACCGATGCCGTTTGGCAGTATTGGTTGGCGGTGGGTGGTAACTTTCCGCCGCAGTTTAAGCCAACCGCCATTGGGATTCTGTGGGGCGACGGTGGGCAGTACGGCACATGGTGGACTGGCGCAAAAGGCGCAATTCATCTGATTAACGCCTTGCCTTTGACCGGTGCAAGTTTGTACTTGGCTCGAGAACCCAAGTTTATTGAACAAAACTTCCAACAATTTAAGCTTGAGCGCTATTGGAATGACTTGGCAGCGATGTATTTAGCCTTGGGCAATCCAAAAGCTGGTCAACAAGCCTACAACCCCGAACTGCCGCCAGAATTTGGCAATGCTCGAGTTCAAACCCTGCATTGGCTTTCGAGCCTCGGGCAGTTTGGCACACCTTTGCAACAAATTGGCGCGGATGTGGCACAGTTTGCGGTATTGCAACACCAAAATATCCGCACGTATTTTGCCTATAATCCAAGTTCGCAAAATCAAACTGCCACCTTCACGGATGGCGTGGTTTTAGCCATGCCGCCACATCGTTATGCCCAAATCAGCCAAGAGGTCAAACCATGATTAAAAAATCTGCCTTCCCGAAGAATTTTATTTGGGGAACCGCCACCGCCTCGTATCAAATCGAAGGCGCAACCACACTCGAGGGACGCACCCCAAGCATCTGGGATACTTTTGCAAAAACTGCTGGCAAAGTGAAAAACGGCGATACGGGAGATGTGGCTTGCGACCACTACCACCGTTATGAAGCCGACTTTGACCTGATGCAGCAACTCGGTTTTGATGCCTACCGCTTTTCGGCTTCGTGGTCTCGAGTCCTGCCCAATGGGCGCGGACAAGTCAATGCAGCTGGTCTGGCATTTTATGACCGTCTTGTGGATGCCTTACTCGAGCGCAACATCAAACCGTACATCACCTTGTACCACTGGGATTTACCGCAGATTCTCGAGGACAAAGGCGGTTGGTTAAACCGCGATACTGCCGATGCTTTTGTCGAATACACCGATGTTCTGACCCAAGCTATTGGCGACCGCCTAAAAAATTGGACAACCCTCAATGAGCCGTGGTGTTCGGCGTACCTTGGTTATGGTATCGGAATTCATGCCCCCGGCAAAACCGATTTTGCGGCTTCGTTGCAAGCCACCCATCATTTACTTTTGGCGCACGGACTGGCAATGCCGATTATTCGCCAGAATGTGACCGATGTCCACGCTGGAATCGTCTTGAATCCCTCCCCAGTTTATCCAGCTTCTGACTCGAGCGAGGATAGAGCCGCCGCGCACCGTGCCGATGGCTTCCAGAACCGTTGGTACTTTGACCCCGTTTTTGGTCAAGGCTACCCATCTGATATTTTAGCGGCTTATGGGCAGTCTGCACCAAAAATCCACAGCACCGACCTCGAAATTATCGCAGCGCCACTCGATTTTATCGGTATCAATTACTATTCGCGCACCATTGTGAAAGCTGTGCCAGTGCGCCAAATCCTCAGCCCCGAAGGGCTACTTGGTTACAACCATGTGTATCTGCCAAATGTGCCACGGACTTTTTTTGATTGGGAAGTTTACCCGAGTGGTTTATCGGATTTTTTACGGCGCTTACAGCAAGATTACAACCCAAAAAGTATTCTGATTACCGAAAACGGCGCGACCTACCAAGATACACTCGAGCCAGATGGTCAAATTTTGGACACCGAGCGCATCGCTTATTTCCAAAGCCATCTCGAGGCGTGTCTCGAGGCAATACAGCAGGGTGTTAAACTGGATGGGTATTTTGCTTGGAGCTTTTTGGATAATTTTGAATGGGCAGAAGGGTACGAAAAACGCTTTGGCTTAACCCATGTGGATTTCTTGACCCAACAGCGCACGATGAAGCAGTCTGGACAGTGGTTTGGAGATTTCCTAAAGGGATAACAAGCAAAGGAGTTTATTGATGACCAGTGTACTCGAGCCGCCAACAGCTACCCAGATACAAAATCCAGTCCTGACAGGGTTTCATCCCGACCCAAGTATTTTGCGGGTAAATCAGGATTATTACCTTGCCACCAGCACTTTTGAATGGTTTCCCGGGGTGCGGATTCACCACAGCCGCGACCTTGTGCATTGGCGCACCTTACAAGCGCCTTTGCGTCGCTCGAGCCAACTTGATATGACTGGCAATCCAAATTCTTGTGGTATTTGGGCACCGTGTTTAAGCCACGACGGCGAAAAGTTTCATCTGATTTACACCGATGTCAAAACTTGGAATTCGGGTCCGTTCAAAGACAGCCACAATTATTTGGTCACGGCGACCGACATACAAGGCGAGTGGTCAGAGCCGATTTACTTAAACTCGAGTGGTTTTGACCCAAGTTTGTTCCACGATACCGACGGGCGTAAGTGGCTGCTGAATATGCGCTGGGACCACCGCGCTGGCAAAAACCAGTTTTCGGGGATAATGTTGCAAGAATACGACCCAAAAGAACAAAAATTGGTCGGTCAAGTGAAAAATATTTTCTCGGGGACACCGCTCGGGCTGGTCGAGGGTCCGCATATTTATAAATACAACGGCTGGTATCACCTGCTGACCGCCGAGGGCGGCACAAGTTATGAACACGCGGTCAGCCTTGCCCGCTCGAGAACCCTCGATGGCGAATATGAAATCCATCCCAATAATCCAGTGCTGACCTCTTGGGAAAAACCCTTGCTCGAGCTTCGTAAAGCCGGTCATGCCAGTCTGGTCGAAACCCAAAACGGCGAATGGTATTTGGCGCACTTGTGTGGTCGTCCACTCGAGCCAACCCTAGAGCGTGGTTTTTGTCCGCTTGGGCGCGAAACCAGTTTGCAAGCCATGGAATGGCGCGAAGACGACTGGCTCTACTTGCGCGGTGATGGTAATTCGCCATACAGTCTGGTGGCTGCGCCACTACTCGAGCCTCAAGTCTGGGAAAGTGCGCTGTCTCGAGACGATTTTGACCAGCCAGATTTGCGGCTTGATTGGCAGAGTTTACGTCTGCCAATAGATTCAAGTTGGCTCAGTTTGACCGAGCGCCCAGATTTTTTGCGCTTATATGGGCGCGAAAGCCTGATTAGCAACCACAACCAAAGCCTAATTGGACGGCGCTTGCAACACTTTAATGCCACTGCCAGCACAAAATTAGAATTTGAACCACAGCATTTTCAACAGATGGCTGGCTTAGCCGCCTTTTACGACAATCAGCACTGGGTCTATCTGCGGGTCTCGAGCGACGAACAACTTGGTAAAACCCTGAGTTTATTGGTTTTGGATGCTGGCGTGTATTCCGAACCACTCGAGCAGGAAGTGCCGATTCAGGGCGCGGTGCATTTGCGGCTGGTCTTTGAGCGCCAGAAATTTTATTTTGCCTACTCGAGCGATGGCAGCACATGGCAACGGATTGGCAGCGATTTTGAAACTTATAAACTGTCCGATGATTATTGCAACGGCTTATCCTTTACGGGTTTGTTTATTGCCCTTTGCGCTCAGGATTTAGCTGGGACAAAAATTCAAGCCGATTTTGATTACTTTGAATACCAAGGAAACCATGACTGAACCCGTCTCGATAGGCATTGACCTCGGCACAAGTGGTGTAAAAGTTATTGCCCTTAACGCCAATGGCGTAAGCGTTGCCGAGTCTAGCGCCACCTACCCGCTTTTAACGCCGCAACCCGGTTGGACAGAACAACATCCAGCCGATTGGCTCGAGGGGGTTCAGACAGCCCTCAAAGCCCTGACAACGCAACTCGAGCATAAGTACACCCCGATTGCGATTGGTGTGGCTGGTCAGATGCACGGTGCAGTTTTTCTGGACGCAAGCCAGAAAGTGATTCGCCCAGCCCCACTCTGGAACGACCAGCGCACGGCTGCCGCCTGTCTCGAGATGGAGGTGGCAATTCCACGGCTCGAGTTAATTCAGCGCACTGGCAACCCCGCCGTGACTGGTTTTCAGTTGCCTAAACTTTTGTGGTTGCGCCAAGCCGAACCTGAACACTTTGCCAAAGTACGCCATGTTTTGTTGCCCAAGGATTATCTGAATTTTATGTTGACAGGTCAGCTTGCCACTGACCCGTCCGATGCCAGTGGCGTTGGGGCGTTAAATCTTGCCAAACGAGATTGGGATACCGATATTTTAAGCGCCCTAAATATCCCCGTCAGGTTCTTTTCGGGCGTTCAAGCCTCGCATACGGTTATTGGGCAAATCAGCCCAAACTGGGCAACCCAAACGGGCTTGCCGGTCGGGATTCCAGTCGTGGCTGGGGCTGGCGATAATGCTGGCGCACAGATTGGCTTGGGGGTCTCGAGCCAAAATCTTGGGCTGGGCAGTGTCAGTCTTGGCACAAGTGGGGTGATTGTAGTGCCACTCGAGCAACCAATTTCTGAACCCAATGGACGGGTACATTTATTTTGCCATGCCGATGGTGGTTACTTCTTTTTGGGTTGCACCCTGAGCGCGGCAGGCAGTTTACAGTGGTTTAGAGATACCCTTGCTAAAAACGTACCGTTTAATGAACTGATGCTCGAGGCAGCCGATGTGCCAAGTGGCTCGGATGGATTGACTTTTATGCCGTATTTGGCTGGCGAACGCAGTCCGCATCTTAATCCAGACTTGCGCGGTGCATGGCTAGGACTGAGCCTTGCCCACACCCGAGGACACCTAACTCGAGCCATTCTCGAGGGTGTTGCCTTTAGCTTGCGCCAAACCTTAGAAGTCATGAACCCGATTGCCAAAGCCCAAAAACTTTTAGCAGTTGGCGGCGGCACACGCTCGAGCCTCTGGTTAGACATTGTTGGCAATGCGCTCGGGTTGCCACTCGAGAAACCCGCCCTTGAAGAAGGACCTGCCCGTGGTGCGGCGATTCTTGGGTTAGTCGGTGCGGGTCTTTATCCCGATGTGGTGACTGCTCTAAAAGCCACAGCGCCAAGCACCGAACCATTTGAAATCAGCCTAGACTCGAGCCTAGATACTGCCTTTGACAGTTATCAAAAAGGATTCGAGGCGACCCTAGGATTCTCCAAATAAAATCTAACGAGTCATGTTACACTCGAGCCATGATTCGAGGGGTTCGCGGCGCAACGACCGTAACAGAAAACACAGCTACAGCAATTTTTGAAGCAACCCAAGAGTTGTTGGTCGAAATACTTGATGTCAACCGCCTTTGTGCCGATGCCAAAAATCCAACCTTTGAAGAACTCGAAGCTGTCTGTAGCATCATCTTTACTGTCACTAAAGACTTGGATGCAGCCTTTCCTGCCGAGGCTGCCCGAAATGGACTGGGGATGAAGTTTGTGCCGCTCTTAAACGCCCTCGAGATTCATGTGCCTAATCGGCTCGAGCGTGCTATTCGGGTAATGCTGCATTTGAATACCAATAAAAGCCAACGGGAAATTAAGCACGTCTATTTGCGCGGCGCAGTTGTCTTGCGCCCAGACCTCGAGAGCGCCCAATAAACCATGCACTTAGAGCGCCCAATAAACTACACTTGCGTTTCTCGAGCTTTGAGCCTTACAATCCTCAAGCGCTGATGCACCCATAGCTCAGCCGGATAGAGCAGCGAGCTTCTAACTCGCGGGTCGGGAGTTCGAGCCTCTCTGGGTGCGCCAAGTAAATAGCGTGCAGAACGCTATAAAATGAAATCACCGAAGCGATTTGATGCTTCGGTGATTCTCTGTGACCTTGCTGTGACCTCAAATTCAAAAAACCGACAAAATTGCTCAATTCAAAGGCTGGGTAGTCGTTGTTTGAACCAAGTTAAAATTCTCGAATAAATCCACAAGATGTGCGCGTTTCTCTGACTCGAGAACATGGCGGTAAACTCTATACGTCACGGTAATGTCTTTATGACCTAGGGTTTTAGAAACCACTTCAATTGGCACACCACGTCGGAGCATGAGTGTTCCTGCCGTATGGCGAAGATCGTGTGGTGATATGCGTTGCAAAGGGGTACTATTTCGGATTAGACGCTCGAGTTGTGCCTGGTGTTCTTTTTTGATGCTGATAAATCGCCGCTTAAATCGACTTTCAGCTTCTTGGGGTGTCTCGAGTCCACCATCGGCTTTGGTTTGAATCGTTGGTGCGTGTGACCAATCTAATAACCATTTTAAAGCTCGGTGTAAATGCTCGGGGTAGCCATGACCGCCATGTACATTGGCAAAAACAGGCATTTCGGGGCGTACTGTTTCACCTCGGAGATTGGCTTCATACTCCATTGCTGCTCTTTGCCGATTGAGTGCCGCTTTAAGACTCGGTGGTATGAGAATTTCGCGCCTCGAGCCATCGGTTTTTGTGTCTCCAAGGGTTAGAACACTTTTGGGTGCAGATAGGTTTTTTTCAACGCGAAGTAAGCCTTTTTCGAGGTCAATATCGCACCACCTCAATCCCATTACCTCACCGCGTCTTAATCCGATTGAAATACACGTAAACAATGCAAGCCACAAACGCAAATTACCGCCTGCGTACAATGCCTCTCCCAGTTCATATAATTGGGCAACCTCTGAAAAGTCTAGTGAGATACCACCATGTTCAGTTTTGAGCGGCTTCACTCGCCTAACCATATCAGCAGGGTTAAATGCGATCACGCCATCTTCACCATAGGCTTCTTTGAACATAGTTCTGAGTAACATACGAATGTTAGCAAGGGTTGCAGAACTCATGACACGCCCTTTACCCAAACCACTTGTCATAACTTTATCGGCAAGACTCGAGAGGGCTTCTTTAATATGATGTGTTCTGACACTTTGCAGTTTAATTTCACCCAGCCCAGCGTTACAGGCGGCTTTCAAGTGTTCTTCATAGCGATTTCGCGTGTTAATGGTAATGTTTTTCTTTCTATCTAACCATAGCTTGGCATATTCTCTGACTGTTGTGTTTTCTGGCATTGCCAATTTGCCACGAGCGCGATCTGTCAGCGCTTTTGCACGTTCCATCTTTGCTGTTTTTAGGCTGGTTGTCGTGCCACTGACGCGGACTTGTTTGCCATTTTTGTATCCAACAGGTGAACGCCATCGGTACAAGCCACTTGGTAAGAGATCAATTCCCTCGGGAAGCCCACTTTTTTGTTTTTTAGGCATACTGCTCCTGTTCGTAAATAGATAATTTTATTTATTATATTCTTTTGAAGGCAGAATTATTTTGAGTTCCACATCCAACTTAAAGTCAAGTTTCCAGTTGTTGGGATTACTGGGAGATGTGGGATTTACCTGTTAATCACAGATTAAATCTATCTCCCAGTAATCTAAATGCTGAGATTTAAGCTGGGAATTGCTCGAGCCAATAATTGGTTCTGGTTTCAATTAACTGTGTATTTAACGTAGCAGTCCCATGAGTCCCATCAGTCCCAGTGTTTTCTGCGCGATCACCCGTCAGGATTTGCGAAACACAATCTGGAGTAACATGTACAACACGGTGTTTGTCACCTCGGATTGTACGTTTTACTGTGTTGGAGTTTACATCAGTATATATCAATCGTTTGGCAGCAATCTCACGCCAAAAGGTTGGAGGTGTACGCACAATTGCGTCACCAACCGAAACAGAGTATCGGATCAATTCCGCATAAACTGCGTTTGGATCAAAATAAACATTTGGATCGTCCTGTGTAGTTGGTTGTCGCACCCAGCCAACACATCGACCACGCGGCTGCCACTCTATTAGTGACTGTTCACCCAGTCCGATAGTTTGGCTGCGCCAACCCCAATGTTCGGGGACGGTTGGTGTCTCGAGACCCGAATCAGCGCTCAGGAGGTGAATCCTGCCAGATAACAGCATCCCACGAATCAGGCTAGGAAATCGCGTGGCTGGATCAGTCACAGCATGTTGTTCAACCTGTGCAGCAATAATTTTTTGCAGTGCTGTAAGTAATTGATGTTCTAGGTTGTCCAGTTCTACTGGCTCGAGACAATCCATCTCGAGTGCAAATTTTGACCACAATTGGAACGTTGCCAACATTTCTGACGCGGCTGTGGTATTTCGGCGGTGCGATGCCACAAAAACCGATTCTGCATTGTTAGCTTCAATTTCGAACTGCTGACGATAGCCATCTAAATCTCGCGCTAACCACTGGATAAATGCTGCCATTGCACCAGCCAATACCCCCTCTCGTCCAATTTTCGATACTGCCCGTAATCGCTCGAGCGTCACCACATTTTTTGGAATCTCGAGAATCAGCAGCCGCGCACGTAGACTCGTTCCACTGGGAACATCCTCCCCTGTGGAAATGGTCATCCCTCGCGGCGGAAAATCTGGGCGCAGACGTAAATCTGCACCCATTCTCGAGCGCCCACCACCATTGCCCTGTGCGCGTAGCACACGATTTGATCGAGTATTCAGTTCGTTGACATTTTGCCTCGTTCCCTGCGGTTGAAAATCATCAATTACGGTTACGGTATGCTGTGCCTCAAACAATAATCGCTCGAGTGCGTTGCCCGTGGATTCCCATTGTACGGTCAGGGCATCGTAATGGGCTGTTGGCGCAAAATGTTGTAGTGCCATTGCTGCTACACCAGATTTTATCGCACCCGTCAGTCCGTACAGATACACGCTAAAACGTGGCGTATCAATTACAGCCCGATATGCTGCTAACCACAACAACAGCGTGATTTCTCGAGGAGCAACATCGAGGCAGGCTAAACTGGCGCGAACTGTGCGACGAATTTCCTGCTGTGATGTAGGGGGTGCTGGCAGGGTGTATTTCTCGAGGGCAGCGGTGAGTTTCACGGCGATTCCTGGCACAGTACCATCTGCACCAACGCCCCCCGATGCACTCAAATATACCCAATTCCTACCAATTTTTCGCCAACCAGTATACGTATATTGTGTCTGAAACGTGATTTTTTCAGCACTCAATTGCTGAATTGCTTGTCGCAGTTTGTCTCGAGTACCTGCACCAGTTGCAACAATTGCTGCTGCACCCCAACTGGGAACAATCCATTGCATTGCCCCAAATTGTTCTGCGGCAATTTCGCATTCTGGCAAATCGCGCCCATCACGCAGTTTCCCGCTAATCTGAAACACTCGATGCTGATTGATACCGTCGTCGCACAACAATTCAGTTTTAATAGTGGCAATAAAATTACACAATGGTATACGCTCAGTGTCGCCATTCGGGGTTTTGCGAACCTCGCAAATACAACCATCCGCAACCTGAAACCGCTCGAGTGAATCATATTGTTGCTCGGGTTTAGTATTGAACGATTGGTGTGGAGTACGTTGTCCAGCCTCAAAACCACTGCGAACAGTTGATTGAGCCTCGTCTCGAGACAACCCTGATTCAACCCCAGCATTCTCGAGCAATTCAATGGTTTTTTGCGTATCTAGTGTGCTATTTACGCTGATTTGACCCATATGAAATGCCTGTTTGTTTAATGTACTGTTACGAGTTGATTTTTTTGCGTTTTTTATCGCCGCAATAGTACGTTTGAGGTGATTCTGAACATTGATTTTGTCCACTCGAGGCGTATTTTCGCTGATAGTCAGGGCATTCTCAAATTTGTCGAGAGTATACCGTCGTTCACGATAAATCTCGAGAATTCGGGTTTGAAACGGAATTGCTTTGTTGTGTAGAAACCCGGGCAAACGCATCACTCGTGGCAAATCGCATACCGATGAATCGCTGTTCAGGATCGCTGCAATGCGTTTTTGCAACATTTTGAATTGGTTGACTGGGACATCATCAACACACCAGTAGACATGAAATCGATTATCTGACGATTCTGTGATCATTGTTGGTAGTAGCGCGATTTTTCGTATCGTATCGAGTGATACACCGTCCAGATCGGCAAATAATGCCCGTACCCGCGTGGTATTGACCGCATTTCTGATGTGCGGTTTGTCCTGACAATTTACGGTAACAAAAACGCCTGCCCCCTGTAAATTTAGCTGCCTGAGACGTGTTTTTTGAGACTCGAGTGTTCCAGTGTGTAGCGAAATCAGTTTTGAGCGTTTTTTAGGAGAATCATCGAACGTCTGAAACGTGATTGGTTCGTTGGGGAGCGCAATAATATCTAAAAACCGACTTGCTTCTGTGAAATTCGGTTGGGCAATTGACAACGAATCCGTAACGAAATTGTGGTTCAAATCTGCACAATCGGGTGCATTTTGTTGTACAATTTCGGATGAGATTTTGTTGTTCTGCCCCGTGCCGCTAACACGGGGCGACATTATTTCCGCCCTCGAGATTGCGACTCGAGAAATGCAATTAGCGTTTTCCTAACGATTAGGATTCGTTTTCCAGGTAAAGCGGGTAATGCACCCGAATTTACCCATTCACGGATTCGGTTGTGTCCCACACCTGCTATGGCTGCTGCCTCGTGCGGATTTAGTGTAATCCGTTCAACACTGTTTATACTGATATTTTGCATAGAAAAAACCCCATCGTACCAGCGAGTAGTTTGGCTCGAGACCATCTCAAGCCGCCTCTCGCTAGTAGGATGGAGGATTTTGGTTTGTGATTTTTTTCAAAACGACTCTGAAAAGCTGTCGGATTTGGCAAAAAATTAGCCTTTGAAAATCTAGTTCGCGGCGATTTTTTGATGCAAAATCCGCAAAAAATAACTTAAAAAAAGCCAATAAAAACCTAGGAACACATGAAAAAACGCGATGTAATTTTGCAAAAAATTTGGCTTGCAAGTGGGCGATTTTTGTGCGAATAGATCCACTTTGTACGGAAAAATCGCTTTTAGCACGCATACAGTAAAAAAATAACAGCAAGATTAATGGCAAAATAACGAAGCTGACAAACGCAAATCTGGCATCTAGATCGATTGCCAAAACCGAGCCAACCCAGGCAGCACCCGCAGTTCCAAACACCAAACTCGCCAATCTTATTTTTACATTTTCGCTATCGATATCTTGCTGTAGTTCGGGATTTGATCCGTAAGCCGCAACACCGTTCGCCGGGCTATCACCGTGTACTGGTTGCCCCAATAGATAATGATTAGGGACCACCTTAATTGGTGCATCAGCAAAGCAAGGTACGGCGCGGGATTGCATGGGATATACAATAGCATACAGGTACGGCATTGTCAAGTTTCTTATGGTTATACAAAGATTAATTACTATATATAAAGTTAGTATTACTTATCTAAGCATTGAGAAATAATTTTGAGCATTTCTAACGCAAAATACCTATTTAAATACTGTTAAATTCCAACCAAAAAACCAACGGCACTCAAAACCGTCAGTAGAGTACCTATCCAGCCAAAAGTATTAACCAATCTTTCTTGTTGGATTGCGGTTACAATCCAATCATCCATGCGTCGAATCTGCTCTTCCAAAGCCTTTTTAATACTTATCTCGTCAAACTCTATTCGAGAATTCACAAGAATCGGTATTGATGCACTAACCCTCATCCATAGCACCATGGCACTACATAAGAGCACAAAACTCATGACACACAGTAAAAGTCTTAGGTTTGCGAGACTCGAGCTTTGAAACTCTTGGCTGATGAGGGTCATACCAACCATACTGCCTAATTGCCATTTGAATCTCCTCGAGACTCGAGCTTCAATTTGCTTGATGGTTTGAAACAATAATGCTCGAGTTGCTTGAAGGTCTAAAATACTCGGTTCGTAATGCTTCATTTATCCTCCACACTCGAATTGCCCTTAGCTCGAGAGAGCCAGTCGGCTCACAGTGTCATAGCCACCGTAAAATCTGGTACGCTACCAAAGCCACATCAGACACAGTAAAAACTGTTCTTGTTGCAATTATCTAGACTCGAGTATTGGTCATTTAAACACGTTAAACTGCTTTACGTTCGCTCGAGTAAACTGCTGCTTGAGGCTCGGTTTTATGGCAATTATCGGTTGAGATTCTCGAGCCACAGCATCAAATCGGTCATCATCAGATCGGTTGCTAGGCTCGAGGATTTCATTGACCATGTTTAACTTCAATTCTGGTCTAAGCGTTTTTCCTACCTTTCCGCTTGGACCGACCTTTGAGTTTAGTGCTAAATGTTAGCCTGTGAATCACATCATGCTCCGATACTCGAGTGGCTTGGGTGAACTCCAATTGATCTTCTAGGTTGATCATAAACCCAACCATGATTTGACCTTGGCTTGAATCAAAGTCACCCACACCCACAGAGTTCAAATCAAAGGTTTCTAAACAAGTTGTTATTGCCTGCTCGAGGGCAGTCTTAAACACTTGAATTGGGACTCCAACCGGTGGTCCACCAAAACCTTGGTGACCCACGGCTAGTTCAATCAACACCAAGTCTGGACTGGCATCCTTACAAGTTGATAAGTTCAATTCACCTGGTTCGCGTTTTGTACTTGGCGGATTGAGATAAAACGCCCAAGTGACTTTAGTCAACATGAACGTTAAGTCTTTACGACGATTAAAGGCTCGAGCCACTTCAAATGTGCTTTGTAACGCACCAAGATAATCAATAAGCTGTTTCATTGTTGTTCTCCTAATACCTTCTAATGCCTTGAAACTATTTTCTAAAATTGGTTCGTCTTGGCTCGAGAAAGCCAATCTGTCCACATGTTCATCCCAGCCATAAAGTCTGGTAGTCCACCAAAACCACATCGAAGACAATAAAAAGAATTTCCATTGCGATTTTCTCGACTCGAGTGCTGACAATTTGGACAGGTTAAACTCTTGTACATCCGCTCGAGCAACACCAATTCAGTACCTTGATCCTCGAGTAAACCCTTGAAATCCTCGAGTAGATTAAGCCAGCCTAAGTCCTTGATGACTGTTTGCTTGCAGGCTGCTTGGTGTAAGGTCTCAACATCCAGGGTTTCAGTGACCACCACACGATAATCCTTTGCTACTTCAACCAGTTTCTCGAGCATTGCATTACGAATGCTCAAGCGATACGAATTTAAGGCATTAATGGTTAAGGCTTGCTCGAGAATGGTTCTTTGAGCCGTATTGTAGGGTTGTAGCAGCAGTTGTTGCAGGTTCTGCCTACGATCTTTGACGCAATTATGAGGATGAAGATTACCAATCATTCCCCATGAATCATGATTAAAGAACGTTGCAAAGTTCGTCCAATTAAAATCTACAACCAGGACATCAGGATAGGCTTTCATCTGCTCGAGAACTTGTTTGAAGGCATGGGAAACTTTCCCATCGAGACTGCTTTGAATCTGACCCTTCCAAGTGACCCTGGCTTTAGGCGGGATTAAAGCAGTTTGAATTAGGCTATTGATACCAGACTCACTGAGCTGTTGAATTGGTACTTGGCGTGGGATTGAAGGCTCGAATTGACTCGAGGGAGGCGTGGTAAACAGATTACTTTGGACGTGATGATTGGGCATTGTTCTCCTAGGGGCATAAAAAAAGCCACTCGAGCAGAGTGGCAAAGAAAAATCCCTGTGAACGCAAGGTGGTCTCGAGTTTACAGGGATGGGTTTTAAGTGGATTTAGTTTAAGTGCAGCAGTTCGTGCAGGTTTTCTAATTCATATTGACCTCCTAAAAGTAATTGTTTCTTTGGGTCTTTCTTATGTACTTACTTTGTTGATCATCTAAGGGCTGACGAACTGGTGCTTGTTTCTATCGTTGTAAACGCCAAATACGAATGTTGGCATCGTCATAGGAGACGATCAGTCGTTGGTCATCAGCCGAGAATCCTAAGGCAAAAACACTTGAATTATTGCGTATGGTCCCCACGATTTTCATGGTTTCCGTTGATACTAACCATACATTCTCACCACGCAGGTCTATCGCTAAGGCAATCAGATTACTGTTTCCAAGGGCAAAAGCCGTGGTTTTACGGTCCAGTATTAGCTTACCGATTTCATTCCAAGTTCCTACGCTCCACTTACTGACACCATTGACTGAACGGGTGTAGAGTTCTTTGGAATTACTCGAAAATGCCACGTCAATGACAGATGAAGGGTGAATTAAACGACTGACTAGCTTTTGAGTGGCGTAATCATAAACTCGAGCGACCCCATCTTGACCGGCTACAGCCACGTATTTCCCGTCTTTTGAAGTGGTGATGTTGGCTAAACCAGCCCCTTCAGTCGAGGCGAATTCACGGGCTTGGAATTGTGTGCTGGTGGCTTGGGTATTGGTGGCTTTAGCGTATAAACCAGTTGCTTTTGAATAAATCATGTTGTCGCAATGAAATAAGAGTTGTGTTTCATCATGCGTCCAAGCCCGAGGACATTCAACATCAGGTAATTCAACTGGCATGGTTGAACGATCAGTATCAATGTTCATTGGAGTAAAGTTAAAAGCATAAGTGCTTGAGGTTAAAATCTGTCCTTGCGGTGAGAATAAAATCGGTAGGTTCAGATTTAAGCCCAAGGCTGGATCAATGGTTTGGACTTGTTGTTCTCCCGTCTCGAGGTGAACGAATCGCAATTCATTGGTTCGACCCCAAAGCGCGGCAATGGGCAGTTTAGGGTGCATGGCAATGGTCGTCATGGGTGGTTGATGACCTTTGATTTCGTTGAGTAAAACAAAGCGCTTGGCATCATAAATCAGCATTCGTTGATCCAAAAGCCGGGCGATGAGGTAACGACCATCTGCACTAAACGCCCAATTCCCAATGTATTTCTCACGGTTTCGCACTCCATCCAAGCCAGGCATGGATAGGCTTAGGATGCTTTGATAATTGGCTGGGTTGACAATCGTACCGTTTTTGAGAACAGCAATTTTCCAATCAGGACTAAAGTAAAGATAATCTTTAAATTCGTATAATTGATCAAATTCAGGATACGAATATAATGTACCTTCACCAAAAATCAATTTGTTATCTGGACTAAAAGCATAATTGGTTGGGTAGGAACGAAATTCAAAAATACCAACCACTTCAACCACTTCACCTTTAACCCGTTCAAATTGGCGTTTATCAAGGCGAGTTGCAAAAAAAGCAGCATTGTAGTTCTTAGCAAAGGTTGGTGCAGCATCACATATTAAAAAGCTGGACAGGCGATCAAAACCAATGTGCTTAACCTGATACGCACCTTTGCCCATGCCTTCAATGTAAAACTCGGCAAGGGCTGATGCCTTAAGGGTTGCCATGTTCCACAAGCGAACAATGCCATCATCACTGCCTGTGGCTAACCACTTATTATCTGGACTAAAGGTCACGACTTGAGAACTGATCTCAAAGAGCTTACTGATCAGTTTCCCAGTCGCAGCTTCGTACAACCCAATCCCTGAACTGCTAGCTGTGGCTAACCACTTGCCATTCTCAGAAACCGTGATTTGCATAACATAACCATCCATATCCATATCAATGGTTCTAATCAATTTTTGCGTGGCAACATCCCAATAGGTTAGTCCTCGAGTACCGCTTGAAACAATTGTTTTATTATCCTTCAAGAAGATCAGATCAAGCAGTAGCCCCTGTCCGATTTGACGCTCGAGTTTTGCGGTTAATGTGGTGGTTTGGGCGGTAGTCAGCGTGGTGGTCAGTGGGGTGGTTTGGGCTTGTCCTTGGGTTAGCGATAAGGCAAATGCGATGAGTAAGCTCAGTACGAGTATCCCTGCTTTGTTCATAATGTCCTCCACGAAAAATCTTGTAACAAGATAATAAAATATACCACATAAGTATATTACAGCGTATCAAGCATATATTTTCGTTTGATTGCTTTGTAGTTTCAAGTGTGGCAAAACAACACGGACTAAAACGCAACCAACAACAAGCCAACGTCATCGCCCAACGATTACGTTTCGCCCGGTCAATGCACCTCCCAGCCCTCTCCCAAGAAGATTTAAGCAATGCCATTGCTAATATTATTGGGGTTGAAGTTCAAACCAATGCGATTAGTAAAATCGAATCCAATGCCCGCAGTGTTTACGACTTTGAAGTCATTGCACTGGCACAAGCCCTTGGAGTCAGTACCGACTGGTTACTTGGGGTAACTGAAACAGGTGGGTTTGAATTACCTAAGCATCCTTTTCGTTGATGGTCACACTTCTTGGGGATGATTGCTTGTTGGACTGCTGGATTACTTAGCTCAATTTATTGACCTCGAGACAACACTGCAATTAAGAAATACAAAAATACTGGTACTCCAATGGCAAAAACCACAACAACACCAATCACAAAAAACTGCAATGCCCGATACGCCACGAAGTCAAGCCATTGCCCAAACGGGGTATTACGTCGTTCAAACTTAGCTTTTTCGTTCAATAAGACTTTTTTTCTAAAAGCCAATTCCACTAATTTAACCTCTTCTTTGAACTCCACTAATTCCTGATTAGCTCGAGGTTTGGGTGATTCCTCAGCTCCAATGATCAAAGTATGGAATTTCTCGAGCACCCCAATCATGGTTTGTTGAAAACCAGCCGCTTGCTTTGAACTGTGTTCCTGAAATTCTTGGAATAAATTCCGAAATAACTGTTGACTCTCCGAACCAGATTGACTCCTCGAGATTTCTGTGACCGTACCTCGAGACCTAGAAACACTGGGCTGTACAGCTTGACTTGGCACTTGGATTTGGCTGCTTGGTTTGCTTTGAATTGGGGCTTTTGAATTTTCTCGAGTTTTCATTTCGGCATCAAAAACCTTTTGCAAATCAGCTTTCAAGAATCTTTCCTGTCCCAGTGTTGAGCAAATTTGAGTCCCTATAGTTCCAGCAATTGGATTATTCGAGTAAGCTCGATGGCACAAAAAAATCAATTCTAATTGACGATCAGAAATTTTTCGAACACGTTTAGCACCAACACGGCTAATCGGTTCAGTCGCATACAGATCAAACGCATCACACCATAGCACAGCAGTTGATTTAGCAAAATTCAGCTTTAAGGCAAGATCAGTCGTGCTTGGCATACGCCCTCCAATCAAAATTAAAAAAAGTTTCTTGGCTCGAGAAACTGATGTCAACACCACATTCTCGAGCCGACGATAAAGGTGTTTCACCTATCTGATTAGCATGGAGACCAGTAAAAACAGGTCGAAATGACCTCCGATTAACCTCTGATTGACCTCCGATGATGCACTTTGGGGTATCGGAGGTTAGTCGGAGACTCGAGTCACTACTTGCTCGAGAACACTGATTTCCACAGGTTTTTAGGTACTTTTGTTTCCAAAATAGGATGTTTAAGGCTCTGTGCGGAAGCAAGCTCTTGAGTTTCAAACACCCGACCTTACCTCCGACGGGTCTCCGATTCGTTGCCCCGATGTCATCGGTGATCCTGAGCATCCTCGAGAGCAAGTGATTTACTTCCATTTCCATGCGTTATGCACCTCCCGCATGGTCGGCTCGAGAATGCTGGATAGACGGGTGCCTCGTTTTGGTAGGGTGGCGGCACTACAAATACCAGTGCGCCAATCCACCACCATAACCCCAACTCGAGTCGCGTCTCCAAGTACCTTTAGGCAAATTGCTTGGAGTGTTATCGCTCGAGCTAGGGTTGGCGCAACCCACAGTTGGTAGTACGCCACATATTTGTATGCCAATACTTTCGCCTCGAGTTGAGTGCGGACGGCACTACCAGAATCCCATTCCACAGCAATATCCTCAGAATAAGTAAAACCTGCATCATGCCAGCTTCGTGTTTTTTTACTATCGAGTAAACAACGTGGCTCGAGATGGATGATGGCATCGGGGATTGGTTCATTGGGGGTATTGGTTCGGCGCAAGGCAGTTAGTTCCCAATGGTCGGGGTGAATACCCAAACTAAAACGGATTCCTGCCATACCCGATAGCTGACGCATATTCCAATGGGTTAATTGAGCAGTTTTACTCGAGGCACAAGCAAAAAAGTGTTTTTCCCGTATTCTCGAGCCTTTACTTAAGGTGGTGTCGCGCAATGCGGTATGGATTTGCGCTTCAAGGCATAGATCAAGCCATTCTTGCTCTGATAGGTGCAACCGTTCTCGAGTAACCGTTAAGTCACGGCGATGCTCGAGGTGATTGATCGGCAGTACAGGATCGGTTCGTAGCACAATTTTTAGTTGATTGGCTGCGTATCTTCGGGCATCGTCGGAAAGTAACATTAGACTCCATGTGTGCGTTATGGCTACGGAATGAAAAGTTGGTATGAGATGGTGACTGACAGGGAATACATAGAATTTGATTGTACATATGTTAGCATACTATGCTAATATAATCTATAGCATATACATCAAGTTTATTGATTCTCTCGAGCCATAACTACGGAAACCAGTCATGAATAAACGTCATTACAAACGCAGTATTCATCCAATCACCAAAAGCGGGGCTTATCAGCACCGAATTGTGATGTCCATTAAACTCGGACGATTACTCGAGGATAACGAAGTGGTTCATCACTTGGACGGTGATCCAAGCAGCAATATGGTTGAGAATTTGGTTTTGTTCGAGAGTCAAGCAGTGCATATGCGACTCGAGCATTACCTACGCCGCAAAGCACGAGGACTCGAAAGCCTTTTTGACCTCGAGACTTGGTTAGCGATGTACAACAAGGTCTAGCTTAAACCCTGCTCGAGAACATCGAAATGACCAAAGGCATATTGGTTTCTCATTATTTTTTGACAAGTATTGGGTAACGGAAAAACAGGTTTACATTAAATTTATTGCCAGTCCTTCATTCTTGTTCAAAGCAGACTATTGTGTCCGCTCTGAACAAGAATGGATTGTCACATTATTAAATCAAGAGAAGTATTACGACAAATCCCAAAATGCTTTCTAATTGCGCCCCATATTCTGTAAATTACCAAAAGCCTTCGCCCAAGGCGCAGTTGCAAGCAATCCTGTTAATCCAGTATTGATTGCGAGTAATTTATCAGATGTGTTGACCAGCAGCAATCCTTGTGAGGTTATTGTAGTTCCGTAGACCCAACTTTCATTGATAGAATTATAAGTCCACTGGGTTTGCAAGTTCTGATCTAGCGCCACTACGCCGTTTATTGTAGGCACAAATAACGTACCATCAGACCCAAATAAGAGACTACCTAAAATCGGAGTAGCAAATGATGCGTTACGCACTAGACTGCCATTTGAGCTAACAGTGGTAATTACTGCATCTCGAGAACCATAATAGGATTTTGCTCCAGGTTCTGAAATCCAAGTGATATTTCCACCACTATCAACTAATGGTGAAGATGTATTTGACCCCGAAAAACTACTTATTAAATAATTCCAAGCAGGCTGCCCGTCTACTAAGCTCACGGCAGTTAGGCTTCCACTGTTTGAAACAAATGCTTCTGTAGTTGCAAGTGCGATTTCACTATTACAATTTACTGTTGACCGCCATGCTTGACTTCCGTCGGCATTTAACGCATAAAGTCCGCTCCCAGAGTAATACGGTGAAATACAGTATAGAACCTGTTCGTTCGTCAATACAACTGGTGAAAAGCTTGAATAACTTTCTCCATTCGAGACAGGTTGAGTCCATTCAAGTAAGCCTGCTTGAGAAAAACGCCTGATTTTAGTTTTTGATAACGCAATAACTGCACCCGATGGTGTCACCGCTAGTTTAGCCGCACCATCATTCTGTAGGCTTTGTGACCAAACTTCAATACCCGCAGAATCAAAAGCGTAAAGTTTTTGTGTATCTGAAACAAAAATTATGCCTGAAATTCCAATAACAGGAGTTGTTATAAACCCTTGCAAAGTTTTACGCCAACGTTCCTGACCTGTCGGTGAAAGCGAAACGACTAAGCCACTAGAGTTTGTCAAATATATATTTCCACTAGAATCAATCGCTGGTACAGAATACCGCAAAGACCCATTCCCATCTGTCTTAAATGCCCAACGTGCTGCTCCAATTGCCATTTGATCAAATTGGAAATTTTCAATACGCTCTGTAATCTGACCAGCAGGAGGACTAATCGTGATTGATCTAGTTTCTTGATTAGCAGCATCATTAACTTTTAGCTGAATGGTAATACTTGTACGATTTACGTCAAGTAGCAAACTATAGAGTCCACTACTGTCAGTTGTAGTATTCCCATAAATATCACCATTAATCTGAATAACTGCTCCACTTATTGGATTTGGTGGTGTCGCTCTGTCGGTCACAATTCCAGTGAATCGAATTTGCGCTCGAGCTACAGCAAGGTCTTGATTGAGTAGGGTGGTGCTTCCAGAGGCTGCTGCGGGTATTTGTACAGGTGCTACCGTCGTTCCGTATGGACTTTGGGTTACTCGAGCTTCTAGTACAAATGCATTAAATTCTTCTGTTGGCGAACCACAAGAATAATTTCCATTCCCATCAGATGTGGTGGTACAAAATTGGTCACCATTTGCCATCTGGATCACTACGGTTGCTCCCCCCACAGGAAGGTTGTTAGCTGCTTGTTTAACTAATCCAGTAAGTTTTACAAACCGACGCGCAAGACCATCAGATGGAATACGTGATGTATTAAATTGATTTTTGTATTCACTCGCCCATGAAGTATTCGCCAGTCCTACTGCACCTGTATTGATGGCAAGAAGCTCGTCACCTGTTTGTAAATATAGATAATTAGTGCCAATAGCCCCTTGACCTGATTTTAAGAATTCCCACTGGGAAACATTTAACAATGACATTGCAGATGTACCATTATCATCATTGCTGCGTCCATAAATTAATCCGTCTGCACCAATCGCATAGCCACCAATATTTAGGTTCTGAACAATATCTCCATTGAAATTATAAATTGTGGATGTTCGTTCTCTTGCAAGTAATAACTGGTTGTTTGGTAAGACAATCAATGAGTGAGTACGATTTCCATTTGAGTTACTGATATTTTTGGTAAAAGATAGCTTTCCACTTGGTAAAAATGCAATCAACTTACTAACTTCAGGGTTGTTGTAACCTGACCTAGAACCCGCTACAAATAGTGTTCCATCTGTTCCTATTGCTGCGCTGTGTAAACCTAATATCATACTATAAGTCCATCTAACACTTCCGTCCAGATTGATTGCAGTTATTGTTGAATTACCGTTGTAAGCGTCATCTAGTCCAATCGTATATATTGTTTCATCTGGTCCGATCAGCAGTTTACCTGGAAGATTGTATTCGAGCGTTACGGTGGTTGACCAAAGTTCTACTCCTAGTGCAGAAATTGCAACCAGTTCGTTAGGTCCATTCTTAGCCACATATGCTGTTGAATTAGTACCTAGAGCGATTTGTGAGCCGTTTGTGCCTTGAATATTAAACGTCCACAATTCTGCCCCACTTGAGGAGAAGGCATGCAGTCTGGATAATCCAGAATTGAAAGTACACCAGCCAACCACAAGCACAACACCATCATCTCGTATCACAGGATTGCTTGGTGTAACATAGTCTCCACGGCAATCTACGGCAATATCTTTTCGCCATTTTTCAATGCCACTTGACTCAACAGCGATGAGCTTATTTGCTTGGCTCGAGTAAATTGTTCCATCATTAGCAATTGCAGGCGTAGTTGATTTATTGCTTGTTCGATTCGGAAGGGCTAATCGCCAATTTGATACACCTAAGACTGTGTTATCAAAGCTAAAATCAGTTGGTTTTTGTAAAACAGTACCTTGTTGTAGCGTTGAGGTCACAGACTTCTCAACTAAGTTTCCAACAATGTTTGCGGTCAAATCCACCCGAACATCTGAAGTAACTTCATTGAGATAATTCAAGGTTATCGCGTATTGTCCGGTCGCATTCGACTGGACATTGAACTCATATCCTGTACCAAGGGACTGATTACTTGCGTCAATGGCTTGAACAAAAACCGATGAGCGAATTCGTACTGGCGTGCTGGCATATGCCTGACCATTAGGTTTTTCAATTCGCCCATAGATACGCTGGGCTGTCTGCTGCAAAGTCATTGGAACGCTAACGGTATTGAGAACCCCAGAACTTAGATTCTGTTGCACAGTAACATTTGCTGTCCCACCACCACTTGGATTAAGCGCCTTGAAAACAAAATTTGTGGTTGATGTATCGCTTGGTAAAGTAATCCAAACTTCAAAATTTCCATTGGCATCACCTTCCAGCAAAATTGCTGAGGTCTGGTCAAGTGGAGACCATTGCAGAGGAATGACTGTTCCATCTGATTTAGTGACAATGTTTGAGACGGGTACATTCAACACCCTAATTTGTAATCCACCAACTGGTTGTTGAGCCGAGTCTAAGGTTTGTCCTGTTATTTTAACAGTTGTGGGACTTATCGTAAGACTTGTATTGGTGTTTGTCAGCGAGTTGGCAATTCCTGCCGCCACATTGACATTCCCTATTACTGACCCAAATGTACTGGTAACTTCAAGAGTTGCTGTCAGAGTGGTCATCAAGTTTGTAGGGCTACCACAACGGTAATCACCCGTTGCGGTAGTGATTGTAGAACATAGAACTTCAGCATTCTGTTTTACTACAACAGTAGCATTTGCTATTGCAAAATTAGGGATCGAAGCGTGAGTAATCTTGCCACTAAATTCTAAATAGCGACGTGTAATACCGTCAGATGGTAAGCGACGAGAGGCTGAGGTATCACCCTGCTGACTTGCCCAAGCTGCGTTTGTTTTTAGCGATGCAGAACTGCTATTAACCCATATAAGTCTGTTGCCCTGACTGAGCAAAACTGATCGTCCAGCGACTGGTAAAGCAAATTGTGATTGAACAGTACCCACATATGTCCATTTAATTTGGTTATCACTGCCAACAGCTACTGCACCAGAAGTAGTCAACACATAAGTTGTGTCATCATCACTTAGCGTTGGTGTAAACAATTGAACATTTGGAATGGTTACTTGTGATTGTACAACACCACTCGCGTCGGTAGAAACAAGCTGACCATCTTGAATAAATCGCCTTGATTCTGATTGATCTATAGCTAACCCAGAGGTGCTTGGACTGTTTTGGTTAAGCGAAGAACTAGCCCAGATTTGCTGTCCAGTGTAGTCAAATCCAAGTGTACCCGCACTGCCGACTAACCATATTCCTGTTTTACCAAGTGTTAGGGTTGGATTATATAAATAGTAAGGCAATGCTTTTGACCAGCGTTTCGATCCATTTGGATTGATTATAACCAAACCAAGGTAACTAACCGTTATTAAACCACCATCTGGAGCAATTGCAAACGCATTTGGTTCGGTAGGCACATCGGATAACCAGTCTAAACTTCCTGTTGAACTAAGTGCTGTCAGATTAAAACTGATTCCATTGATTGTTTGGGTACGAGTTCTTGTATAAATCGTACCGTTTGAAGCTATTGCTAACACATCCGCACGCCCAACCGCCAACCAATCTTGTGTCCCATCTGTTCGCAATTTAATAACGCTTGAGCCATCACTGAACACAATTGACTGGTCTGGTACAAGACGAACTTGAGAGTTTGGGCGACGAGTTGAGTATCGCCAACGCTCAGAACCATCTGGATTGATTGCGTGTACACCTGCGGTTGAACCAACATAGATAATGCCACTTGAGCCTATCACCGGTGTACCAATTATTGAACCACCAAGATCAAGAGTACGCGCAACTGCCCCAAGAACTCGATTGTCGAGTACAAAATTCTTATTTATGGATGTCAGTCCGTTTGCGGTTAGTGCATTTGTTACTGAGCTACTGCTCGAGTTCCCAGCGAATGTTGCTGTGATTTGCAAATTGGTTTGGGTTATACCATCAGCGTATGGGATATAGAAACTATAGGTGCCGCTTGAATCGGTTACTGTAGTTAAAGCTGGTGTCTGAATTGCGATACTTGCATTTATAATGGCTTGTGGTGAAAGCTGAACATCTTGCACTGTGCCTTCGATTTTTAATGTTGTGATTGGAACATCAAGATTTGTTGTATGTTCAATAGCAACAGAACCCATTGGTACAGTGCTAGTAAAATTAGCTGTAGTGAGTACCCCGCGAATACGGTACTGAACATTAACTGTTGTTGCCTCGAGCATTGAACTGCATTCATAAATACCGTTTGTATTGGTTTTGGCGTTACAAAGTAATCGTCCATCTGGTGTGGTGATGTCAACTTCGTAACCCTCGAGGCGGGAATTAGGGATAAAGCGATTACTGGCAGAACCTCGGAATTTAACAACTCTAGGCAGATTCAGGGCTGTAACCGCAACAAAGCTATTGGTATTGGCGTTATTGGCACCATAGCGCGCCCAAGTGCTAGCCAGCCCTCGAGAATCCGTATAATTTGCGATAAAATGCGTGGAAGTCGAATGAATGATTGTTCCATCAGCCGCAATAACTGGGGCAATAACTAGCTTTGGATTAGTAGTTGGGGTCGTCCAACGCAGACTACCATCAGGATTAAGACTCACGAGTGCAGTCTGACCAACAACGTGCAGTACACCGTCTTGACCAATAACCAATGAACCCACTGCCATACCAAGGTCTTTGCGCCAACGCAACAAGCCATCTTTGTTAAGAGCAACAACGTTATTACCCTCACTGAAGTACATAACTCCATCTTTATCGGCAACCAGGTGAGCAAGATTGGCGGCATTAGCATTAAATATCCAAGCCTGAGTTGTCCCTTGGATGGCTCGAATAGCTGATCCTGCACTTAGAATTATGTTATCACCATTCAAGATCAAATTTTGTATAGATGGAGTAGCCAGACTCGAGACAACAGCACCTGTAGGACTGAGTGTCATTACAGATTGAGTTGTGCCAACCACCGTGTTTCCATTGAGCAATGAGATTGGAGCAGTGGTGAAATTTCCAGAGGTTGGCACATAGCGCCATTGTTCGGTTGCATTACGATCCAAGGCAACAATGGAATTTTGATATGCAATTACAAAGCCTCGAGCCGCGTTCTGAGTCATACCAATTGGATAGTTTGGCAAATTACTTGCATAGTATTTACGTGTACCATCAGGGTTATAGGCAAACCAAAAACCGCCGCGGGCAATATAGGTCACACTATCCATATCAACCATGATTTTCGCATCACCCACAGCTTCTGGTACACGCCATAACAACGAGCCATCGGGATTCAGGGCTTGCAAATAGCCATCTGTTAGTAAGCGAATTGATCCGTTTGGCGCAAGAGCAAGTTCTGAGCCATTAGCAAGGGCTGCACGCCAACGTTCTGTACCACCAGCTTGTACTCCAAGTTGTAAGTCTTGAGTAAATGTCGTGGTTATGAGCGGAGTTAATTCTACTAATGGTCTGGCGATAGCATCTTGACCTGAATCGCTAAATCGAAGCTCTGGCGTAACGGTCATTTGATTGTTGGGGTAAACAAAGGTAAAAGTGTACTTACCATCATTACCACTGGTTGTTTCAAAGGCTGGATTGATGCCCAGCTTGAAAGTAACCAGTTTGCCAATACCCAAACTACCATCTGCGAGTTTAAGTGTTCCATTGAGTACCAATGTTTTCGCAGGAATCAGTAAGTCTTGCTCAAGTTCAGTGCGGGTATTAAATTCGCCTGCGGCAACAGTAAGCGTTTGACTTGCCATGCCATATTCATCATCTACCTTGACCTGCCAAGTCATTGCATTCCTATTTGAAGTATCAAATCCACATCGATACAGACCTGTTGTATCGCTTAGAACTTGACAGATCACTTGATTGTTTTCGTTTGTGACAGTTACTTTTTGACGAGTAAAGAGATGGGTTAGAAGATTGCTATTTTTGACTTTTCCAATAACTCGAATAGTACGGCGATTTTGACCATCCCCTTCAATTCGACTTGAGTTCTGGTTATCCCGTCCAATAGCTGCCCAGTTTGTGGTTGCAAGTCCAAGCGTAGACCCAGTTACAGCTACTACATCAGAACACAGCGTTGTGAGTACCGTTCCATCAAGAGCCACCCTGATTGTACGAGCAAAAAGGGATGGTTGCTGTGGTGTGGTGGCACAAAGCCGTTCATAGCTCCAGCGTTTTTCACCTGTTGGTTTTAATACAAGCAACGCCATTCGACCATTTGCGTTGAGGGTGACAATCAATGATTGGTCTTGTCCAATAGCAATACCTTGGAGAAAAATATCGCTGTAGTTACTGAGCAAGGGTTGTATATTTATGGTTGTGCGTACTTGACCTGTAGTTTCAAAAGTTAGAATACTTGTTCCGACAGCAATTTTAATCGCCCCATCAGCTGCAATGACAGGTGCAGCAACAGGCAAGTCGGATAATGAGACTGACCAAATGGTTACTCCCGTAATCGAAAGTTTACTAAGCTGAACACTACTTGCGCCTTTAGTATACAGTAGTACACCATTGTCGCTGGTAGGAACTGGTTGTTGAAAAGTTAAAGGGTCATTTATTTCAGTTGCATTAGGGGCAAGGAACAGTTGAGCTTGGGAAACCATTTGAGGAGCGCCATCGGCATTAAAACGATGAAATTGTAAAACACCACTGGGGCTATAGGCGATAACAAGTGCTGTTCCATCTGGTCGAACAATTGGTGAGCCTAGAACTTTCCAGCCTGAGTCAATGGTTGTTGTTTCACGAATCACACCATTACCAGAAACATTCAGGTAACGGTATTGCCGTGCCGAATCAATCGAAATGACATGAAAGCCATCACTGCTTGGAGACGCACTGTAGACAGTTGCTGATAAATTCCAACGCAGCGTTCCATCCGAACGAGCCAAACTTAATCCTTCGCCAAGAATACCAGCCGAGGAGACAACAATAGGATTGCCTCCCGAGAAACCATTTTGTAATTGTCCTGCCGTTGTATAAACACCACTTTTTAGATATACCGCATCGGCAGAATCCAAAATAATATTAGTTTCACCAGAACGACTTGGTACTGTCCAACGCAATGCACCACCAGTTCGGTCACCAATAGTCACATTTAATTCTTTTGCCACCAGTTGTTGGAAAACAGGAGTGATTTCAAATTGAAGGCTCGAGTTTTCAGTACCATTTGTTGCGATAACAGTAAATGAAGTAACTCTAACTTGTGGACGGAACGAGAAATATGCGCTGTACTTACCATCGTTGTCAGTCGTTACTCGAGTTTCGCGTTCACCTTGTGACTGAATAGAAACAGTAGCATTTGGGAGGATTAAACCATCACCATTCTTAACTATACCAAAGACCCGAAGTGTCGTCAGTGGAACAGCTAAAGCTTTGCCAACTGGTGTTTCATCTCCATTAGAAGCTGCATCAACAGCACCAATTAATTCAGCACTGTCGAGTTCTGTATCCGACCAACGCTTTGATACGGCATATTTTGTTGCAATAGAAGTTGCAGGAACAATTGGCGAAGCACAGAGGTAAGTACCAGTCACATCACTGTAGGTACGACACAACAAGCGGTTGCTCGATTCACGAATTTCGATTTCATACCCAGCTAGTTTTTGGCTTAGATTAAATTGATTAGCAACAGAACCTGTGAACTTCACTATTCGCCCAAGGACGGCTGGCTGCAATTCAGTACGACTGGCATTCATTTGATTCGCACCAAAACGACTCCAACCAGATGCCAATCCTTGCGATGAAATGTTCAATGCCATCAAAGTATCTTTACCAGTAACCACCAATAACTGACCATTACTGATACTTGGCACAGAAACTAAATCAGGATCTCCAGTAGCCCGCCACGTTTCGCTACCTGTGGCTGTAAATCCACGAATTTGATCTGGATGTAGGGCATAAATAAAGTTATCCTCTCCAATTGCCAGACCATGAGCGGTCATATTGATTGATTTAACGACATTATCCGAGCCAACGATAACAATCTGATCTATTGTTGTAACTACAACACGACCATCTTTAAGCGCTAGAAGAGCCTTACCAGTTATCCCTGCAACTGTTACAACTCGAGCATCATCACCATAAGAATCAAGCCAAGTAATTGCCGTATTGGATGTAAATACGGGATGTCCAGTAGCTGCAATTGCAAATTGAGAACCAACACCTGCTCGAGTCCAACGTGGTTGCCCTGTTGCGCTCACTGCTCGCAACGAGCCACTTGGACTGAGCGCAAAGATTGTGCTGTCGCCACCAATAGCAATTTGAATCGGAGCATCGGTGGTATCAAATTTCCAACGCAGTCCGCCAGTGATTTCAAGTGCTGTTATCGAATCTCGAGTAGCAAGTACGGGTCTATCGGTATGGTCAAGCGTAATTGGGGCTGAAAGTGCTGTAGAGGCAGTGTAGCGCCACTTCAGCGCACCAGCAGAGGTGTATGCCTCGAGTGCCGTTCCAACACTGACATAAACAGTTCCATCTGAAGCAATAGTTGGTGCAAAGCTCGAAGGTGCAGATAATGCCACAATCCAACCAATCTGCCCACTGGTTTTCACTTCAACAAGTTTAGCGGTAGTGGTTGTGACATAGGTTATTCCAATTGAATTGGTAACGGGTGAGCCAATCACATCACCAGGAAGTTTGGTGCGCCAACGAGACATTCCAGGGGCAAATCGGTTAATTGTAATGACTGGCTCTGAACGAGTCAGTGCCTTAGGTGTTAGGACTACCTCAAGCGGTGAGATGACTGTAGCTACACCATCACTGACTTCAACTGAGGCTAGAACTCGAGTACGATCAGGCGCAAAACGGTATATACCACTAAAGTTACCTTGTGCGTCAGTCGTCTTTGTATCCGTGATTTGTCCTGTCAATTTGACACTGGCATTGGCAAGTGGCTTTTGTTCATGGTCAACAACCCGACCACTAAGTATTAAGGTTGTGACAGCAAGAGAAGCATCTTGTTGTGAAGTCACTTGTGAATCAGCAGCGCCAGCCTCGAGGCTGATGGATCGTTGCAGATTGCCATAAATACCTTGGAACTCGAGTTGCAGATTCTGGGCATCCAATGAACTCAGTGCCGAACATTCATAACGCCCCAGAGCATCAGTGACTGCATTACAGAATAGTGTGCCATCAGCACGGTTCACTTGAACCTTATAGTTCTCGAGGACTTGAGTGGTCAAATTGGCATTGTTCAGAACACCTGTTATTTTGATCAAACGACGAGCATCGGTATTGGCAGGGGCAGCATTCTGATTCCCAATTCCGGCAAAGTGCTGAATCCATGCACCATTTAACGGTGCAGTGGCGGTTGAATTGATGGCATAGAGTTTATCGCCGCCGCCGTAAACCGTGCCATCTACTCCCATCGTGATTTGACTCATCGGGGCGGGACTCGAGAAACGCCAAGCCTCTGTTCCATCAGGCTTATAAGCAATCACCAAACCTGTAGAGGCATTTGTATTTGGGTCATTTCGTTCAGCCGCCACATACAACAAATCATCGTTGCCAAGTGTCATTGAACGAAATTGTGTGCCATTGGCAGTAGTTGTAATCCAACGGGTTGTGCCATCAGAACGTAACGAAGTGACCTGGGTTGAATTCAAAGCGTAAATCTGACCAACTGCACCAACAGTCACTTGGCGTGCGGCAAAAGTGGTTTGCCAAAGCGGTCTTAAATTAGCCGAAACAACCTCGAGACCACGACTGGTTGGCAGATACAACTCGCCAGAATGACCAATTGCCAGTGGTGAATTATTCTCGACTGACCAACGCTTAGAACCGTCAGGATTAAAGGCTAATAATTGTTGTTCAGCTTGTAGATAGATAGTCCCATCATTACCAATCCGTAAATATCCAACAGCAACAGCGCCAAAATCAATGGTTTTTTGGACGACTCCAGCCGATGACAATAAAACCAATGCATTGGTTTGGTCACTGCGCTCTGCCATCTTTAACAAAGCAATTCTATCTCGAGTAGCCGCAAACATCCCTGATGCACCGCGAGTGACATCAAACACATATCGCCAACGAATTGAAGCATCTGAACGCACCGCAATAATTTCGCCAGCATGAGCCACATAAATCGTGCCATCACGACCAATCATTGGCGCAGAATGCTCCGACGAATTAGGGGAAATATCCTTAACATCCAATTCCCAACGCGGACTGCCATCTATCGCCACAGCGTACAAACGCAATGTATTACCAGCAACACCCAAGTAATACAATGTTCCATCTGTACCAACCGCAGGAGCAGCTAAGAAACTTCCACCCGTCAGGTTTGCCCAACGCGCTGTACCAGGAGTGCGAGTCTCGAGTCGTAAATCCGCTAGAACCTCAGTTACAACATTCGCCGCCGCCGTCACGCCAAGCGTCTTCACCGCCACATTGTTAGCCGTGTCTCGAGCTTGCCACAGTACACTAATAGGATTGTTTGCAGGGGCAGCAGAATAACCGGCATAAGCCCCTGTAGTGTTATCTGCATCAAGCTCGAGCGGAACTGTACCAAAACCACTGATTTTGACTTTACCTCGGTAAGGTGCGCCATTGGTGGTGGTGTCAATCAGTTTTCCAGCGAATTTAACTGTTGTGGCTGGCAGACTCAGGTCTTGGCTGGATTCAGAGGTGTTATACGCATGACCTGCTGGAATCATTGCTGTTTGCGAAGCAGCCCCCCAGAACGATTCAACAGTATAGGTGGCTTGTACAGAACCACTGGTGGTGATACGTCCAAAGCAGCTAAATTTGCCGTCTGTTCCAGCCGTGGTTTGACATAATTCAGTCCCATCAGCTAGTTTTGCGCGAATAGCCCCCGGTAGGGTCATGCTTGGAACAAAGCGATTTGAGATCGTACCCGCAATTTGTACTGGACGCGCCACCAATAAATCCAAATTGAAAACCTTAAATTGACCAGCTTGCACATTTTGAATATCAATCAGATTCTTACCCTCTGCCTTAAAGTAACGTGCCAAAACCTCAAGTCTAGCTCGAGGGGCATTGGGTTTAAGAACCAAAACCAAACGGTACTCACCGCGCACACCTGTTTGGTACTCAGAGGTACTGACCGAAGACAAGAAACCAGTGTCACCAAGTAACGTAACCGCCCCACCAGAAACCTGAACATCACCAGTATCACGCACCCGACCCGTCACTTCAACCGTAGTTGGCAATCCCTCGAGATTCTTTGAAACTGTGTTGGCTCGACCTTCAGGAACGCTGGTTGGTTCGCTAATCGATTCGCCCCAATCACCCGTTAAGGTATGTGTAACTGTGAATGCCGCCGCTGACTGAAGCACAATAGTACAACTGTACTGACCCGAAATTTCAACTTGAGTCGCACAGATTTCTGTTCCAGAAATATGCTTAATCACCACTCGACCACGCAATGGGGCTGACTCGAGGTGTCCATTGTTAGCTTGCCCAATAAACTTCACCACCCGCCCACTTGAAATTTCGATATTAGCAGCAACGGGTAATTTTGCAGTTGGTTGTGCATTGGCAAAAGTTGGTGTGACAAAACCAAACCCGGAATTTGTACCCTCGAGCGAGGCTTCAACATCAAACTGACCAGAAGTCACACCCGCTTTAAGCAGCAAGTCCAGCCCATAATTACCATCTGCCCCAGAAGCAACAAGACTCTTATCACTTGCCATATAGAGCGGATCAAAAGCCTCACTGGTTTCAGGGACTCGCACCAATGCGCCAGAAACAGTATTACCAAGACGATTTTTAACCACACCTGATACCCGCAGCACAGCAGCATTGACCTGAATATCCTGTGCCACAGAAGATTTAGCGGCTGGAAGCACATTACGCAAAGCCGTAGCAGCATCCCCCCACGCGCCCCTTGCTTGATAAATCACATCAATATCGCCGAATTGCTTGATTGTGGCTGTACACGAGTATGTTCCGTCTGGAACAGTAGGTGGTACTAAATTATCACGGGTTTTCCAAGCCACGCTTGCGCGGCACAATTCCCCAGCTTGAGGACTCGAGATGACCACTTCACCAGGAATTGCCGCATTGGTCAAAGCATTTTTTAGCACACCAGAAAAAGCCACGGTGCGTTCGCCTAAACGCAAATCAGCAACCGATTCAACCACGGTGTTTACGGCTGCACCAACAATCAGGTACTCTTTCCAGCCATATAAAATTCCAGCCGCTCCAGCCCCAGACGACTGCAAACGCACTGCACCTGCTATGATACCCTCTTTTAGAACTGCCGCCAGTTCAAACCCAGCCGACCCCAAACCCATTCTGAACGAAGCATCAGCCGCAAATAACTTATTATCGGTCAGCAAACCCGCAAACAAAGACTGCGGTTGACCAGCATTATCCAGCACCCGACCCAAGAACCGCACCACTGCTGGACGACCCTCGAGGTCTTGGACAAACGGTTCTTCTTCTTGAGAAGTCCCCGCTAATTTGGCTGGCACTTGAACTCGAGTAACGGACGTACCCCAATCGCCTTTTAATTCAAAATCGGCATCAAAAGCGCCAAGGGTACTAACATCGGCTGTACATACATACCCACCAGCAGGCGATGGAATTTCGTCTGGATTATCATACTTGTACTCACGGAAAGACTGATTACCAACTGTGTAAGTTGCTGAAGCTGAAGCCCCATTTCCACCTGTTGAAACATAATTCAAAGCCGAAATCTCATCCGAACCAAGTCTTGTATGCCCCTGCACCACCACCTGACACAACTGCACCCCACCCACCCGACGAATGGTCAGGACACCACCCAGCGAATGACCAGGCAACAACGCATTTTGCACTTGCCCCGAGAATTTAATCGAACGAACAAGTTGCAAATCCTCAGTGACTTCTTTTAAGCCACCTGCAATCAGACGCACACCAGCCCGTTTGGTAAAACGCAGACCAGGCGAATTGACTGTGATGTTGTACAGCACATCGCGGTCTGCTTGAGATTTAACAAAAGCAATATATAAATCGTACAAGCCATTTTCGTCGGTGGTGACTGTCCGCAACTGCCCGGGAGCTTGAATCTGAATTTTGGCTAAACGCACGGGCTGACCTTCGGGGTCGAGTACCTTGCCTTTTAAGCGCAGGGTAGTAGGAGAAACTTCGAGGTCTTTTTGAATGGATAGAATCTCGCCAGGTTTAGCGCGGCGGTCAAAGGTCAGGTCAAATTGTTCACCGTCCAACTCCAAACTAACTTTAGGCACAACTCCAGCCCCCGGTTTAGGTGGCATGGTACAGCTAAAGTAACCTGTGGCATCCGAAGCAATGCTACACGTACCAAGTTGGGTCGAGGTCATCTTGACCACTGAACCTAAGAACGGCACATCAGGCGCATTTCTATTCTTGACCTTACCAAAGACTTGGTAATTACAAAGGTGTGCCATAATCTCGAGTTGAGTCATGCCCGAATACAAGTCCAGAGCAGCTTCCTCGAGACCAGCATCAGTTGAAGTACCCGTATCACAAGTACCATTTAACAAAGTACGGGCTTGCTCGAGGAACGGCGCGAGTTCTTCTGGGGTGGGCAATTGGTTCAGGTAAACATTTTTCTTGTTAAATGCAGTGTAACTTCCCTCATTGTAGGTAAATTGCGATTCATTTTCAGGAACACGCCATAATTCGCCAAAAGCAATTTCGCCAGCACTGCTTGGTGCATCTTTACCATCAGGTCCAACATGGTTATTGCCAGGAATACCATCAGGTGAACCCATCAAACCTACAATCGGAGTTTTTTGAACGGCTCGAGCCAAAATATCAAACGCACCACCAATATTTTGGAACTCAGTCATGACATTTCCAAAGTAAATTTTGCCAGACCCAGTATTCGGGTCTACATCCACTGTGAAGCCCTTTTCCAATTCGAGAAATTTGTAATCGGTTGGCACACCATCTATCCACAAGTGCGGAGTTTTATTGGCTCGAACTTCTACAGTATGTCCACGGTATTTCAAAGCCAGAGCTGTGGCAATTGCAAACGGTTGACCTGCACGTTGTAATTCGTGGCGAACTTGTAGACGGGGTTCTTTAACTGTTGGGTCTTGAGGACGAATATAATCAAATTCGCCAAGCGCGTGAACACTATGCCTAGGTCCATCGAAAGTACCAATATGTGGGTCGCGGCGGGCTGATGCCGTTGCTTTTCCAATGTTGTTAAGCCAGAAATCTTCTACGCCATACTGACACGGATTATCTAAAAGTGAACGTCCAAAAGTATCCCAACTATCAATATCTATTGCCATATCATAAATTATTTTCTTTGATCCAATTGGATACCTCTTATGGTCAAAAATCTTGGGTGCATCTGGATCATCAACAACAATAAGATCGGTAATTCCTGGCAGGAAGAAGGGTTTAAGAAAAATTCGACCAACTCCCCCACTACCAGAAGGATTAAGTGTGTACGAATAAGTATTTGGTGTGAGTGTTTTTAGAGCGCTCCGAATGTACAATCGTGGATTCTTGACATTTGGAAAGCGACCTGTCACAAAAGCCTGATTATCTATGTCACATTCACCGAATGTAAATGTTTGGTTAGGAAAAGCAATGCGTTCTCCATTAAAGAACATCAATCCACCACAACGAATCTTAAATTTGCGGATAACATATGGTGTCAATACTGGTT
>JAYWGM010000092.1:0-68964 GCA_043778225.1 Deinococcales bacterium | reverse complement strand
TCGTATGATTCATCTCAATGAGAATATATTTGCTTGACTGACGCATTCGTAAAATTCATGAAAGATTTTTAAGTGAAACGTACACCTTAACTTGGTATTACTTCGATTAAACCAGAAATTAGGCTTGCCGATTTTTCGCCCAAAAGAAATTCAATTGTAAGCTATCACCCGTTGATTTTACGCCCCAAGGCGCAGGATGAGCCGATGCAAAGTGCATTACCAAAAATATCTGAACCAAAACCGCCCTCGAGCAGTACCGCCTTATGGGGCGGGATTCTGTTTAGCCTCTTATTTACCGCCCTGATTTGGTTTCTTGGCGACCGCCTGAACCGCACTGACCTAGCACCAGACACAGGCGCAGACCATTATTATTGGAAATTGACCGAACCGACTTTTTGGACTCGAGCCTCGGTTTGGGGCTTGTATATTTTGCATCAAGTCTCGATTTGGTGGACGATTTGGTATGCCCAAAATAAGGTCAAGACCTATTCCAACAGTTTGCACCGCATCAACATTGTGGCGCTGGGCTTTAATGCTCTATTTATTAGCCTGCACTTATTGCAATCCCACCTTTTTTACGATGGACTTGCCCAAGATGTCAGCATTTTCTCGAGCCAAGGCAGCGTGATTTTGTTGTTGGTGATGGTGCTGATTATGGAAAATAAACGCCGAGGGATGTTCTTTGGAAAAAAAGCCCCCTTAAACAGCGAAGTAATCGATTTTCTTAAAAAACATCACGGCTACTTTTTTTCCTGGGCAACGATTTATACCTTTTGGTATCACCCAATGGTCAGCACACCGGGGCATCTAATTGGCTTTATTTATATGTTTTTGTTGCTGCTCCAAGGCAGTTTGTTCTTTACCAGAGCGCACGTTAATCGCTGGTGGACATTTTCGCTCGAGTTTAGCGTCTTGATCCATGGCACATTGGTGGCGGTTGCCCAAGGCAATGGTATCTGGGCAATGTTTGCTTTTGGCTTTGCTGGTATTTTGGTGGTCACGCAGTTGTATGGGCTTAAAATTCCACAGTGGTCGCGCTGGCTGATTCTTGGAATCTACTGCGCGGCAGTGGTCTATGTTTATTCAATCCGAGGCTGGGGCAAACTCAACGAAATCATTCGGATTCCCGCCATAGATTATTTACTGGTTTTTGTGCTGACTGGACTAATTTGGGTTGGCATTTGGATTGCTAAGAAAATCAATCCTAAACTCAGTTTTACCTCGAGTAAACGCGAAATCTCGCCGTAATATCAAAAGTTGTTCGCTTGGATTTCCTACTCGAGTCGAATCTGTTTTTTCTCGTCTTCACTGAGCATGGCAGGAGCTTACACAACCATTCATGAGACATAGCTCATAAAACTGAACTCTTAATCTACTTTTTGCGTATGTTTATTGATTCAAAAACTCGGAGGTCATTATGAAAAGTACGCAAATGTTGGTGCTGACAGTTATTGGTCTGGTTGCGGTGGCTTGTATGCCTAAATCTGGGGCTGGATATATTGCCCAAAACGAAGATTTTAGCAATTTCAGCAAATGGACTTTGGTTGATAAAGTCAGTGGGAATTCGGACTTAACCCAAGGAGCGCATTTGTCAGATAACCCAAACACGACCCGCACCATCTATATTAAAAACAACGCTGACCGCACCGACAACGGCAAATTCCCAATCGGCACAACACTGGTCAAGCAGTACACCGATAAAAGCAATACGCTACTCGGTGCAACTGCTATGGTCAAACGTGGGGCTGGCTTTAATCCAGACGGCGGTGGCTGGGAATGGTTTGTGTTGGATGTAACCACTGGAAAAATTGCGCTTGAGGCAAACGGCGCACAAACTCGAGGCGCAATTGCCAAATGTAACCAGTGCCATACAAAAACAGCCGAGAACGACTATGTGTTTACCCGTTAGCTTGCTGGTTAATCTCGAGGATAACTAAATTCTCGAGATTAACCGACACTTACACTAAATCACCAATCGCCAAGCACGTCGCGCAGTTTTTGTAATCCAGTTCGGATTCGGGTTTTGACCGTCCCAAGCGGCATCTCGAGTCTGGCTGCCAGTTGGGCATGGCTTAGACCTTCAAAATATGCCAATTCGATACAGTGTTTTTCTTCTCGCTCGAGTTTTTGCATCGCGGTCTGCATGGCGCTGACCTCGAGTGGGTCACGGGTTTCGCGGATGTCTGGGGTGTGTTCAAGTTCGTCTTCAAACATCGGTAGCGTGGCTCGAGAATTGCGCCGCCGCAGTGCATCTATCGCGCTGTGGTGAGCAATCGTTAAAACCCAAGTGCTGACTTTGCCTTTTTGTGGCGAATACTCGAGGGCTTTTGCCCAGATTTTGACAAACACATCTTGGGTCACTTCTTCGGCATCCTCATCGGTACGCAGCATTCGTTTGGCAAGGCTATGCACCGCTTTGCAATAGCGCTGGTACAACTCGAGCAGCGCTTGTTCTTGGGCAGCAGCAATGCTAAACAGCAAGAATTCATCTGTTGAGGTGTTCGACTCGAGAAGCATCATTAAAGTATACGTTATCAAGTTTGGGGTTGGATGTTGCTGTGTGTCGGCTGAGCGTCATCTGAATGTTATACTGCTTGCGTATTTATAAGTATGAAAGCGATTCCCGACCCCGACACCCTGATTCAATATGCACTCGGTACACTCGAGCCAGACTTGGCTTGGCAAGTACAAGAGGCTGTGATTGCATCTCCTGCGTTGGCGTTGGAATTGGCAGCTTGGCAAAAAAGTTTAAGCCTTTTTGCCTTGGATGTACCGCAACACAATGTACCAAATAACCTCGAGGCAAAAATTCTCGAGCGCATCCGTCAGCCAAACGTGCGCCCAGCCCCAACAATCAAAACGCGCCAACTCCCACAATCGCGCTCCGCCACATTCTGGACTCGAGCCGTGGCATTTCCTGTGGCAGCCCTTGCCATAGCGGCTTTTTTTGGTTGGCGCAGCCTACAACTCGAGAGCCAAGTCAGTGCGCTGTCCAGCCAAGTCAATCAAATCAGCACTCAAAGTCAAGCTCGAATTTCAATCCTATCGCAGAGCAGCTTGGTTAAATTGGCTTCCAATCAAAACACACCCATCGGGCAGGCTTTTTTGACCCCAGAAGGCAAATTGGTGATTGCCTTAAAGTTACCGACTCCACAAACGGGCAAAACCTACCAAGCCTGGTTTATCGCCAAAGGCGAAAGCGCCCCGCGTCCGCTCGAGACTTTTAGCCAAAGCCTTGACACCAGTATTCCAGCCAATGCCGTAGCGGTGGCTATTTCACTCGAGCCAACTGGCGGTTCAAGCACCCCAACTGAAGTTCTTGGGGTTGGCGCAGTCAAGCTATAAATTCAGGCTTCGGCTCGAGGGCGTGTGCCAATTTGGGCTTTGCAGTGCGCCTGCAACAAGTCAAGCGGCGCGGAAAGTGCGTTGTGCTGACCTTGGGCATAATCAAACATCACTCGAGTGACCGATAAAAGCCTCAGGGTGGTTAAAAAAGTTTCCTTAAAAACCCAGTTCTCGAGCCGCTCAAGGAATAAATTTGGGTCTTGCATATCGCGCATAAACTCATGAGCTACAGCCAAATCAGTAAAAATTAGGGCGTATTTTTCTTCTCCAGATTGCAAAGTAATCCGCTCATCAGCCGCTATTTGGTTACTGATGACCAGCCAGACCGCCGAAATTGGGTCGAGATGCACGTCTTCAAGCCTACCACGCGGTATGCTATTGGGCATGACTCAAATTGCCGAATCTTTGTATGGCTTAAAAATTGCCTCCGAACCAATTGTATCCGCCGATGGGCAGTATGTGGCTTGTGTGATGACCGAAGTGGCAAGCGATAAAAAATCCTATACCTCGGGGATTTTTGTCTCGAGCCACGACCAAGCCGTACAGCGCTTTACGTCTGGCGAACACAAAGACAGCCAGCCCAGATTTTCTCCAGATGGCACGGCGCTTATTTTTACTCGAGTCGTGGATAAAAAACCACAACTATTTACAGTTTCAATGACCGGCGGCGAACCTCGCAAACTGACCGACCTCAAATCTGGTGTTGCAAATCCGCAATTCTCGAGCGATGGGACTCGGGTGGCTTTTTTATCGCGTGGCGATTGGACAGACACCGCCCAAGAAGACGGGCTGCCTCGGGTGGTCGAGCATCTGCGTTATAAATCCAATGGGATACCCAATATCGGTTTCCTGCCAACCGAACCCTTAGCGCTGTATGTGCTTGACCTCGAGACTCAAAAACTCGAGGTCATCTCGAGCCACAGCACCGACATCGAAAGTTTTGCTTGGCTTCCCGATGGTTGGGGACTGGTTTTTGTGGCAGCCCGCAATCTCGAGGCAGCCCAGCAGTGGCAAACTGAAGTCTTTTTGTTGTTGCTCGGTAAGAAAAAACCACGGCGCTTGACCGATTTTCGTGGCTTTATTGGGCAAATTGCGGTCTCGCCAGATGGCTTACGTTATGCCGTGGTTGCCGACCCAGATTTTGCCGATCAGCCGGGCGACCTGCATTTGTACGTCGGCAAACTCGAGAGTAAATCTCAACTCGAGCCAATTGGCGCAGAACACGACCTCTGGATTGGACAAACCGTCAATTCCGATTCGCACCTTGGCAATTACCCGCTTACGCCAATCTGGCTCGACGACCAAACAATTCTGACCTTAGCCCAAAAAGGCGGCAGCAGTGGCGTTTATGAACTGACCTTGGATGGCAAGCTCAAAACCCGAATCGAGCCGCAATCCTCAAGCGTTCCAGCCTTTGCTGCCACCAAAGATGGTCGAATTGCCTATTTACTCGAGCATCATGCCCACCCTTGCGAACTGCATTTTGTCGGTAAACAGCTTTCGGATTTTAACAAAAGTGCCGCCGGACGCGACCTCGAGCATCTTCGCTTTATCCGCGAAGGTTACACCATAGAAGGTTGGCTGCTGCACCCACTCGAGAAAAAACGCGGCAAAAAGTACCCGATGGTCTTAAATGTCCACGGCGGACCTGCCACGGCTTGGGGCTATGCCTACATGAACGAATTTCAGACCCTCGCGGCGGCTGGCTATGCGGTCGCATTTTGCAACATTCGCGGCAGCACGGGCTACGGCGATGCCCAAACGGCTGGAATTGGTGGCGATTACCTAAACGGCGACTATGCTGACCTGATGGCGTTTTTAGACACTTGTTTAGATCAACATACTTATTTAGACCCAAAACGCATTGCGATTGTTGGTGGAAGCTACGGCGGCTTAATGGTCAACTGGGCAATTTCACACAGCCAACGCTTTAAGGCAGCAATTACCGACCGCAGCATTTGCAATTGGGTCTCGTTTAACGGCACATCTGACATTGGCTACCGCTTTGTGCCTCGAGAATTGCGCGGCAAAGTCCCAGAAGATTTTGATCGGCTCTGGGAAAAATCGCCGCTTAAACACATTAAAAATGTCAAGACACCATGTTTAATTGTGCATTCAGAGGAGGACCACCGTTGCCCAATCGAGCAAGCCGAGCAGTGGTTTGTGGCGCTCAAGAATTTAGGTGTACCAACCCGTTTGGTGCGTTTTCCAGCCGAGAACCACGAACTCTCGAGAAGTGGCAGACCAGATAGGCGGGTCTTTAGGTTAAAAGAGTATTTAGGTTGGCTCGAGCAGCACCTGTAAAAGTTCGGCTCGAGAAATCACAATCCTTGAGTTTGCATGCACTACAAAATTGACTTGTGGTGCATAGTTCAGTAAGCATTTAGATGCTCTTGAGTTGATAAATTTGTTCAAAAACTGTATCCAGAGTGTGTAAATCAGATGCCTTAATTTCTCTGTAATTTGCAAGTTCACACAGCCCAACTACTAAGCTAGAAACAGTATCAATTTGATCTTTATTGGGCATCAAAAATGGGATTTTTTTGATATAGTTTGATGAGTTATTGGTGCTTGCGTTAATGATTCGGATAAAACGATTACAGATACTCGAGTTAAAAAATCCAAGCAGATACATCAGTAAAAACTGGTAATCCTCTTTTGGGAAAATTCCAACAATTGATTGGTCAAATAATCTATTGTTGATGAGTGCCGCCGTTATTGCACTCGACGAAACCATTGGTACGGCAATTCCTTGTCGAAAATAAAATTGCGAATTTTGAAATCTAGCTTTCTTCTTATTGACCACTTTATAGTCGTGAATCGCGTTTTTACTCCAGTCCATAAACCATTCAGACGGTTTATAGAAACGCCTGTTACCACCTTTAACAATAGGTATCCAATAGTTTGCTGCTTCAATTCCCTCAAGCGAAGGCGTGGGTTCTTGATAAATCAAATCAAGTTCAATAGTTTTATATTTATGAACTCCACGTTTCACTTTTTCGGCTCTCCTAAGATATATTGCATCGTTTCCAGAATAAAATCCGGTCACAACATCACAGATATTTTCGAGCGTCGGTAAACCTTGTTCGAGCAAAGTTTGAATCTGTAAATCATTAGATAGATAAAAAGAATGGGCAGGATTCGTTTTTATTTGCCTGTAGGAAAGCTGACAAATCTCAAAACTGACTTTTTGTGGTGTCAGTAAGATTTTGAGGTCTTGGGTACTTGTCAAACCTTTATAAACAGGAAAATCACATTCATGTGCCACATCTTTGCAAGCCGAAATAATACAAAGTCCTGCATAGCCAAAATGAACACTGGGGAAAAAATGCGATGGGAATAGTGTAATAGACTCAATTTTGCACTCGAGAAGTAGTTTTTTTCTTAATCCTTGGTGCATATGCAGTGTCAAAAAAGTATCTGGAACGATAAATACTAAACGTCCTTTTGGCAAAAGCATTTCTATGGCTTTTGCCAAAAAGATTCCGTAAGTTTCTTTGGCATATAAATCTGGATACTCATTTTTGAGTTCTGCCCGTTTTTCAAGGGTTTGATAAGCACCATATGGAGGATTGGCAATAATTCTGTCATAAGTGTTTTGCGAATGATATTGCGTAAAATCGACCCCAGTAATTTGAACTGTGTTGACCATTCGATATTTTCTTTTAAGATTGCTTACACTTTGGTTGTTCATTTCAAAAGCAGAAATTTGCGCTCGAGAATTTTGCTTAAGCAATTCGTCTATAATCGCCCCATCTCCAGCGCATGGCTCTAAAATTGACATTCCCGCTTGACAGTCCAATAACCCAACCATGTAAGAAGTAATATCATTGCAGTTTGTATAAAATGCCTGAAACTCATTTCGTTTTCTCGAGACTGTCCCTACCATATTAAATACTTCGCTAGGTCATTTTGCTCGAGATATTGATGTGTTTCAGGCAGAAAATCTGTTATCCAAGAAACATTATTTTGTATCCAATCAGCCAAATCAAAACCACTGTACTGATAAATTTTCTCGTAGGCTTGCGCACCACAATAGACACTCCAAATACCCGAGTTCTTGAGTGTTTGCAAATAATTATTGTTCTCATCTTCATTGGCTCGAACAAGCAAAAGACACTCATTATTTGAACTCAATATATTTTTATAAATTGAAGCCACCAAAAGTAGGCGATTTGTATTTCCTTTTTCATTTGATTGAAACCCACTCTTAAAATCAACATTGAAATTAATATCTCCAATACGAAAATGGAGGTCAAGTTCCAACTGAATCTCGCCAGAAGTCACCAAGCTCCAAACCTTATCATAGTAAGAAACAAGCCTACTTTTTTCTTCTTGAGTCAAATAAAGATTCGCAATATAAATCCGAATTTCATTTTGAAGTTGTTCTTTGACTTCTGAAAAAAGTGGTGGTTCATAAAGTTCAATATCGCTGCGTACAGGATAATCAAAACAAAGTCTACAAAAAGGATCCCACAATTCGCCAATTCTTCGAGAAAAAGCCATATATTCGTATGCCCAAACCATATTTCTAAATTCAATCATCACAACATAAGAACAGTAAGTCACAATAAGAATATTTTTTAACTTCTCTTCTTGATTCCAATTTTGACTTGCAGCCCGTTGCACAATAATGGTCTTCAAATTTGAAATGGTTTTTGCAATTGCTTGATTGATCGCTGTGCCTCTTTTTTTGAAGTCACGCTCGCCATAAACCACCACAATTTCGCCATAAGCTTCTGAGGCGCGGTCTCGCAAATAGCGCAAAATTTCAGCTTTTTGGGTATGAAGATTTCTTGTAATGACCATTGATATAATCCCAATCCATAGACTAGCATTATTGACACCAAATGTAGGTGTTGCCGCCAAATCTTCTTGAGTGATATAATCCCAATCCATAGACTAGCATTATTGACACAGCTATGTTCAACCTCGAACAATTTCGTTGCGTAAATGATTTTATTCGAGCGACTTGAGACTCGGTATAAAATAAACTCGAAAAGCGGCAGACCAGATAGGCGGGTCTTTAGGCTAAAAGAGTATCTAGGTTGGCTCGAAAAGTATCTATAAACAGCTAGATGCTGTGCTAGGCTAACGCTATGGCATACGAAGGCTTCACCTTGGATTTACTGATACAACGATTTGCACTTTCTATTGTGCAGAATAAAGATTTATTTGCCCAAGTCAAACTTCAAAAAGCCAGCGATTTACTAACCGCTGTACTCAAACGCAATTTACCACTTGTGATTGGCAAAGGCACAGAAAAAGCCCGTTCCGAACATATTATCGCCCCCATTCTAGTCGAGATTCGTGAAATCCTCGAGCAGCGAATTGCTGTTTTTTCTGGCGTAGCATTCAATGTTGATAAAAAACTTGGTTTACATGGTTTCTGTGACTTTTTAATCAGCCAAGACCCACTTTTAATTCAAGTACAAGCCCCTGTGGTGATGCTTGTAGAGGCAAAACGTGAAGATTTATCTGGCGGGATTGCCCAGTGTGTAGCAGAGATGATCGCGGCACAACGTTTTAATCAAGCCCGTAATCAGGCTCGAGAAAAGATTTTTGGCGCTGTCACCAGTGGTACAGATTGGCGATTTTTACAACTCGAGGGAACACAAGTCACCTTGGATATTCGTGAATATACATTGACCGAACTCGAGGCTATCCTAGGAATTCTGGTTCATATGACTTCGCGTTAATTAAGTCCACAATTTTTTGTCAAGTATCCGCTCGTCAACCCAAAATCACCACCTAAGTATCTCCCCGAAATGTTTTAGGTGTTTTTCCTAAAACATTTTGCGACTAGAAGGAGTAAGGACAGCGTATCTACCGCTGAAGTGACAGATTTGCCGTATTTTGAAAAATCTAAAACAAAGGCGGTAGATACTTAGGCTATTTTGCCCATGACTTTCACTATTGTTGGTGTATGCTAGACAGTTGTTGCAAGCCTTTCATCAGGACGGCTGCTTGCGCTCGAGTTCGCCTCTTTCTTTTCTACGCCTCTCGTCCTGAATCTCGAGGTTTCGTGGTTTACAGGATTACAATATGTCATTTGAAAAATTTGCCTTACATGGCTCGCTCTTACGTGGAATTAAAGACGCGGGTTACGAAAACCCGACCGATATTCAAGAAAAAGCCCTCCCACCAGCCCTCGAGGGTCGAGATGTGCTGGGTTGCGCCATGACTGGCAGTGGCAAGACCGCCGCTTTTGTGTTGCCGATTTTAGAGCGTTTATTCAAAAAAACCCGTGGTGTTACCAGAGCGCTTATTCTTTGCCCAACTCGAGAACTCGCCATGCAGATTCACGAAGCCATCCAAGAACTAGGTAAGTACGCACCCGTCAAAAGCGCCACGATTTTTGGTGGTGTACCAATGAAAGGACAGGTTCAGGCATTCGAGCGCGGCATCGATATTTTGATTGCCACCCCCGGGCGTTTAATGGATCATTTTCAGTACAATTACGCCAAATTAAATAGTCTCGAGGTCTTGGTTTTTGACGAAGCTGACCGTATGCTCGACATGGGTTTTTTACCAAGCATCAAAAAGATTTTGCAGCACATTCCAAAGCCGCAACAAACACTGTTTTTCTCAGCAACCATGCCCACCCAGATTGGGCAACTCGCCAAGGACTTACTAAACCGCCCGATTACATTAAACGTCGAGCGCCAAGCCAAACCCGCCACGGGCATCACCCAGAGTTGTTATCCTGTGCCACAAAGCCTCAAGCCTGCGCTGCTACTCGAGATGCTGGCACAAAACCCAATGGAAAGTGTGATTGTCTTTACCCGCACCAAACACCGTGCTAATGGGTTACAAAAATACTTGAGTGGGTATGGCGTAAACTGCGAACGAATTCATGGCAACCGCAGCCAATCACAGCGCACCGAAGCCCTCAAAGGCTTTAAGTCGGGTAAGTACCGAGTCTTGGTGGCAACCGACATCGCGGCTCGAGGTATTGATGTTCAAGACCTTGAATATGTGATTAACTTCGATGTTCCAGCCATCCCCGAAGATTATATTCACCGTGTTGGGCGCACGGCTCGAGCCGAACGGACTGGTGAAGCCCTGACTTTTTTTAGCAAAGAAGAAGAAGGGCAATTATTCGACATCGAACGTGCCATTCAACAAAAACTGCCGCGCTCATGGGTCGAAGGCTTTAATTACAAAGCGGTTGGCGAAAAAATGACCGTAGACCGTGGTGACTCGAGACAAGGCGACCCACGTCGCAATGCCCCAAGGCGCTCACCGCAAGCTGGACGCACTGCCACAACCCAACAAGGGGCTGGTACACCACGCAGTGAACACCCACGACCCTCGAGCATCCAACGCCGTGGACGTGGCAACAGCCGCTAAAGAGAACCTTGAACTGAACTGGTCTCGACTTTATAACTCGAGACCAAGTGCATTTTCAAAGAAAGCCGACATGGCAGCAAAATTTTTGACAGGCATCCCAAGCCAACTCAGCCAAAGCACGTTCGTGATGCACTCCTAACGAACAAACACATAATCTGCGCTGGAATCGCCCCAAATAATTCGGATGGGTTGGCGCAGATTAAAACTGCTTGGGAGTTTGACCGCTCCTAGGCTGGCTTTTGGGAAAACTCCAGAAAAACTGTACAACCCTGCCCCATTTTCGACTGCATAGCGAGTTGCTCCTTGAATAAACTCGAGTTGGTCAATCGGATTGCTGCCTTTTTCGGTTGCTACCGAGAAGTATAAAATTTTACCGGCTTGATTTAAGTTGAGGTTCGCCAAGACATTTCGCACCGAGGTTTGCAAGTCTTTGTCTAAGCTCGAGACCAGTTCAAATGGCATCAAAAAAATACTCGCGTCATCCACCGAATTATATTCAGAAGTATAAAAAAGATGCAAACCAGACACGCCAGATTTTAGCTCGAGGTTTTCCCAAGGCAACTCGAGGGTTTGTAAAGGCGCATCGTCTTCGATGGCGGTTGGGGCTTTAAGTTGCAATGCCTCGAGCAGCACACGTGGCGCAAGCCAACGTTTATCTTTAAGTAAGACTGGCGCATTCAAACGAATATCTTGACCATCCACAATCACATCAAAGCTGTTAGGGAAAACATAAGTAATCCGTTTTTGAAATCTTAACGTTGCCCGTGTGGTGTCGGTCAAAAATGTGCCTTGGTTTAAGTCAGCTACCTTTTGTAAATCATACATTGCCACATTTGGCTGATTGGCTTGTTGCACGACCACCTCGAGCCAAGATTTTTCGTCCGGCACAGCACTTAACGCTAGGCTCGAGAACAGCATCAAAAACAGCACCAGCCTTTGTTTCATGTTGAACAGTCTAAGCTAAAAACTAAAAAAAAGCTGTGAGAATCTAAGCCTTTTGGCTTTCGACTTTTACTTGTATTCTGCTAGACTTGCAAGGCTATGACCGTAACAGCTTCTAAAACCAGTTTTCATCGCACCCAACTCGAGTCTGGCGGGGCTGTCCTCGCCCCAATGGCAGGTTTTTCTGACGCGCCATTTCGGTTACTCTGCCGTGAATACGGCGCAGCTTGGGCTGTGACCGAAATGGTCTCGAGCATGGGCGTGGTCATGAATGGCAAGAAAAGTTTTGAAATCGGCGAACCTTACCTTGGCGAACCAAACCTAATCATTCAATTATTCGGTTCTGACCCGCAAATCATGGCAGAAGCAGGCGCAAAACTTTATGAAGAATTTAAGCCCGTAGCCCTTGACATTAACATGGGTTGCCCCGTGCCAAAAATCGTCAAGAACGGCGGCGGCGCGTGCTTATTGCAAACCCCAGATTTAGCGCATGATGTGATTGCTGCCCTCGACAAAGCCGTTCCGATTCCAGTATCCGCCAAAATTCGCTTAGGCTGGGACAAATACAACGCCATTGAAGTCGCCAAAGCCCTCGAGAGTGGCGGCGCTGCCAGCATTGCCCTGCATGGACGCACCCGCGCCCAGGCGTACTCTGGACAAGCCGACTGGGACAAAATTGAAGAAGTCTCGAGCCACCTGTCTATTCCCTTGATTGGAAGTGGCGATGTCACCAGCAAAGCCATGTTTATTGAGCGCCAACACAAAGCCAGTGGCATCATGATTGGTCGCGGCGCAGTTGGCAGACCGTGGATATTCCAAGAAGTGCTGGGCGGGGTGAGCCTCGAGTTACCAGAAATTGTGCAACTTGCCTACCGACACTGTTTACTCAATGCCGAATGGTACGGACAACAAACCGGAATGCGCCAAATGCGCGGTGTGTTGCCGCATTATTTTAAGGGTTTTGCTGGAGCAAACCGAGTCCGCCAACAAATAACCCAAGTCTCGAGTTTAGAAAGTGTACGAGTGCTATTTAGCGAAATTTTCCCAGAGGTCAGTCTCGAGAATGTCAGCATGGGCGCAGCTTTTGAGGGACACCGAGCCGCCAGCTTAGATGGACACGCGGCTCGAGATTAAAAGGTGTAACATCGTGAACATGAACGCAGTAATAAACCAGCCTCGAGAATTAACTCAAGTAGAAAAAAGCCTACTCGAACAGCAAGCCATTGAATTTGAAAAAGAACTCGAACTTGAAACCACCAAGGCAATCAGTCAAATCCAAACAGGTAATGAAGTACGAGCTTACGCTACCCGCGAGGAATTCGAGGTGATGCTCCATAGCCGCTTACGCGCTCACACTGACAAAGTTTCAAATCAGCCTTAATCTATGTAAAGCCTCTGGCTTTCTTTTCGGGTAATGCCAGTGTTGGCGTAATAATACCAAATTGAGGAAGTTCGTAAGAACTTCCCGACCAAAGGGAGTGAAAAAAAGACCGTCTTTGACGGATACGGCGTATTTCGCGCTTTTTGCGGAATACAGAGTATCTATGTAAAGACGGTATAACTTGTGTTTTGTTGATACGCTAAATGTAGATCGAAAAGTTATTGACATCAAAAAAAACGCGGCGATTAACCGCGCTTTTTGACTCGAGAAAACCTTATAACCCAAGAGCTTTTTTGGTCAATACAATAATATCTTCCATCGTATCTGCCACTGGTACATTGGCTTTCGCCATCGCCTCGAGCTTGGATTCAGCTGTGCCGACATTGCCCATAATCAGCGCTCCAGCGTGACCCATGCGCTTTCCTTTTGGTGCAGTGCGCCCACTGATAAAAGCAATCACGGGTTTTTTCATGTTTTTACTAATCCACTCGGCGGCTTGTTCTTCGTCTGCGCCACCAATTTCACCAATCATGACCACGGCATCGGTATTTGGGTCTTCGTTGAACATTGGCAGTAAATCTATAAAAGTCGTACCGATCATGGGGTCGCCACCAATGCCAACCACAGTGCTGCAACCAATATCAGCCGCCGCGAGCATCGCACTGGCTTCGTAGGTCAAAGTACCGCTTCTCGAGATCATCCCGACCCGCCCAGCTTTGAAAGTGCTGGCGGGCATAATTCCGAGCTTACATTCACCTGGCGTAATTAAACCGGGGCAGTTCCCACCAATTAAGCGCACATTTGGCATTTCTTTTAACTCTTTGACCACTTTCATCATGTCAAAGACCGGCATTCCTTCAGCGATATTGACAATTAGCGCAATTCCAGCGTGAGCCGCCTCGAGGGTTGCATCGGCAGCCGCAGGCGGTGGTACAAAAATAATGCTGGCATCGATGTCTGGATGAGCCGCTTTGGCTTCTTGAACACTGTTATAGACTGGAATACTTTTGCCAAGCACGTTGAGGGTTTGTCCGCCTTTGCCGGGGGTGCTACCAGCCACGACTTGTGTACCGTACTCGAGCATTTTCTCGGTGTGATAAGCGCCTTCGCGCCCAGTGATGCCTTGCACTAAGACTTTGGTGCTTTTATTGATTAGGATGCTCATAACGCTGCCTCCGATACAGGTACGGGAGCGGCTTCAGCCACGACGGCTGTAGCAGCTTCCATCATGGTTGGATAAATGTTGATTGGTTTATCTTTTAAGAGTTCGTTAGCTTCGGCTACGGCTGTTCCAGCCACACGCATGGCGAGGGGCTTATTGAGAATCCCGTCCTCGAGGGCGCGAATCACACCCTTAGCCACTTCGTCGGCGCGAGTAATCCCACCAAAAATGTTAATTAAAATGCCCTTTACATCTGGGTCTTTGCAGACCAGTTTAACGGCGTTATAAACAATATCGGCTTTTGCGCCACCGCCGATGTCCAAGAAGTTGGCAGCTTTGCCCCCAACCCTCGAGACGACATCCAAGCTGGTCATGACCAAACCCGCGCCATTACCAATCACGCCAATATGCCCATCGAGTTTAACGTAACTAAAACCAAAGGCTTTGGCTTCGACCTCGAGCGGATGCTCGGCTTCAACTTCACGGTACGCCTCGAGGTCTGGATGGCGGTACATGGCGTTGTCATCAATGTCTATTTTTGCGTCAGCAGCAATCACTTCGCCTGTGGTGGTAATCACAAGCGGGTTAATTTCGGCTAAGGTCGCGTCCGAGCCAGCCGCCGCTTGCCACAAGCCGACCATCATTGCAGCAATCTTGTTAAGGTTGCCCTCGAGTCCAGCGTCCAAGGCAATTTGGCGGGCTTCGAAAGCCCGTAAGCCTTTGATTGGGTCAATTGCAAATCGGGTAATCGCTTCTGGATTGGTGGCAGCCACCTCTTCGATGTCCACACCGCCTTCTTTAGAGACCATTAAAGTAAAAGATTGGACATTACGGTCATGAATTAAGCCACAGTAGTATTCCTTGGCAATATCCACGGCTTTAGCGACCAAGACTTTTTTAACCGTTAAGCCTTTAATGTCCATGCCCAGAATCGCTTGGGCTTTTTCAAAGGCATCATTGGCATCCTTAGCCAGTTTCACGCCGCCAGCCTTGCCACGCCCACCGACATGAACTTGGGCTTTAATCACAGTCATGGCAGCGTATTCGTTAGCAATTGCTTTGGCTTCTTCTGGGGTGCGGGCAATTTTTCCCATCGGCACTGGCACACCATAACTGGCTAGTAATTCCTTAGCTTGGTACTCATGAAGTTTCATGTTCCTCCTAATACCTTGGGTGTCTCCCAACGGCACAAAACGTACCAAGTTTACACCTTTGCAGCGCTCGAGAACGGTTGTGCCTGTGAAGGTGACAAAACTCGAGTAAAATAAGCTCATGGCAGCCAAATCAGACAAACATTTACTCGAGGCTGACTGGATCCCAGAATGGCGCAAAGTCTTTCAACAACGCCAAAAACGCATCTTAGATTTGTATCGTCCAAACTTAAAGCAATATGAACGCCATGATTTTCAAGTGACCTGTCCTTGTTGTGGTCTTAAAGTTCGGATTCTCGAGCAGCGCAGTTTGCAGGACTTAAACGAAGCCTTTGTCAGCGCCGTTGAGGTTTTGGCACGTCAGGCTCGAGTTGTCTGGTTTAGCTATCTGAATGGCGATCTATTTCATTGGGTCAAAATTCCTTTTACGCTGCGAATTTGGGCTTGTGATAATTGCGTCAAGGCTGGACGGGCTGAACTGGCAAATTTTGAAACAATTTTTTTACTAAATCTCCAGTCTGCTGGTGGGCATCGTCCGTATTTTTATTTTGATCAAACCATGATTTGTCATACTTGCCTCAAAGAATTTTTGGTTACAAAAAGTTGGCAGCGTTGGGCACATCAGCAGTACATTATTTCTAGCGACGCAAAACGGCACAACTGCCCAGATTGCCAAAAATCTAAAATTCGGCAGCATTGGCTCGAGCATATCTTGATTCCTGCCAATCCAACTTTCGACAACCTATACCAAGCCAGCCAAATCTTACTCGAGTTTTCTGACCCTCGAGCCTTGATATTTTTGCGCCGTGCAAAAAACAAAGCCAAAAATCTCGAGCAAAAAGCCCGACTTGAAGCCCAAATTCTCAAATTGGAAAGCTGACAATTATGTCTTAAACTGCCAACATGAAAAATTTATCATCAAGCGAACTGGTTTACTTACACGCCGACCAATTTATTTTTCCACGCAATTCGCCAGACTCGAGCATCGAAATTGCTTATGCCACTGGTCGCAGGGTCAATAAGCGCCTGATGGCAATTGAGGTAGCACGAGCCGCGATTTTAGCAAATTTAACGCTTACCGTGATGCTCGACAATTGACCGCCAAGCCGAGCGCAGGTTGAGATGCAGTTACAGCTGGCAGAATAAACCAATGTCCTTTTCTTGCCTTAAAACTATTTGTTATGCTCGAATTATGAAAAGGCTTTCTTTATTGCTCCTACTTTTGGTCTCGGTCAGTTGTATTCCACAATCGCGTCCTCTGTCGGTCTACAAAGCCACAGTCCAACAACTTCAGGATGCGATCGTCGCCAAAGGGCTACAAACCCAGCCAAGTTTCTCGTATAACTTTTATTCGCCTGTGGTGATCACCGAGACTTCTTTGATTCTCGAGGCAACACCGCTTCCAGCCTTTGGCATATTTGCTCCCAACGCCAAAATTCGGTTGGCTTGGACTTTTGTCAAGCGCGAAAACGCCACCGTTGCTGCCGTGGACGCAAGCTGTACGCCAGCCAAGTCCGGGTGCGGCGATTATGCACAGGTTTTTACCAACGATTTGAATATCAAATTTGTTTTGAACACCTACTAAAATACAAATCTCGAGCAAAAAGGGCAGGATGCTGCCCTTTTTTTTAGGTCTTGACAAATGACCATAAGTCATTTAATATCTGACTTATGGTCATTAAGACTCGAGCCAGAAGCCAAAGCGCCAAAGAAGACCGTCGCAACTTGTTGCTGGCTGTGGCTCGAGAACTTTTTGAACAATGCGCTATGGCATTTTCGATGCTTGAAGTGGCGCAGAAAGCCAGTCTTGCCAAAGGCACAACCTATTTATATTTTGCCACCAAGGAGGAATTGTTACTCGAACTTTTAAGCCAAGAACTCGAGGCTTGGTTTGTAGAATTACACCACATCCTCGAGCCAGCCCTCGCTCTCGAGCCATCAAAAAACTTGGCAATACAAATTGCCAACAGCATCTCGAGCCGCCAAACGCTGGTTAGCTTATTTGCTGTCCAAGTCAGTATCCTCGAGCAAAATTTAAGTTACGAAGCCGCCCTTAAATTTAAGACTTTTCTACTCGAGCAAAGCAGCAGCGTCATTCCAAAACTCGAAGCCATATTTCCAAACAGCAACGGACTCGAGATGCTGCAAACCATCAATGCCTTGGTAATTGGTTTAGCCCAGATGTCGCGCCCTGTTGGCACAATGCAATTGGTCTTACAACGCCCTGAAATTGCAGCCATGCACGTCTCGTTTGCGGTTGCACTCGAGCATAGCCTCTCGACCCTTTTTATGGGATTGGCTTCAAAAGGAAAATTATGAATCATAAACCACTGGCACTCGTCACTGGTGCTTCGGGCGGTATCGGCGAAGAAATCGCCAAGCAACTCAGCCACAAATACCGCTTGGTTTTGGTGGCTCGCAATCAAGACAAACTCGAGGCACTTTCTAAAGAATTAGGCGGAGCAGAAGTCATTGCTCTGGATTTAGCTGCCCCCGACGCAACCCAACAACTGATGGCACAACTCGAGGCTCGAGGTTTAGAAATCGAGGTGCTGGTCAATAATGCTGGCTTTGGCGAATACGGCGAATTTCACTTGTCCAGTCCGCAAAAACTCGAGCAAATGATTTTTTTGAACATCAACACGCTAACGATGCTAACTCGAGCCTTATTGCCAAAGATGATTGCCGCCAAGCAGGGCAAAATTCTCAACGTTGCCAGTACCGCCGCTTTTATGCCCGGTCCGTTGATGGCGGTTTACTATGCTTCTAAAGCCTATGTACTTTCGTTTGGCGAAGCGCTGGATGAAGAACTGCGCGGCACAGGTGTGAGCGTTACGACCCTTTGCCCCGGTCCAGTCAAAACTGGTTTCCAAGACCGTGCTGATATGAACGACTCTAAATTGCTACAAAGCCCAATGAACCCAATGATGACCAGCCAAGAAGTCGCCAGCCAAGCTGTGGCTGCCCTCGAGAATAAGGCTCGAGTCGTCATTCCAGGCATCATCAACCAAGTTCTGGCGTTTAGCCCACGCCTAATGCCTCGAGCTTTTGTGCCAAGTATGGTTAAAAATGCCCAAGCCAGAAATCATTAAAAAGTCACAGCCTTGACACCCTTCTAACGCCCGCCGCTTGTAGAATACCCCATGTCTCGAGCATGGTTTTTGGTGGCGGCTTTCTGGCTGCTTTTGGCTGTGGCTCGAGCCGAAGAAGAAGGTCAAGTACACATCCCCGGCGCGTTTGCCGAAGTTGGCTGGAATGGGCGTTTCTCGAGTGGCGGCTGGGTCGAATTTCGCTTGGTGGCAACCAGTGGCGGAGCATTTAGCGCCAAGCTCGAGACTTCCGAAGGAAAAGTGTTGGAAGGCTTAACACCCGTCTCGGCTTTACTCGAGTTACCTGAAGGGGCTGGGATTCGTGAAGCACGGCTTCTAATCCCCATTGTCAGCACCCGCCTTGTTCGGGTAACACTAAGCGGCGCAACTGGCACAGTCACAAAACGCTTTGAGCCAAGTGCTGGACGGCTCGAATTAGACGGCAGCCGTTTACCGCCAGACCCAAGTCTGTACTTGGCAGGTCACACCATTCTTGGGCGGCTCGAGCCAAGTCTGGCTTTGGCAGTCGTGGCTGGTGGGGCAAACCTGAGCCAAACACCAATTGGTTTACCACGCGGCAGCTTAGGGCTTGGCAGCGTTCAAGGCAGTATTTTACCCTTAAAGTTTTTGGAGATGCTCAAAGAATTTGCACCGACTGTCCGCCCGCCAGAACGTCGCCATACTTTACTTGGTTTTTGGTCGGTCGGTGTTTTTATTGTGCTGCTTGGCTTGTACAGCCTCAAACGAACCGAGCCACGTTACACCATTGGCTTGGCAATGTGCAGCACTTTTTTAGCTGGCTTAGGCTGGTGGGCAAGTCAACCCAAAGCGCCATTTCTCGAGGCACAACGCCAAGTTCTGATTGGTGCAAATGGCTGGGGGATACGCTGGACAATCCATGCTCGCTATGCCTTGCGTCCAGATTGGAAACTTCCGGCAGGTGCGTTACCGCTCGAGCGCTTCGAGCGCCAGCACCGCCAAACCGAGACGATTTTTGTGGCAAGCGGTTGGCGAGAAATTCGCTATCTCATACCGCCCACCGCCAGCCGCGTTCCGATGCGAATTGAAAATGGCAAACTAATCAACGAGAGCCAGACAAGCCTCGAGAAAATTTTTATTCGTGGTATGGGAAGACAAGAACCACTGGCAGTTGGTGCGAGCCGCACGATAACTGCCCAGATTTACGAAACCCTGCCGTGGGATGAATATACCGAACTGATGAAACTGCTGCCAGAAAACGCGGTCATGGCACAGCAACCCAATGGCACACTGTTGATTGCTTTAGCGGGTACACCATGAAAGAGATACTCGAGAAAGAAATTCTGTATCAGATTTTGAGCGTTGTGCTGGCGCTCGAGTTACTAACCTTGGCTGCCCTCAGCCCACGTACCTCTGGACTCGAGCCTTTGGGCTTTCATGCGATTGGCAGCCTGCGCCTGATTGGTTTGCTGCTGCTGGGCGCGTTTTTATACGAGGCTGCACCACGCTTGGGATTGAGTACGCTCTTTTTATGGGCGGTTATTCTGTCTCCGCCCGAGCTTTGGGCATTTTCTTTGGAGGCTCGAGAAGGATTTCCGCCAAGTTTAATTTCAAGTTTTGTAGCTGGTTGTGGTTCATATACTTTTGCCAGAATCTTCCCCAGTGCTTCACAGATTTTCCCTGTCTTGGGCGTAACAGCGCTTTTTTTTAATGGTTTTCAGCCCAGTGTCTATTCTTTGCCTTTGCTGCTTTTGCTCGGCTCAAGTATGCTGGGTTTACTGCTGGTATTATTTCAGCCACAAGGAGTTCGCTCATGATTCGTACCCCTTCCCTACCAACTTGGTGGCAACATCCAAACCTCAAGCTGCATCGCCAGTGGTTCTCGAGACGGGCTTTTCAAATCAAAGCTCGAGCCGTGCTGATTGCTGTGGCTGGGTTACTCTTGGCAATTTGGATATTGGGGGCTTCGCCATTTTGGTTGCTGTTGGCGCTGTTGGGTCTTTTGATGCCAAGCTCGAGCTACCAAAGTACGCTGCAAGAAATCGAAAAAACAACAGGCGCAGCTTACACCACCGCCCTAACCGCCCAAACCGATATGCACGGCTTCAAAAATCGGTTGGACAACATGGCACTGACGGTGCAAAAAAACACCGAGTTGCCGCCACTGCCTTGGCTCGAGACGCTTGGTATGGCGGTACTGCTGAGTTTACTTTTGGTTTTGCCGACTCGAGGACTGGGTAGCCAAATCAGTGCCGAAGACCGTACCATCAGCCGCGAATCACTCGAGAATCCAAATACACCCAATGGCTCGAGTTCTAGTTCTGCCGAACCAATCCTTGATGCGCCAAGCCGCGATGCACCGCCGGCTGGCGCAGATGCCAAACCCGGACAAGCAGCCTCGGGGGGCAGTGCTTCAGAGCAGAATCTGGGGGAATTAAAACCCGGTGGTGGCAGTGCCACCGAAAGTCCAGAAGCCATTTCTAAAGAATTTCTCGAAGCCCTCGAGCGCGGTGCAGTCCGTGACCGCGACCCCAATAAAGAGGGCAGCCCCGATGGTCAAGTCGAAGATGCCAACCCACCGACCGCCGGTCAGTCTGGCTCAGAAGACGGCAAGAGCGATGGTCAGAATGGCAGTGGCAACAACCAAAACGATCAAAATGGGCAGCAAAGTGCAAACCAAAACGGACAAAATGGACAGCCCAACAATCAAAATGGGCAAAATGGGCAGCCCAATAACCAAAACGGGCAGTCTGGCGCTCAGGGCGATCAAAATGGACAAAACGGGCAATCTGGCGCAAATCAAGCTGGCAATGGCACACAGGGCAATCAACCAAAACGCGACCCTCGAGGCAACAACCTCGACCGTGGCGAAGATACCCAAGGTTTTGACCCACAAAACCCCAACAGCCAAGGCAATCGCAGCACCAGCCCCGGAAATGGCGCAAAGGATGCCAATGGGAATCCTGTGGCTGCCAACCGCCAGAGTGGCAAAGGCAAGCTCGAATACCTTCAAGGCACAGCCAAAGGCAATAATGTTCGCAGTGGCGCATTACAACTGCCCGGCGACCCGACAAATGGCTTTACCAGCCCGACTGGCAGCGCCTCGTACCGCCGTGCGGCTGAATCGGCGGTGCTTGACCCGCGTTTGCCGCCAGAGTACCAAGAGATGTTAAAAAATTATTACCGCTAATTATTGTCTCGAGTCCTTAAACACTTGTCTCGAGATAACAAGGCGCTGAATTTCAGATGTGCCTTCGTAAATCTCGGTGATTTTTGCATCGCGGTAATGGCGCTCGACTGGGTATTCTCGGCTGTAGCCGTTGCCACCAAAAATCTGAATCGCTTCTTTGGCTACAAAATTGGCGGTTTCTGAGGCAAATAATTTTGCCATGCTGGCTTCTTTGCTGTAGGGTTTACCAGCTTCTTTTAGACTGGCGGCATCCAAAGCCAGCAGTCTCGAGGCGTGAATTCGGGTCGCCATGTCCGCAATCTTGAAACTAATCCCTTCAAACTCGGACAGTCTCGAGCCAAATTGCTCACGGGCAAAAGCGTAATCTCTGGCAGCTTCAAAAGCCGCTTGGGCAATGCCAATGGCTTGCATCGCAATACCAATTCTTCCGCCGTCAAGGCTGGATAAAGCAATAATCAGCCCTTGTCCTTCAGTACCAATCATGTGGTCGCTCGAGACTCTTACCGCATCCATATTGACCGTGGTGGTATGGGCTGCATGAAGCCCCATTTTCTCTTCGGGTTTACCAAAAGATAAACCCGCCATACCTTTTTCGAGAACAAAGCAGCTAATCCCTCTCGAGCCGCGTTCATCGTTGGTTCGCACCATAACCAAATAGGTCTGGGCTTGTCCGCCAGAGGTAATCCAAACCTTTTGCCCCTCGAGAATCCAGTCGTTACCTTCTTGGGTGGCACGACTTCGTAAGCTGGCAGCATCCGAGCCGCTATTGGCTTCGGTCAGACAAAACGCGCCAATTTTTTGCCCTCGAGCCAATGGCACGAGCCAACGCTGTTTTTGGGCTTCAGTACCATGATTCAAAAGCATTTGCTGCGGTAGCCCGTTGGTGACACTGACAATCACGCCCACACTAGCATCGGCTTTACAAATTTGCTCGAGACAAAGTGCGTAAGTCACGGCATCCAAACCAGAGCCACCGTAGGCTTCTGGCACAGTTGCACCAAGCAAACCAATTTCGCCTAATTTATTTAGTTGCACCCACGGAAATTCACTGTTTCTATCGTACTGAGCCGCAAGTGGTGCAATTTCTTTTTTGCAAAAATCAGTCACTGTCTCGAGAATCGCTCGTTGGTCTTCGGTTAAGGTCATAAATCAATTATACAAGTGGCTGCCCAAGTATCGTTTGGGCTATTTCAGGTAATTTCTCAAGGTTAGCTGGCGTGTGAACCAAGTAGACATGGCATTGGTGCGCTAAGGCAACAGCTACTTTTAGGAGTTGCGGGTAAATTTGTGGCTCGAGTTGCTGACCTCGAAATTGGTATTTTAGTAATTCTGCCACAGCCATGTACGGTGCAAGGCGAGTCAATTTGGTTTGTTCGATATTTTCTCGTCCAGCAAGAATAAAAATTTGTTGCACTGCCACCGAGACAGGACACACTTGATGTTCGAGGTTGATGTAACGCTTATTGCCAATCGTTTCGGCGGGTAAAAATATGGTTGGTAGGGATTCTGGATTGATGCCCAGTACAGAGGCAGAGTCGTCGTGTAAGCGCAAATACCTTGGTCCAATATGTACCAGACAAGGTTCGTTTGGCTCGAGAACCGCAATATCATCGCTCAACACAGTACAACCTTGTTGCCAAAGTGCGGTTAAGGTACTGGATTTACCATCGCCAGAATCCCCGAGCAGCAGAACGCCACCTTGTTCGGTATTGACCACACCTCCGTGTAAGCAGACGAGTCCAGAATTCCATAAAATTGTTGTAAATAACCTTGTGAGCAGCATTGGTAGGATGTTTTCGACAATCGTGTTTTGGCTGTAGATTACTTCGATATTTTTGCCAGATTGACGAAAATTGAGTTGTAACCACTGATTGGTGATTTGATTAAACATTTCTATGCGCCAAGTGTCTTGGTCTATCCGCCAAACCGACTGTACGCCATCGGTTTCGAGTAAGGTCGCAAAATTTGGCAGGGAGAGTTGAGGTGACTCGAGCGGAGGTAAAAAATTGATGCAGCAGTCTGGTTCACCCGTCTTGAATAATTCAAAACAAGGCAATCTGATATTGGCACGTACTCGCCAGCCAAATAATAAGTAATCTTTTGTCATGATTTTTCTAAAGGGTTTAATAAGGCTAAACGCTGCCGCAAAATTGCCAATTGTGGGTCGGTAGGCTCGAGCCAATGAACCATGCCGTGCAGCGCAAAAAAGTCGTATGGACGGTGCTGTAAAATGATTTCAAATTGGGACTGTGGACTTGGTGTTTTTAGTCTTAATTGTGCCATTTCCGAAAGTCTGACATAAAAATTGGGCTGAAGCTCGGGTTGGGTTTTTTCAGTTGCGATATACGCAATTTCGGCAATCAGGGTTGCATAAATTGAATCTATATGTGTTTCTGCCAGCAATACCAATTCCCTAAATTGCCCCAAAGCCTGTAACGATAAAACCGCTAAATACCTTGCCTGATGCCAGAGCGGATATTGGCTTAATAAATTCATCGTCAATTCCAAGGTTTTTTGATGGTCAGCTTTGGCTCGAGTTTGCCATGCCATGCACATTTGCTGCCGTAGGTCTGTTTGAAGGGTTAGCTTAGAAACTTTTGAGCCTAATGTTTTACCTAGCATCTTTCGGTACAAGTGTAGATGCTGCTCATAAATGGCTTTTTTGCTGCGATTTACTTCCACCCAAGCCGTGGCTCGAGTCACCAAATCGGTTCGGATTTGAGGATTGGCATACAGTTGCTCGAGTAAAGATAAAAACTCCGAAGGGCTAGAAAACACCTTGGTATAACTTTGATGGGGTTGGTAGATTTTGTGCGCTGAGACAAGACAAGCCACGTTGCAAACAGTATATTCCACAAATTTTACATCGGTGCGGCTTTGATTAAATGTGCTTGGCAATAATGGCGCAATCCCAACATCCAAGCCTTGCAAAAAACCAAGGTACGTGTTGTAAGAAGCAAAATCTTGAACAATCAGCTGATGCTTTGGAATGTCCTTAAACATCGGCTCGAGTTGACTTCTTTGCCCCATAACGGCAAATTTAACATGGGGGTACGTTTGGCAAAATACCGTGATTTCTGGGGCAACACTCATCAAGTCTTGGCTGTGGGTGCTTGTTCCAGCCCAACCAAAAACAAAACCATCGGCTTTTTTGGGAGCGTTAGCCGGTGGTTCAACATAGTTGGACAAGACTGTTTTTTTTTGGTTCACATCAGCAAATTTTTGTTCTAAACCAAGCGAAGAAAAAATAATTCCATCAGCCAAAGCCGCTAAGTTCAACCGAGTTGATTGGTTCATAGGGCTAAACAAACCATGATTTGCCGGTAGCCAAGAACCCAGTGCCAGAAAATCATCGGCAATTTCGTACAGTGTTGGCTTTTGCCCTGACCGACGCAGTAAAATCAGTGACTCGAGTTCAGGGTAAGTCAGTTCATGGATAATTAAAAGGTCGCAATTCAGGGCAATTTCTTCAAAGTCTGGCTCGAAAATAGATAGTCCAAAAACACCAAAATCTGGGTGGTCGGCGAACAAGGCTATCGGATTCAAAACTCGGTGTTTGAATTGCCCAATGTTTTCGCCTTCAGGGTCAGTGCCGTACAGATGAACAATGCTGTGAGCCATACCTAGGCTTTACGCCAGTAGACACAACTCCAATCCACAGAGCGAATTGGCTCGAGAATACTATTTTTGGTTCTAAAGTTATCCACGGCTTCTCGGCAGGCTTTAATACCCGCGTAATCATCCACGATAATAAAACCACCAGCCGAGACCCGATTATACAAGGCTTCTAAAATATCGGTGGTCGAACTGTATAAATCGGCATCGAGACGCAAAATAGCCAGTTTTTGAATCGGGGCTGTAGGCAGTGTATCGGCAAACCAACCTTGTAAAAAATGTACCGAACCACTCAGCATATCGTAACGTCGAAAATGTTCTTGTACCGTCTCGAGACTCATTGCCAACCACGGTTGCCGAGGTTCAGACCAATCAAGTTGACTTTGCACATCCAAGTCGGCTGTTGGCACGGGTAAACCCGCAAATGAATCCGCCACCCACATGAGACGTTCGGCTTGCCCATACGCCACTTGCAACGCCCGCATAAAAATAGATGCTCCACCTTGGCAGACTCCAGCCTCGAGAAAATCGCCTTTGATACCATCGGCAAAGACCGCTTCGGCACAGGCTTGCAGATTCTCTAAGCGACGAATCCCAATGGCGGTGTGTGAATACCGAGTGACTTCGTTGTACAGCACCCCACCGACTTGTTTGGATGCCATAACTTCGGCGTACTGTTCTGGTTGTGTGCTGCGAATATCACGCAGAAACCTGTCTGTCTCGAGTGAACTGGCTGGTTTTTCGGCAATCAGCAAATGCCGAATTCGCAATTCATGTTCGGGGTACAACAAATTCATCAAGGCTTTTTGGAGTAATTCCAAATACCGTTGACGCATTGGGTCTGGGGGCAAATTTGCATACTGCACACCTATAAAGCCCAAGCCATGCAATTGATCGAGCAGATTTTCTAGGGTGCGGCTGGCAATTTCTGGACTGACATCGTATTGGTGGACAAGCTGCGAACCAAGCATCTCGAGGGTTTGGGGTTGCTCGAGAAGTTGCCAAACAGAATACCCGACTTGGTTGATGTGGCAAGAAGTCTGAAAAACAGTATGCCGAAGCTCAATGTTATTGGTGTTTTGAGTCATCAAAACTTGTTGGCTTCTCAAAAATTGGGTGTGGGAATTTATTTTGTAAGTCATAAATCGAGAGTTTAGGTCAACAAAAAAAGCGACTGTGGTCTTTAGCCGCCGTAATTGAGTTGTGTTACAAAGTTAAAAGCAATACTACTTTTAGAGCAATTGATATGGTTAAAATGACCTACTCGCACTATAAATGGCATCAAAAACTCCACCGGGGTTTATCGCCAGACTTGTGTCTAAAAATTCAATCGTTTCCAATTGCGGGGCTACCCACACTTTACGGGTCAGAACTTCTGTTTGCATTTCTACTTGCTCAGATTGAATTTTTTCCATTACTATTTCTCCTTGATAGGTTTCATTATACACAAAAAACCTTTGGCACGGCAATTTATCGTATCTCTGCCTGTTCTAAAAACAACCCCAAACCCAAAGCCCCCAAAATCATAATTCCGTCTTCCTGAGCGGGATTGACTTGTTCTTGCTGCAAACGAATCCAAGCATTTTTTACTTTATGAACATTCAAATACCTTGTACTCTGACTCGAGCTTAAACGCTCCAGCAATTCTTCGACCTCATCTCGAGAAGCCAAAAGCCGTTGCCCAATGTCTTTTCCTTGCTGACCACGCTTGGTGTTCCATTGTACGGCTGGCGGTAATAGACCCTGCACAGCCCGACGCATCAGCCAACGGTCATGACCCGCGCCAGAAAACTGCCCTAGCGGAATTGAAAAACAAAATTCGAGTAAGCGTTTGTCCATCGTTGGGTCACGCACCTCGAGTCCATAGCCTGCTCCCATGGTGTGCCAAGTCGCCCCTAGTCGAGTCGGAATAGAAACAACTTGCCGTAATTGCTGCTTAACCGAATACAAAAAAGGTTGCTCTGAAATACTAAATTTATATTGGCTTGGCTCGAGAAGTTTAAGTTGATGCACCAGAATTGGTGAAATCACCGAATGTTTAGTCCAATACGGTTTTTGTGGCGCTCGAGTCAATTGTAGCCAATGGGCTTGAAGCGATAAAAAAGCGGGTTTGGCAATTTCACCCAGCACGGCTCGAGTCCAAGAATGGCGTTGTATTGCCCCAGAACGCAACTGCCCAAACACTAACCCAAGCTGACCTTGACGCAAAGCCGACCAAGTACGGTACATACCACCTTCCCAAGAAGCGGCTAAGTTTCCGCACTGCCCTGTCAGTAAAACCCCAAAACCTTGCTGACGAAGTTCTGATAACAAGGCTTGAATCCAGTAACTGTTGCCAGTCGCAAATTCGGGTTCTTGCAGAATTTTTGTTGCTTGCCGAATACCAGCCAGTGGTGTCCAATTATCGGCAGGTAAAGCCATGTGTTTGACATTGCCAATCCATTGTGCCGACTGATGCGCCAAATCCCATTCATTGGCAATTCCACGTTGCACCAAATCAAAGGTTGGGTACACTGGCACAGAAGTAAACGCGGTCAGTTCTTGACCGCGCCCACGCAACAACTCGGCGGCAAATGCCGTGACCGCCCCAGAATCCAGCCCAGCCGAAAGGGTACTGGCAATTGGACGACTCGAGCGCATTCGGTCATGGACGGCTGTTTTGTAAATGGAGACAAATGCTTCAACATACTCGGCATCTGAACCCAATTTAAGTTGCGGTGTTTCCTCGAGTTTCCAGTACCGTTTAAAATGCAGTTTCTGATTTTGCAAAGTTAGGCTATGGGCTGTTTCTAAGCGGAAAATATTTTCGTAATAGGTACTCGAGCTATCTTCTACTGCCAAAGTCAGCAACGCAACAATTCGTGGCTGATTGATTTTTGGCTGAACATCCTCTAGTGCAAGAATCCCTTCAATGCCTGAAGAAAAAGCAAAACCATCCTGCCACAAACAAAAATGCAGTCCAGTGTTCCCAAAATGGTCTCGAGCCAAAAAAAGACTGCGCTGATTCTTATTCCAAACCGCAAAAGCCCAATCGCCAAGCAACCGATGCACGCAATCCTGACCCCATTTTTCAAAAGACAGTGCCACCAAAGTTCCATCGGCGGTAATAACTTGTTGACTTAGGTCTAAACCCAATTCTTTGGCTAATTCAACCCGATTATCAAGCCGAGCCGCCGCCGTTAAAACAGCCGTCCCACCACAGACCAACCTTGGTAACTGTTCAAAACTGGCTTCTGGCGTGGTTTTTAGTAATGCCTGTCCAAATGCCACTGAGTCATCCAGCCAGTGTCTATGCCCGTCCATTCCCCAATGCGCCATTGCCGCTTGCATGGCAGCCAAGTCTTGGTTAATGGGTTTACCATCAAAACGCACCACCCCGTAAATTCCACTCATTTAGCAAATCTCGAGATTGCCTTCTTGCTTGAGTTTATTCAAAAAACCAATCACTTCATTTTGGCACTGGGCTGCATCCACATCAAAAGCCGCCTCGAGTTTTAAGCAGATTTCTTGAACCGTAATTGGGGTTTTAATATGCCGCCAAATTTCAGTGGCAACTTCGTTCAGGTACAAGTATTTGCCCGTTTTAACATTCATCATGTACAAGACATCGCCATTTGGAGCTTGAACCCAATGTTGATCATTTAGGACAACTTTGACATCCAATTTAATTTGACTCATTGTTGATCTCCATAAATTCCAATCACGGTAAACTGCTGATACCCTCGTTCTCCAACCACAATCAGATTACCAGCCCGTACCCAAGCATGAGCCTCGAGCGTCACGCCATTAAAAAAAGTTCCAAAATACAAGGTACTCGAGATTTTTCGTTGTTTTAACAGCCATTTGGTCGCCAAGGCTTGCTCGAGACACTCACAGCGCCAGACCACACTTTTTGCACTGCTTTGGACTGCCCACGCCACCACAAGGGCAGCTTCCTTATTTTCCAAAGATAGAACAGGTGTTTCCACCGCAGAACGCCCCAAAAGCCTTGCCACTCGAGGGAAAGACAAGACAAGAACCGCCACTCGAGCCAAAGCCAGATAAAAGACTGCCCGATCAGGCAAGCCTTGTTTCTTAGCCAATGCTTCTAAATCGGTGTCAACTCGAGTGATGGGTGAAATCTGCATGATCATCTCGAGTAATTCGGGGCTTCTTGGGTGATGGTCACATCATGCGGATGCGATTCTATTAGCCCAGCCATCGTAATGCGCGTAAATTGGGCGTGTAAACGCAGATGCTCGAGGGTCGGGCTACCCGTATAACCCATCGCCGCTTTTAAGCCACCCACCATCTGATAAATCACATCCGAGACTGTTCCCTTATACGGCACAATGCCTTCGATACCTTCTGGGACAAATTTCCTCGAGCCAGATTGGAAGTACCTGTCAGAACTGCCAGCACTCATTGCCCCAGCGCTGCCCATACCTCGGTAGGTTTTGTATTTCCGCCCTTCGCGCAGAATCGTTTCGCCGGGGGCTTCGTCTGTACCCGCAAAAAGTCCGCCAATCATGACGCTGCTTGCACCTGCCGCAATCGCTTTAGGAATATCGCCAGTTTGTTTGATGCCACCATCGGCAATAATTGGCACATCTTCAGCACTCGAGACGCATTCCATAATGGCGCTGATTTGCGGCACACCCACGCCAGTCACGACTCTGGTGGTGCAAATTGAATTATGGACAATCGCATTGTTGGCAATAAAACTGTGGGTTGGGCAATCCACTTCTAAATCGTAGACAGGGACAGCTTCAAAAGGTGGGTGAGTCTCGAGATTCTTGACGATTTGGTACTGTTCGGTCAGGCGTTTAGCAAAGGATTTATTCAATCTGGCTCGGTAGGATTCATGGCAATTCTCGAGGATTACTCCTTTGAGTCCGCCGACATGGGCTTCTTCAGTCTCGAGATTAGGAAAAGAACCTTGGACTTGTTGGCACAGCACCGAAAATAATTCGACCAGTTGACTTGAAGTGTTCTTAAATTGAATTCGGTCATCGTTGCCAATAAAACCATCTGAATCCACTAAACCATCAAAAAGCCCCGATTGATACTCGAGGTTATTACACCAGAAGGCTTCTGGCAAGTGTTTATCGTAGCGTTTGCCAAATTGTGCCAGTAATCTTGCCCAAGGTAAGGAATGAAAGTAAATTCGGATGATGTTGCCGTCTGGTTTTTTGATGGCACGAACTCCAGACACACGTTCTAATGCACCCAGTAATTTATCGGCAATGTGGTGTTCTTCAATGCCAAAATACCAGTCCGCCCGACCAATTTCGCTTTTACCATTTGAATTCAAAAAAGCATGACCATCACCTAGGAAAGTACCAAAAATATACCCTAAGTCATAACTCGAGTGCATGGTGGTGATGTATCTGGCTTCAAGTTGCTCATGACGAACCGCGTACTGGTGCAAATCAATTTTGAACTCCGAAGGCAATTCAAATGAAATCCTACGCGGTAGGAGCATCGCATCTTTTGAAGAATCTTCAAGGTGCTTCCATTTATATTTGCTTATGCCAAAACGTGTGGGTTGCTCGAGAATTTTAGCGTACCCTCGACTGCTGAGCGCGTTACTTGCCACGGTACTCATATCACCAACCCAAAAACGATGGTCTGGTGTGGCTCGAGTCGTACCATACCATTGGGTGTGACGTAAGCTCATGACTTCCCGAGTGCCAGTACACCAAGCATTGACCACAGTTACGGGTAAGCCGTGCATATTGATGACCCGTTCGCCAATTTGGACATCCTCAATGTTTTTATATGTTCCATTTGCCATCAAAACCCGAGTACCCGCCGCAAAACAGCCGGGTCCAATCCCGGTCTTTACCGCGTCCACACCAGCTTCAACCAGTGCTTCTGCCCCAGCCGCCGTTGCGACATTGCCAGCAATCACATCTATTTTTGGGAAGGTGCTTTTAAGGTACTTCACACCCTCGAGAATGTTTTTACTGTGACCATGAGCGCTATCCAAGACCAGCACATCCACGCCAGCCTCGACCAGGGCTTTGGCTCGAGCTTCAAAATCCTTAGAGATACCAACTGCCGCCCCAACCAACAATCGCCCAAGGTTATCTTTGGCGGCATTGGGGAAATCCATGCGTTTTTGCAAATCTTTAATCGTGATTAAACCGGTCAAGCGGTAACTCGAGTCCACGACCAAGAGTTTCTCGATTTTATGGAGCTTAAAAATGTCTCGAGCATTTTCTAGGGTTGTGCCTTGTGGAACAGTTATTAAATCTTCTCGAGTCATGATGCTGTCTACGCGCTGGGTTAAATCGTCTTCAAAACGCAAATCTCGGTTGGTGACAATCCCAAGTAATAACCCAGAATCATCCACAATCGGCACACCGGAAATACGGTACTCGCGCATTAGGTTTTCGGCATCCTCGAGCAACGCACTTGGCGGCAAGGTGATTGGGTCTACAATCATTCCAGATTCGGAGCGTTTGACTTTCCGCACCATATCGGCTTGGGCTTCTAGGCTCATGTTTTTATGCAGGATACCAATGCCGCCAGTACGAGCCATGGCAATTGCCATACTGGTTTCCGTAACCGTATCCATGGCACTCGAGACCAGTGGCAAATTTAGCCAGATATTGCGGCTTAAACGGGTGCGGGTGCTGACCACATCTGGGGTAACTTCGCTGTAGGCTGGCAGCAGCAGCACATCATCAAAGGTTAAACCATGCAGCGCAATTTTAGGGTGGGTGTCAAAACTCATTAAGTAAAGTCTAACGCAAATCAGGACGAAAGGCGATGAAGTAGCCGTTAGACTAATCTTAATGCCGCGCCGCACCAAACCATTCCACACTCGAGCCATACAGCGCTTTCATAGCTGGGATGTAGACCAAGTTTTTTTACGGCGCGACGGCGGACGAATCCAAGCCAATGTCTGGTTGGTCTCGAGCGAGAACGAAGTCCGCAACGAACGCTTTTTTGCGCCGTTTACCGACCCGATAGAAGCAGTCGCTTGGCTGGGCGATGTGATTGCTGCCAAAGGCAAAATCTCGTCGGCGTGGGATGTGCGCCTGCGTTGGGCTTCGGACGAAGAATTCGCCACCAAACTCGAGGATGACCAAACACTCGAGGACGTTTTTATAGATGCTTTTGAAGCTGCCCTCGAGGATGTACGGGCAAAAATGCGTTAGTAACTTTTTGTTGCTACAGTGTGGTCATGCAAAGAATTTCGACTCGCCTGACCGACTTTTTAAGACTGATTGGCTTTGGATTTCTGGCACTGACCATTTATTTTGCCACATCTCCAGCCCTAACCACTGGGCGTGGGGTATTGAGGCGTTTAGCAACACCACAAGAGCGTTGGTTTATGGTGGCTATTTTTAGCGTCATCGCAATCTATGCACTTTGGTACACATTCAGTCTTTATCACGTTCAGCGCGGTAAACAGTCGTTTGTCATTTCGCGCCTTGGGTTACAAAAAACCATTCGTTTTCAGAACATTATCACGATTCAGACAACCAAGTTATCGAGTATCACCCGACCAAAGACCGTTTATATCAAGTATCTCGATGAACACAGCAAACCACAAACGATCATCTTTCAAGCTGCCAGAAGCCTGATTCGAGAACCTTTTTGGCTCGAGGAACTGCAAGAAGTGCTGCACCAACCAAAAGAAAACCTTCCAGAGTATAAGTCTGGAAGGACTTTCTAGGCTCGAGCCTAAGCTGTGGGCTGCAAGGTTTTTTCAGTGGCTGGGCTGACGATGTTGTGCTTAGCAATCATGGCACGGTATTTATTGCCGCTCATGTCCGCGCCTGTATAAAATTCTACAGGCTGACCATCCTTAAACAGAATCACTGTCGGGATACTCATAATACGAAATTTTGGGGGAGTCTGCTGATTTGAGTCAATGTCCATTTTAGCGACAGTGACCTGCCCTTCGTATTCTTCTGCCAGTTTTTCGATGGTCGGTGCAACGGCTTTGCACGGCGGACACCATTCTGCCCAAAAATCCACAAGGGTTAAGCCACTCGAGATTTGTTGTTCAAAATCAGCGTCGGTTAAGTTGATATATTTACCCATTAGCGTTTTCCTCCAAAATTCAAGACGCTTTAGTAGCGTCAGCTCTGGTATTGTACTGCCAGAATTCTGAGAATAACGTACTTTGGCAGACCGACAATCTACCGTTTAGGTTTATCAAGCAAATCTGCCAGCGATTCACGGACTGGGGTTAGCCCACTGCGAAACAAGAATTGTTGCTTGCCACGCGGCTTAGCGTACTTGGCAAACAGGGTCGTCAATTCGCGGCGCAACTCGAGTGCCGATTCACGGTCAAGCGTCAGGGCAGCATAATCGCTCCAGCCTAGGCTGTGTTCACTCGAGAGGAGCGGCTTGGGCTTCTCGGCATTGGCTTCGCCTAAGTTTGCCACCGAATAGGCTTCGATTCTGCCGATTTGCTCGAGTGTGCCAGCCGCACGGCGAATCACCCGTCCGGGTTGGGATTCATCGCCTAGAATTTCGTGCATATGGGCGGCTAGGCAACGAAACAACACCCGGCGCACACGGTCATCTTGCTCGAGTAAAAAGTCCTCGAGGGTGTCCGAACTGATGGTGTTGTACGGCACAAAAAATCGGTCTGCCACCGCCCGATAGTGCTTTTGGGGTCGTCCGCGCCGAGGGGTGGCTTTGGAGACCCGAATCAAACCAAGGTTTTCCATGCGCTGCACCGCCCGAAACATTCGTAAACTCGAGATTCCAACCCGCTCGGCTGCACCCGTAATCGTGCTTTCTTGCTCAATAAATGGCTCTATCAACACACTGGTGCGGGGGTCAGTCAAAAAACTGGCAGCCGCAAGGTCATGAATGACATGGCACTTATCGTGTGAAACGGTCTCGAGAATGGCTTTCACGGTGAATATCATTGTAGGGCTTTTTATGAAAGTTGAGATGACATTTTTGTGACAATACTAAAGTTTTTTCCAAGAATACGGCAAATACTTAACTCGAGCCGTGGCTGGTAAGTCTGAGCGATAACGCCGTACAAACTCGAGTGGCTGCCCAAAATCGTGTGGGTAATACGATAAAAGCCTTGGCAACCAGACGACGTTGTTCTCGAGCCGACAATCTTGCAAATAACTGGCGGTCGCAAGTTCAAGCTGTGCCTCGAGTTGACTGCCGACATAGACCCGAATTGGCGGACAAGACAGCGCTCCACAATTGAGCGCAAAATGAATTCGAGGCTCGAGTGGCAAGGTATAGGCGGCTCGGGGGTCGGTCTTGGCAAAGGGCATTCTGCCTAAACCAGCCCGATTTTCACGCAGCACACCATGTTCGATGTCGTTAAGGCTAAAAACCAAGCCATTGACCAAATAAGCAAACCGAGCATAAAAGCCCAACGATTCAAGCACCGTATCCTTAATTTGGGCTTGCTGCATGGCGTGCAGAGTCTGGGCATTATAAAGGTTCATCCAAAAGGCTCGAGCCTCGTTTCGGTCGGCTGGAACGACAAATTTAGCTTGAGATAAGCGCTTAAAGTGACCATCTTTTGCCAGTTCAAGTGCCACTGCGGCAGTCATTTCAAATTGGCTGGTATTGAGTACCTGAACCGCAGGGCGCGACAATGCGCCTAAGCCTAATCGAACTAGATTCCAAGTGTCCTCGAGCATAGAATAAGTCTACCCTCTTGAGTCGAGCCTGGTTTTAGGGCAGAATAGGCGCACGATGTTCAAAATTTTCTTTCTGGTCTGGTTTTTATTCGGCTCGGTGGCGGCGGCTTCGCCTGCCAGTGATTTGGTCAAACAATACCTCGAGTTTGTGACCGAATACCATGTGGATGCTGATACGCTCGATGTCAGTAGCCTTAAAACCCGAGTCCAAAACGCCTTGCAAGAACGCTGTGGCACAGAAGCAACTTGCGCTGCAATCAAAATCTATGATGACCTCAAACGCATCACCCAAAACCTCGATGCCAGTTCGAGCTTTGTGGCGCTGCCAGACCTTGAGCGCATTCGACTCGAGCAACTTGGCGATGCCAGTCTGGATACCCGCTTTGGGCTTGGCATAGAATTGCGCGAGAACATTGTTTATCGTGTATTGGCTGGCTCGAGTGCGGCAGAAATGGGTCTCAAGCGCGGCGATAAAATCCTAAGCATGAGCCGCGAAAATAAGCCGTGGTCGGTTTCACAAAACACTTTTCCAGATGCCACACCTGTGGTGTTACGGCTCGAGCGGGCTGGGCAAGTTTTTGATTTAACAGTTGTTCCAGCTTCGGGGTTGCTGATGGGGCTACTGAGTCCAGAAGGAAAATTACTCGAGCATGGCACAGCCTATGTTCGTATTCCAAGTTTCAAAGCCATTGGCACAGCCCAAAAAGTCCATAATTTGCTCTCGAATTTGGTGTCTCGCGGTGCAAAAAGTTTGGTTTTAGATTTGCGCTTCAACACCGGTGGCTACCTTGACGAAACGCTGCTAACACTGAGTGCTTTTTTCCAAGGTGAAGTGCTTAAAATGCGCTCCAGAGTTGGCATTCTGACCTATACCTTAAAAAATGGGATGCTCGAGGCAATTGGCAACAGCAACAAAGTTACACTCGAGTTTCCAAGTGTATTTACGGGCAAAGTGGTTGTCTTGGTCAATAACCAGACCTCGAGTGCTGCCGAAGTCATGGGCTTGGCGTGGCAACGGGCTTCGTACACCAAATTTATTGGTGAATCCACGGCTGGACGTTCAAAATATGCGACCCTACCATTGCGTTTACTCGAGGGCAGCGAATTGCGTTTGGCGGTGATTCGCCATTTATACCCTTCCGAAGAACCTTTATTAGAGAAAATAATTCCAGATTTAGCCATCAAGGACGACCTCCAAGCCCTGACCAAAGGCACTGACCCCTTGCTCGAAGCCGCAATTAAACAGATCGAGACACCATGAAAAAAATTACTCCCGCCAGATACATGATGCTCTACGGCGTGGTGGTGCTGATTGCTGGGTTTATTGGGCTGATGACTTCGGGCAGCCTGATTTCTTTGGTGACTGGTGGAATTTTTGGTAGCCTTGCCGCTTTATCTGGCTATGGTCTCGCCCAAGAAGCAAAATGGGCGCGTCCACTTGGCTTTGCGGTCAGTGGCTTTTTAGCAATCTTTTTTATGATTCGGATGATTCAAGGCAGTCCTTTTCCGGCTTTGGCGGTGGCTGGTCTGAGCATGATTGCCATTGCGATGCTGATTCAAGTCGGCGCAGCCCCTCCAACCCCAGACGATAAAGAAATTTAAGTTGTAGAGACTTGCAACTCATCTGGCTTTGGGCGCGTAATATAGAATTATGAATGAACTCGAGCTTTACGACCAAAAAGTCACGGTGCTGAATATCGCTACTGGCAGCCAAGAACACCAAGAAAGCCAGCGCCTGATTCAGCAACGCGCCCTCTGGTGCGCGGGAATTTCGCTCGAGCCAGTGCCATTTTTGGACCTAGCCGTGATTTTGCCGTTGCACATCAAAATGGTTTGGGAAATCGGCGAGATTTATGGCTTTGCGCTGACCAAAGAACGTGCCAAAGAAATCGCGCTCGAGTTGGCGGGTACGGTGGCACTGAGTTATGCCAGCCGCATTGCCTCGAGAAGCGCCTTAAAAGCCATTCCAGTCTTGGGCATGGTTCTAAATACCCCGATGGTCTACGCCAGCACTTTTGCTTTGGGGGCTGTGGCAGAGCGCTATTTTCGCGCCCGACGACCAGAATTGCCACCACTCGAGAACCAACTCAACCAAACACTGCTCGAGCAGGGCAAACAACTGGCGAAAAACATAGACTGGCGTGAAGTGTTACGCACTGTTGAGAAAACCATAAAGAAAAAAAGCTAAATCTATCCCAAAATTAAAAATGACAAACACCAACTTGGTGTTTGTCATTTGACCACTTTAAGCGGCTGAAGTACGGTTTGGGCGACGGCGTGAGCGGTAGGCGGGTTTGCTGTTGACAGGGCTGGCTTCGCTGGTCTCGAGGGCGACTGGGATTACAGCAGTGACTGGGGCTGGGGCGCTCTGGGCGCGGTTGGCATTGCGCTCGAGGGCTTGCATCTGGCGTTGGCGCAGGGCTTCGATTCTCGAGTTGCGGGCTGTGTCTGGTTGGGCAGCATGGGGGTGGGGCGCACGGCGCGGCTGAGCGGCTGGCGCTGCCTCGGGGCGGGGCTGATTGGCTTGGGGCGGGCGAGGCGGACGCGGTTCGTGCGGACGGTTGCCTCGCACTTCGGCATTACCTTTGGGCAGTGGACGATTTGGGCGTGGGGCTGGGCGTGCCATCTCAAATTCGGGGTTGTCGCCCTCGAGTTCGGCAAAGCGCTCTTTGCTCCATTCACCAAAATACAATTTACGGGCGGTAATTCGGACGGGACGCGGATATTCGGCTCGGGGGCGGTTGCCTAAAACAACCACACCACGACGAGCTACTGTTTTGCCTACGCTCGGCTTTACACCTGGGGTGGTGCTGCTGGCGTTTGCGCCCGGTTTACGGCGGCGCAATCTGCTCATATGGGACTCCTTTTGATGCAAGGCAAGTTGTGCCTCGCGGGTGGCGGGTCGGGTTTTTTCTACGACCACACGCACGATGCTACCCGGCTTAAAGACCCTGCCGAGACGGGTTTTCCATTGGTTAGGCGAATAGGTGGCTTCTTCACCCAAATCTTCGAGCGCTAATTGACCAACTGCACCATTCTCGAGAACGATTTCGAGGGCAAATTCGTTAATCGCAACCACCACACCGCGCAGAGGATAGGTTTGGGTGAGATTTTGAATAGCCCGAAATTGTTCGAGGTTCTGTTCGCTAGCCAATGCCCGTTGCTCGAGACGCGCCAAATTAGTGGCAAGGCTTGGCAAGGTTTCGAGCAATTGTTGGCGCTTGCGAATCGAGAGTTTAGTAGCGCACCACGATAAAATCCGAATGTTGATAAAATCAGCCGCTCGAGTCAATGGGCTTGTGAGGCTTAACCCTTCGGTTGCTGTGGCTGAGTGAATGGCTTTTAAGGTGCTGGGCTGGGTTAATTTTTGACGCAAGGTTTTAATCACCACACTGGCTGGGTCAAAACCACTCGAGCGCTCAAGTGCCGATGGGAGTTCGGGGCTGGTTTCGCCAGCCACACGGTACAACGCCATCACATCCGAAGCAGTGATTGTGGCGGCGCAAAGTCGAGTTGCCAGCGTCAGAGCGCTTTCTAAACCGCCAATTTGGGTAATCAGGGCTTGTTCTGTTTCGGTCGCGTTGCCCAAAAGTCCAACCACGCCAATCACACTAGGACGCACCACATAGTTGACTAAATTGCCAGTGTTGCTGGTTTCGATTAAGACTGACAGCGCCAAACGCTCGGTATTGACCACAAACTGCATGGTCTGAAGCAGGTTTTGCGGGAACAATGCTAGGTTTTGACCTTGTAAATGACAGGCTGCACCGCGCTCAAACATGGCTGCCTCGAGCGGCGTAGCCTCATCTATCCAATGGGCAGCATCGGCATAGTGGACTGCCAAAAGCACATTGCCATTGCCAAGCGGCTCGATTTGCAATGCCATCTCCAGACCACTTAGGGCATAAACCCGTTTGCCACGCAGGTCAATTCGTCCTTTGAGGTCTTTGGCAGTCATCGAACCAAGTTTTAGGGCTTGTTTTTGGGCGACCTCGGGGAATGTCTCGGGTAGCCCAAAACGAGCAATCACCGCCGCCCGTTCAGACTCGAGCGAACTGGCATCGCCCAGCACATTCTTAACTCGAGCCAGCGCCTCGTCTTCGCCAGAATCTTCTGGGTAGACCAGCGTAGCAACCAAGCGTGTTCCTGAACTGAGCCCATCAGACTCGAGCGCGATGCTTGGCAAATGGCTTTCGTCGGGGCGCAAAAGTGCATAGCCGCGCTGGTGTTCCAAAGTCCCCGTCAAAGAATTTCTGGCACGTTCAAGCACCCGAATAACTTCGCCTTCGCTTTGTCCATTGCGGCGCAATTCACGTGCCACCACGCGGTCACCGTGCCAAGCAAACAACAGCGAGCCTTTGGGAATCAACATCGAACGCAAACCCGGCGTGTCTGGCGTAAACCAGCCAGAACCATCACTGCGAAGCTCGAGCCGCCCGACGGTTGGCACAAATTCTCGGCTTGATTGGTGAATACCCCGCTTGGGAGCAATCAAATAACCACTGCGCTCCAAGTTGGCAATCGCTTCCTCGAGTCCTTTGCGTCCACCAAGGCGGTCAAGCAAGGCTTGGTCGAGGTCTGCCGCCAACTCGCGGCTGTTGAAGCCACTAGGCGTGGCTCGAAAATGCTCAAGCAAGGCTTCAAATGGGTTGTACAACGCGCCCTGATGTGAAAAAACGTGTTCTCGAGCTTCACGCCGTAAACGCACCAACTTTGGGGCAACTGGGGCATCTGGAATGACTTCAAGCGTTTCAGGATTTCGGGCTGGCTCGAGCGGTTCAAGAAGTTCAACACTTGGAGTTATGACAACAGCAAGTTTGGCAGCCCGACCTCGAGCTTTGGGCTTAACAACTTCGGGCAGATTTGCCGCAACCAAAACTTTTTTGGGTCTGCCACGAGTTTTGGCTGGCGCTTTTTGTAAAGCTTCCACAGTTGGCTCGAGAACTGGCTCTGGCTCGGGCAAAATAACAGGCTCTGGCTCGAGCAACACAACTGGCTCTGGCTCGGGTTGGCTAACCACTGCCTTTTTGGGTCGCCCTTTTTTGACTGGCTCGCTTGGGACTGCAAGCTGCACTGGTTCAGGCTGCACCAAAATCTCAACCAATGGAGCAACCAGTTTGCGCCGTTTGGTTTTTGGAACGACCTCTATTTCAGAAATTTGACTTGGCTTGACCGCAACTTTGCGCGGCTTGACCACCTTTGGCATGGGTTCTGGGGCTGGGGCTTCAAAAAGCGGCGCTATTTCGGAAAAGTTTTTGCTGCGGCGTGGACGAACAGGACGAGATGACGTGCTAATGATGACTCCTTGGGCGGCACATTAGTCTAGCGCAGGGCGACCAAATGCACATTTTTTGGTTGGTAAATTAAGGGTTGCAGACTGACAATTGGCTAACCACGACTTTAAGTATAGCATAGATTACTCGAGCAATTCGCGCAAATACTGTGGAATTGGAATGGCACGCTTCTCAAAATCGGTAGCGATATGCTCGGTCGAACCTTCGGCAATTAAAGCTGAGTCGTGGGTGCGTTCGATGGCGTATTCAAAACGAATCAAACGCGATTTGAGTGCGCCGACTCGAGTGGTCAATAAAAGCTCATCGTCAAATATCGCTGGGCGGCGGTATTTGACGGCTGCGCCACTGACCACCAACAAGACCCCACGCTTTTCGACTTCGCGGTATGGCAGCCCAAGTTGGGTCAAAAATTCTACCCTGCCCATCTCGAGCCAAATCAAATAATTACTGTGATGGGCGATACCCATGGCATCGGTTTCGGCGTAACGTACCCGAAACCGAGTCTGTGATTGTTTAACTGGCATAAAACAAAGCATACAACACCATGAACTGTGCCATACAACACCATGAACTGTGCCATACGATATTTGCATTTGAAGTGAAGCGTGTCATAATCGCCATCCATGAGAGCAGCGTTGTGCTAAAAGGAAATGTCGCAGATTTTCCCTTGGTTGGGGTGCTGCAAATGCTGCAACGCGATGCCCGCACGGGTTCGGTGCGACTCGAGTATGCCCAAGGCGGACTGATTAGCGTCATCAATGGGCGAATTGTCCATGCCGTCTATCCACCATCCAAGGGTGAACGGGCGCTCAGTATCATCTCGAGCTTTCCCAGTGCTGCTTTTGAGTTTTTTGAAAATAAATTACCCAACGAACAGAGCATTGACCGTCCCACCCAACTTTTACTTTTAGAACTGCACAGCGAAAACCTCGAGTGGAAAAAAATTCGTGGGCGCTTAAAAAACTGGATGCTCTCGCCACAGTGGGCTGGGGTCGCACCAAGCAGCACCAACCCCGAACGGCTTGAGGTGATTGGCTTGGTCAATGGGAAAAGCAATATCGAGGAAATTATTCATGGTTGCGACTTACCACCGCGCCGAACTGCCGAAATCCTGGTCGAATTGACCAACGAACGGCAAATTTTACTCGGTTCTGCCAGCCAGATTACCGAACCGCTCGAGTTGATGGTCTTACCGATTTATAGTCCCGACGAAGCCACGATTTTTGTTGACCAAAGCCTTTATGACCAGTGGAAAGCAATTTATGGCACGGTCTTAGCCACAATTATCACCCCAAAAGGTGAGCGGCAAATGTTTCGGGTGCGTGGTCGAGAAAATAGCCTTGGGCGGATACAAATGGCAGAAGTGGCGATGAAAAAACTCAAAGTGGCTCGAGGCATGAAAATTCGGGTCGTCCCATCGGGTGGAACACGCTGATGTCTCCCATCGGATGCAACAAGATAACTCCAGAAAGTGCAGCACAGCCTGAATCCTGATACAGTAGAGTCATGAGTCCAGATTTGCTCCGCACCTTAATCCTTGTTGTGCCACTACTGCTGGCAGCCATTTTATATACGGTTATCAGTGGTGGAATCCAGTTCTCAAAACTTGGTCTGATTATTACCGAAACGATTGGCGCAATCCGTGAACGACACTTTGGCTCGAGTGGTCAAATCACAGCCTATCAAGCCACCATGATTGCCCTGTGCGGCACAGTTGGCACGGGCAGCATTGTCGGGGTCACGGCTGGCATTTTACTGGGTGGTCCGGGTGCAATTTTATGGATGTGGGTTTTTGGTCTGCTGGCAATGGCACTCAAATACGGCGAGGTTGTCTTGGCACAGCATTTACGGCGAATCTACAGCGATGGCAGTATTTTGGGTGGTCCGTTTTTGTACATTGCTCGAGGCGTTTTTCCAGCCCCGATTGGCAAGTTTTTAGGAGCAGCTTTTTCGGTCTTGGCAATTATTGCCGCTTTTGCACTTGGCAATTTAGCGCAAATTTCGGGGGCAACCACCGCCCTTGAAGCCAGTTTTGAACTGCGCCCAGTCTTCTCGAGTCTGGTGATGGCAATTATTGTGCTGCTGATTATCGGCGGTGGCGCAACCCGAATTGCTCGAGTGGCACAAGTATTATTTCCTTTAATGCTGGGTATTTATGCAGTTTTAGCGATTGGTTTAATCATTAAAAATTTTGCGGTTCTCCCCAGTGCTTTTGCCAGTATTTTTACAGGCGTAATTTCTTTTAATGCGGCGGCGGCTGGCGGCACGGGCTATGCACTTTTTGCAATTGTTTCGCAAGGTTTTGCCCGCAGTATTTTTGCCACTGGGGCGGGCTTAGGGGTCTCGAGTATCGCTCACGCTCAAGCCCAAGTTGATCATCCTGTGCGTCAAGGTTTTTGGGGCGTGGTCGAGGTTTTTGTGGCACTGATGGTCTCGAGTTTAACGGCTCTGGCGGTTTTAACCGTGCCAGCCGTTTGGCAAGGCATGGGTGAAGCCATTCCAGCCGAAACCGTGACCAGTGCTTTTCGTAGCCTTGGGGTGGTTGGCACAAACTTTAACGAGCAACTGGCAGGCTTAGGCACAGGCACATTAGCCGTCGTGATTACGCTATTTGCCATCGCCACCACCATCGCATGGGCGCTCTATGCCGAAGAAGCCTTTGGGCATTTATTTGGCGATGGCTTGCGTTGGTCGTTGCGTTTGGTCTGGGTCGGGATGGTTTTTCTTGCGCCATTTATTGTGGTCGAATATGGCAGCTTTCTCTCGAGTGCCGAATTTTTATTGGCTATCATGGCAGTGCCAAACATCATCGCTTTATTTATTCTGATGCCCGTGGTGCAAAAACTGACTCGAGGCTTTTTTCAAGGCGAGTTTTATCAAGCCCCAGACACCCCCACCGTCCGCCATGCCACTCAGGATGTCTTTGATAGCATGGAGTTTAATCTAGACTGAGGTCTAGGGGAAAAGTAGAAAAGGTTAAAAGCGACCATGCACGAAGCGCAAGCAGCCCGATAGGTGCTGTCTTGTGAGCAAGAAGGTGCTGCCCAAGATGGGTGCGTGTATATGGTCAAGAAGTAAAAACCTACTCCCCCTTTTAACCTTTTAACCTTTTCATCTCACGCCAAATGGTTTCGGGCTTGGCGGGTAGCTCGAGAATCCGCACCCCGACGGCATCAAAAATCGCATTGCAAATCGCGGCTGCACCCGGCACAAGTGGCGGTTCGCCAACCACTCGAGCGCCAAACGGAGCAGCGTCAGACGGGTTTTGTACCATCGTCGTCTCGAGTGGCGGAATATCAGTGGCGCGTGGAAAAGCGTACTCGAGAAAATTGGCGGTGCTGTGACCACCAACTTGGTCGTGACGCATAGCTTCGTATAAACCCATGCCGATGCCTTGGGCTGTACCGCCGTGCATTTGCCCTTGGACAAGGGTTGGATTTAAGGCAAAACCAACATCTTGAATAGCAACTTGCTGGAGTGGTGTAACAAAACCAGTCTCTGGGTCAACGTGAACTTTTGCCAAGTGAACCGCAAAGCCGGGCGCACCAGATTTCATGGCACTGCGTCCTTGGGCGACAATTGGACCATCGCCACCAGCTTTGCGTTGGGCAATTCCAGCCAGTTTGGCAATCGTGATACCACGGTCTGGCACGCCTTTGACTTGGGCTTGACCGTTTTTAAGTTCTAAATCTTCGATGTGCGCCTCGAGTTCGGAGGCTGCCAGTTTAAGAAGTTGTTGTTTAACACTATTCGAGGCATCCAGCACCGCGCCCGAGACACTAACCGTGACTTGCGAACCGCCCGAAGCAGGGGCATATGGACCCATGTTGGTATCGCCCTGCACCAGTTCGATACTTTCGGGTTCAATGCTTAACGTTTCAGCAACCACCAACACCAAGGAACTATGCACCCCACTGATGTCCACGCTGCCCACTTGAAGCCGCACTGTGCCGTCTGGTTCAATGCGGCAAACCGCACCAGCCGGGGAAAATGCCCCACCCCACGCGCCAACGGCAATGCCAAGACCCACATTTGGTTCTCGAGGCGCAGTCAAGATTGGATGTTTTTGGGCTGCCTCGAGAACATCGCGCATACCAATTCCACCCCAAGTTGCCCCTGTTCCAGTTGGGTCGCCAGCCACAACCGCATGACGCAGCCGCCATGTGATTGGGTCGGCTTTGACGCGACGCACCAGTTCATCTACTAAACTCTCGAGAACAAAGGCGACTTGGGGCGCTCCGGGCGCACGGTATGCTCCGCCTTGCGGCTTATGGGTTGCCAATTGCCGAATCGTAGCTCGGAAACTCGGGCATTTGTACGTGCCACCAAAAAGCATGGCTACAATACTGCCAAAGCCAAATGGAAAAACACCATTGTCCATATCCACATCGGTCTCGAGCGCCAATAAATCGCCATTTGAATTTGCTGCCAGCCGTGCCTTAAATTCGGTGGCTGGAGCAGGAGTGGTGGTCATCATGTCTTCACTTCGGGTTAAAACCATTTTGACTGGTCTATTCAGCGCCACTGCAATTGCCGCCACAAGCGGTTCGATTAACCCATATTTTGCCCCAAAACCACCGCCGACCGTCATTGGTACAACCCGCACCTTGCGTTCGGGCATCCCCAAAAGCCGTGCCACTTCGGAACGCACCGCAAACTGCCCTTGGGTACTCGAGTAGACTGTTAATTCTGTCCCCGGCACAACCACAGCTGCATGAGGCTCGAGGTATGCCTGATGCACCCACGGCGTAGAAAACGTCTGCTCGAGAATAATATCGGCACTGGCAAAAGCAGCCCCCACATCACCCCTCGAGAAGGTTTTTGACTCAAGAATGTTTGACCCCGTAATCTGTTGTGATGCTCCAACCGCCGTATCGCCATGCAAAGAGGTTAAATCCGCTCCTTCTTTTGGCACACCGTTTTGCCACACAATAATCTGCTCGGCTCGAGAAGCTGCCATGTCTGGCACAACTGGCAATTCTTCATACTCGATGTCAATCAAGCTAGCAGCATCGGCAGCCAGTTCGGCGGTTTTTGCCACCACAGCCACAATCGGTTGACCCGCAAACAGCACCACATCCCGCGCCAAAACCGCACTGGAACGCGAATTGATAATTTTATGGCGGGTTGGTAAATCATCAAAAGTGAGCACCGCCACGACTCCATCCATGGCTTTTGCCGCCTCGAGATGCAACGCCCTAATTTTGGCATGAGCATAAACACTCAGCACCAATTTGATATGCAGCATTCCAGCGAACTCAAGGTCAGCCACGTACTGCGCTTGACCCAGAATTTTCTCGAGACCATCAATAATTTTTCGACCCTTACCAAGGTGGGTAAATTCGCTCATGCGCTATACTACCAAGTATGAGCCGTCTCGAGACGATAGAAAAAGAAATTCAAAATTTTAGTCCAAGCGAAATAATGGAATGGGCAGACGTTGGTTTAGACGACGGGCTTGAGAATGAAAAGCTGAGACGACAAAAAGCCGCCTCAGCCAATTCAAAACCTTAAACTCGAGCCAAGGCTTTTCGCGCCATCACATCCACCAAATGCGCTCTGTATTCGGCACTGGCAAAATGGTCAGACAGCAACTCCGAAGCGGCAATCAAACCCGTGGTCTCCCCTGCCTCGAGTTTCGGTAAACGCACAGCACAAGCTCCTGCACCTGTCAGGGCGGCTCGAGTTGAACCATCTGAGTGCTTGACCACTGCCACGCCAACAATTGCATAGCGACTGGCAGGGTGAGCGAACTTTTCATAAGCACTGCCTAGCGTGTTGCTCGGGATATGAATTTCGGTCAGCATCTCACCCTCGAGAACGGCTGTTTGGAACATCCCAACGAAGAACTCGTCAGCATTCACAACCCTAGCCCCACTCGAGCCTTCGATTTTCATTTTCGCACCAAGTGCTAGCATACTGGCTGGATAATCGGCAGCTGGGTCGGCGTGCGCCAATGCCCCACCGATTGTACCTTTGTTGCGAACCATCGGGTCGCCAATCAGGGCAGCTTGCTCAGGCAGAATACGGCATTTTTCTTTGAGCAAACTCGAGTGTTCAAGCTCGCGGTGGGTGGTCATCGCACCAATGATGATGCTGTCACCCTCGAGTCGAATGCCTTTTAGCCCCGCGATACTCGAGACATCTATTAAAGCACTTGGGGCGGCAAGGCGTAACTTCATAGTAGGAATTAGCGAATGCCCACCGGCTAATAATTTGGCATCTGGATTGGCTGCCAAGGCTGCCAGTGCATCGGCAACACTCGAGACTTTGTGGTAATCAAATTCGGCTGTGTACATGGAGACTCCTTCGGAGAGGTGAAAAGGGCAAAGGGGAAAAAGGTTAAAAGGTTGTGGTGGTTAGTTCTTTTTGAGTTGGGCGGCGACAGAAGATTTTAGGCGGCTTAGGAGTTTGGAGATTTCTTCGGCTTTGATTTTTAAGGCATCAAACTCAAGTTGATTGATGTAGCCAACATCTAAGGCAATGTAGAGTTGACAACGAACTTCTGCACATGATGCCTTAGCAATCACAATAAACTGATGAAACTCTGCACGTCCTCCTCGTTCAAATCCCTCGGCTAAATTTGACATCATGGACACAGAAGCACGCTGAATCTGTTGACTCAGCCCAAAATCTCGAGCGAACTGTCCTATACTTGTCATTCGGTAAACTTCCTTAGTCAAAACTCGAGCTTTTTGCCAAACCATCAAGTCTTCAAATCGTTCAACCCTATCTCGGACATCCACTTTTTACCTTTTCTCCTTTTGACCTTTTACCCCTGCTCTTAATCTGCGGCTTCGAGCAGTTTAGGCTGCATGATTCGCCAGACTTTCTCGGCAGTAAATGGCATATCCAGATGCTTAACCCCAAATGGCTCGAGGGCATCCATGACGGCATTGGCGACGGCGGCGGTACTGGCGATTGTGCCAGCTTCACCAATGCCTTTTAAGCCGAGTGGATTGTGCGGGCTGGGTGTAACGGTGTGGTCAAGTTCAACTTGTACCATGTCATCGGCTCGAGGCATGGTGTACTCAAGGTATGAACCACTGACCAGTTGCCCACTTTTATCGTAAACCGTGTTCTCGAGCAAGGCTTGTCCCATGCCTTGGGCAATTCCGCCGTGCAGTTGTCCATCCACAATTAATGGATTGACTCGAGGTCCGCAGTCATCCACGCTGACGTAACGAATCAGTTTGGTGCGTCCAGTATCGGCATCAACTTCGACCACGGCTAAATGCGTACCAAATGGGTAGACAAAGTTTTTCGGGTCATAAAAATGGGTTGCCTCGAGTCCGGGTTCTAGGTCGGCTGGGTAATTATGAGCAAGGTGCGCCATCAAAGAGACTTCAAAAAAGGATTTTGAGCGTTCTGGAACGCCTTTGACTTGGAAATTTCCGCCGACGTGTTCCATGTCTTCGCTTGAAGCCTCGAGCAAATGGGCAGCGATTTTCTTGGCTTTATCAGTAATTTTGCGACACGCTAAAGTAATCGCGCTTAATCCGACTGGCGCACTTCTCGAGCCATAACTGCCCCATCCGTGCGGTAGACGGGCGGTATCGCCGTGTACCAGCATCACATCCTCAACTGGGATTTGTAGTTCGTCGGCAACCACTTGGGCAAAAGCGGTTTCGTGTCCTTGTCCGTGGCTGTGGCTGCCTGTTAAAACTTCGACTTTGCCAGTCGCAGCCACGCGCACTAAGGCAGATTCCCATTGCCCGGCTTGTGCGCCTAAAGAACCAACCAAGGCACTGGGCGCAAGTCCACAGGCTTCAACAAAGGTGGAGACACCTATCCCAATATATTTGCCCTGTTTTCGCATTTCGGCTTGCTCGAGCCGCAACTGCTTATAACCCAATTTCTCGAGGGCTTTGTCCATCGCGGGTTCATAATTGCCACTGTCGTATTGCAGCGCCACTGGGGTTTGGTACGGAAATTCATCGGGTTGAATAAAGTTTTTACGGCGCAACTCGGCGGCATCCATGCCTAGCTCGAGGGCTGCCATGCTGACAATCCGCTCGACCAAATAGGTGGCTTCTGGGCGACCTGCGCCACGGTAGGCATCCACACCCACCGTATTGGTGTAAACCCCGCGCACGTGGGCATGAATGGCTTTCCATTTGTATGTGCCGTTTAAGAGTGTGCCGTACAAATAAGTTGGCACAGCCGGCGCAAAGGTGGTCAGGTATGCGCCCATGTTGGCAATTGTACTGACCCGCAAAGCCAGCAGCATTCCGTCATTAGAAATTGCAGCTTCGGCAACAGATTCGTGGTCGCGCCCATGAGCATCGGAGACAAACGATTCCGAGCGGCGGGCAGTCCATTTGACTGGGCGGTTTAAGCGTTTAGCAGCAAACAGCACAATCACTTCTTCGGGATACTGGAAAATTTTACTGCCAAAGCCGCCGCCAACGTCGGGGCTGACAATTCGCAGTTTATGTTCTGGAATCCCCATCACAAACGCACCAATCATGACGCGGTGAATGTGCGGATTCTGGCTGGTGGTGTGCAGTGTGTACTCGTCCGAGGCACGTTTGTACTCAGCAAGACTGGCTCGAGGCTCGATCGCATTTGGCACAAGGCGGTGGTTGCGAAGCTCGAGCTTAATGATTTTATCTGCCTTAGCAAATTCGGCATCTACGGCGGCGCTATCGCCAATTGTCCAGTCAAACGCCAAATTACCCGGCGCTTCTGGATGAACCTGAACTGCGCCTTCGGCTAAGGCATCCGAACCCAAAGATAAACTCTCGAGAACCTCGTAATCCACGTCTATTAAAGCCACGGCATCTTCGGCAATGGCTCGAGATTCTGCCACGACGGCTGCCACAATATCGCCAACATGATTGACTTCGTTGGGCTGAATCGCATGGTGTGCCGAGATTTTTAAGTCTGGCAACAACCAACCGGTAGGAATTGGGTTAATCCCCGCCCCAACCAAATCCTTACCCGTCAGAACCGCCAGCACGCCCGGCAGCGCAAGCGCGACACTCGAGTCAATGCTCTTAATCGTCGCATGAGGATACGGACTGCGAACCATCGCCGCATGGGTCATGTGCAGCACCGCAAGGTCATCGGTATAATTCCCCGCCCCAGTGATAAAACGCGGGTCTTCAACGCGCTTCATGGCTTTACCAAAATACTTCTCGGTCATAGAAACTCCTTAAAAGCGAAGGTGAAAAGGTGAAAGGGTCAAAAGGTTAAATGTGAAAAACTTTTAACCTTTTGACCCTTTCACCCTGCCATCTTATCGGCGGCGTATTGAACAGCTTTAATGATATTATGATAGCCAGTGCAACGGCAAAAATTTCCCTCGAGTCCATGGCGGATTTCGGCTTCGGTGGGCTGAGGGTTGTGCTGCAACAAATCGGCGGCGCTCATGATCATCCCGGGGGTGCAGTAGCCGCATTGCAAACCGTGCATTTCCCAGAAACCTTCTTGGAGTGGGTGGAGGTTGCCAATCTCACCAAGCCCTTCAATCGTGGTCAGGCTCGAGCCATTGGCTTGCACCGCAAACATCGTGCAGGATTTGACCGCCATACCATCCATGTGAATCGTACAAGAACCGCACTGGCTGGTGTCACAACCGACGTGCGTGCCGGTTAAAAAAAGTTGTTCGCGCAAAAATTGCACCAACAGGGTGCGTGGCTCGACATGAGCGCTGTGCTTGATGCCGTTGACGGTCAGGGTAATTGGAACTTTGTCTGCCATAAAAATCTCCTTTTAAGCTAAAAACGTTTGCCATTGCTGCTTATCTTAAAAAATTTGCACCTCCAACCCCGCGATGAGTCGTAAAAAATTATTGACGTAATTCTTGCTCGAGTTTTGAGAAAAATAAATCAGCTTGGGCTTTGGCAACGCCGCCAATCAGACGCGCACCAACACTGGCAATCATACCGCCTAGTTGTGGTTCACCACTCCAATGGACTCTGGTTGCGCCTTCTTCGGGGTGAAACGTCACTCGCCCGATGGCACTGGCAATTCCAACTGGGGCACGCATTTCGACTTTTAAGGTCAGGGCAGTGTTCTCGAGTTTTTCAAGCACACTGACTTTACCGTTGAATGTGCCTTTGACTGGTCCGACCGCCACCTCGAGCGTGGTCTTAAAAACCCCTTCGGATTCAACCTCGAGTTTTTTGACCCCCGGGACACACTTTGCCAGCACCGCAGGGTCTTGCAGGGCAATAAAAATCTGTTCTGGAGTCGCCTGAATGATGTTGTTTCCCTCAAGTTGCAAAAGAACGCCTCCTCGAGCGCCAAGCGCTCTGATTAAATTGTCTGAACGAAGCAATTGTAACATGAGTCAGGGTATGATAAATGTATGGCATTTGACGCAAAAACCGTAGGGCAACGCTTAGTACAAGCCGCTTATCTCGAGGGGGATTTTCTGCTCTCGAGTGGACAACGCAGTCGGTACTACATGGATAAGTACCGTTTTTCGACCGAGCCAAAACTGCTGCGCGATATTGCGATTGGCTTGGCGGGATTGCTGCCCCAAGGCATTACTTGTCTGGCTGGGGTCGAACTTGGGGCTGTACCACTGGCAACGGCGGTCTCGCTCGAGACTGGGCTACCGTTTGTGATTGTCCGTAAAGGCGCAAAAGAATACGGCACAAGCAAGTTAATCGAAGGTCTACTGCCCGAAAATGCCAAGGTTGCACTGATTGAAGATGTGCTGACCACAGCTGCCCAAGCAATTCGAGCCGCCAATTTATTGACTGAACTTGGGGCGAGTGTCCAAAAAATCGTTTATGTCGTCAACCGTGAACAAGGCGCACAGGAAAACATCGCGGCGGCTGGTTTTAGTGGCACAGCGCTGTTCAGTAAAACCAGTTTAGGGATATGAAAAGATTATTTTTTGTTCTGCTCGGCATGACTGCCTTAGCTGCACCAGCCCCAAAACTCGAGCCTCGAGTCCATTTTGTCCACGAATGGGAAGGCGGCGACCCATTGCGGCTGTATTACGAAATCCCCCAGCCACTTGTCCCCAACGATCCTTTTGGTGGTAAGCCCAGCCCAAACACAGGGGATAATATAAAAACGGTTGCGGTGACTGGCTTACCCTTAAAAAGCTGGCGCATCATGGATGCCTTTGGCAAGCGCAACCTTGAACTCGAGGTGAATGTTAAAGCTGGTTTAGACACGACTTTTAGCAGCCTCAAAATCAATGGCTCGAGTGTGGCGGTTGCGTCTTCTCGGGTCTTGTACCTAAAGCCTTTGCAGAAATACCCTCTTTCTTATGAGCGGCTACAACAACAACCCAACGAGCGCTTATTTTTAGCAATGCAGATTTTTAACGATTCCCCCGAAACGATTTTTGTAGACAAAATTCTCTTTGCACCAAAAGGGGTCTCGAACGATAAAATTTTAATGAATCCGCGTTACGACAGCACTTTTTTTAGAAAACTCGAGCAGTGGATGTCGGGCAGCAGTCCAAGCCTGCCCGAAGGCTCGAGTTTGGTGAGTTCCAATGCGCTTAACCTTAAAATCTTGCCTTCACGTGGTTTTGGGGTAGCCATTGTTGGCTCGAGCATCAAACTCAGTTGCAAAGGGAGTCCGCGCCTCAGAGATGCCAATAAGCGTTATGACACGTTTATTTCTCAGCCCGTGATTCAGTACCGTCTTGGCGCTGGGAAACCAACGCTCTACCCGATTCCAGACCAAATCATCACCGATGTTTGCCCATAGGAGTATCCATGATAAAAAAGTTGATCATCTCGAGTTTGTTGCTATTCTTTGGACTCTTGAGCGTTGGTACAAGTCAAACCCAGAACGCCTTTACCCAAGTCAACAACAACCCCAAAGCCGATGCGATTCGCCCTTCGTTGGTTCTCGAGAAAAACGGCACACCGATTGTCGCATGGCTCGAGAATGTCAGTGGAGTCTACCATGTGTTTGTCAAACGCTGGACTGGCACAAAATGGCAACCGCTTGGTGGGCGGTTAAACCGCGATGCCAGTTTTAATTCGTTCAATGTTTCTTTAGCCATTTCCAAAGACGACGCACCTTATGTATCTTGGACAGAGCGCAGCAACATCAATTCCGGGTTTGATGGCAAAGGCAAAGGACCCGGTAAAGTCTATGTCGCACGTTGGACTGGCTCGAGTTGGAACGCCTATCCATCGCCCAGCAAAAAAGAAAATTCGGCTGGCGATTTACCCAGTCTGCGGGTGGATTCCAAAGGCTATCCTGTTTTAGCTTGGAGCGAACTGACCCCAGATTTTAACGCCGATAGTTACTTTGTCGAACGTTGGGATGGGACACAATGGCTGAATATTGACCCCGGTTCGCTCAGTTCAGACATTTCCCATGCCTCGCGCTCGAGAGAACTGAGTGTCAATTCCAAAGACCAGCCGATTTTGGCTTGGAGCGTCCAAAAATACATCCCCAACAAAGGACCACAGGATTTTAACGTCTATATTGGCGGCTGGGACGGCGCACACTGGTCGCCACTTGGCGAAACTTCCTTGAATCTCAATAAAGAACGTTATGCCGCCCAACCTTCGTTTGACTTAGACAGCAACGATTACCCCGTGATTGCGTGGCTCGAGGCAACCCTAGGTTTTGATGTGGCAGCCAAACGCTGGGATGGTACAACTTGGCAGCGCCTTGGAAAAACCATCAACAATGCCACTGGTTTAGCCAGCAGCCCAAGGTTGCGCCTTGACCCGAACAACCGCCCATATGTGGCTTGGGTCGAAAATGCTGGTTCATTAAAAGTCATGGTCGTGCGCTGGGAAAACAACGCTTGGAAAAAACTCGGCACATTCTTAAACATCTCTCCCAAGTCCTATGCCGCCACCCCAAGCCTTGCAGTCACATGGAGCGGTGTGCCAGTGGTGGCTTGGAGCGAAGAAATTACCCAAACCCAACAACGGGTCTATGTCCGCCAGTGGAACGGCAAAGCATGGGTTGGGCTATAAGCGGCTCGAGATTGAAAACGGATTGCCTTCGGGGTCTGTGCCATTGCAAAACTCAAAAAACTCGGTTTTCAGCACTCGCCCAAGTTTAACTCCTCGAGACTCGAGCAGTTGCTTAGTGGCTTTCACGTCGGGGCTGTAAAAAACCAATTTTGTGGCGATTCGCCGTGGCTTGGGGGCATTGGACAGGTGCAGCGCAATCGTGAGACCTCCCGCCTGAAATTCTTGCCATTCTTTGGGGTCGTCGGGGCAAATTTTAGGCACTAAACCCAGAATATCTTGGTAGAAGGCGGCAACCACTGGTAGGTTATTGACAAAAATAATCACTCGGCTGATGAAAAGTTCCATACCTCGAGTCTAGGGTTTCTCGAGGCGCGACGCAAGGCGGTTTTTTTATCACAAGTCTAATTGTCAAACACAACTTAATCAGCACTTTAGAAGAAAATTAACCGCGTTTCAAACTAACTTCCCCAGCATAAAGTAGCCTCGAGCCAGTGGCTGTTTGTATAATTAAACCTCCACTCGAGTCGAGGTCTTGGGCAATGCCTGTGCTGACCGTACCGTTTGGCTCGAGAATCTGAACAGCTTGCCCTAAAAAGTTGGGTTGGGCTTTCCAAAAAGTTATTGCATGACTTGGTTGCTCGAGAAAAAGTGGATACTCAGCTTGGATGGTTTGTAGAATTTGGGTCAGCAAATTACGCCGATGAACTGGTGCAAATTCTTCTAAAGCCGCCGCCTTAAATTCGGCTGGAAAGTCCTGGTTTCGCACATTGATACCAATGCCAACCAGAGCAATTCTTTTTTTTTGGCTCAATTCAGACTCGAGTAAAATACCAGCAAATTTTCGAGCATCAGCACTCAAAATATCGTTGCTCCATTTTAGCATCGTGCTGATTCCAGTCTCGAGGTTGATACTTTTGGCAACACAAGCCCCAATCAAAAGCGGCAGTAAAGCAAAAGCGGCAAAGTTCAAATCTGGGCGCAGCAGCAAGGTAAAATACAAGCCAGAATAAGGCGCAGCTTGCCAGACTTTGCCACGCCGCCCACGCCCAGCCGTTTGTGTTTCGGACAACACAAGGCTGTATTCTGGCGCTCCTGCTCGAGCTAAAATTCGCATTTCATCTTGGGTACTGCCAACTGACTGACGGTAATCTATAGGCTGAAAACTGTGCAATTCGTCAATCACTGGACTGTGCAATTCGTCAATCATGCTTTAACAGCCTACCAGTCTCGAGAATTTCAAGCTGCAAATATTTTGATTCAGGAATATCCAAGCCTTGTCCCCATTCAATCACGGTCACAAAACTGGTCTCGAGGTATTCGGCTAAACCCATCTGCCAAAGTTTACTGGGGGTCTCGAGGCGGTAGGCATCAATATGAATCAGCATCCCACGTGGCGTGGCATACTCATGAATATACGTATAAGTCGGACTCGAGACTGGACTGGTTGCCCCTAAGCCTTTAGCCAGCCCTTTGACAAAGGTGGTTTTACCCGCGCCCATCAGACCAGATAAAATCAGCACCGCACCAGCCTCGAGGGTTTGGGCATAGGCGTTTGCGTAGCTTTCAAGGGCTTCTGGGGTCTCGAGCAGCGTGGTCATAAAAGTTTACAGCGCTAAGTGTAAGCGAATTCTCGAGTTGATTTGCTGCATCAGATCGTCTGGAATACATCCAAGGTATTTTTGCAAACGACCCAAAGCGATACTGCGAATTTGTTCGATTTGCGCCTTGCTGTCAAAGTCTAAATTTGTGCGTTGATTCGGTAGTAGAACCTGAAACGGATAAATTTTTTCGGTGTTGCTGGTCAGTGGAACGACGGTCAGCATTGTTCCTTCCTCGTTGGCAAAATTATTGGTCACAACCACGGCTGGGCGAATATCATTGGCTTCGTGGTCTCGAGCAGGATTCAGATTCACCAACCAAATATCACCGCGTCGAATCGAAGGCTTCATAAGCCGTCCCTAATCGTTCTTTCCCAAAGAACCGAATCTTGACTGCTATCCCACTCCAGACTGGCTTGACGGTAAGCACGACGCAATTCTTGTTCGCGCAGCAACCCTAAGGCATCTGCAAAAACTTGACTGCGACTCGGCAATTGATGTTCTATTTGGTAATGATGAACAAACTCGAGTAAATCGGGCTGTAAGCTAATACTCAATTTACCAGATTGTTGCGACTCAGATTGCATACCAGATAGTAGCAAAAAAAAGTAAGAATCACAACCTAAGCATGAATCCCGTTTTATATCTGCTACAGTGGGATTGTGAGTTGGCTTCAGCGCTTAAAAGACGGATTATCCAAAACCCGCTCGGCAATTAACCAAATGGCAGGTCCGCTCGGAGCGATCGAAATTATCCCCGAAAAATCAGACCTAAGCACACTCGAGGATTTAGAATTTGCCTTAATCGGCGCAGATGTTGGCGCAAAATACGCTGCCGAGATTTTAGATGATGTGCGCCAATACATGAAGCAATCTGGGAAACGCGACCTGCGCGAAGCCCTAGCCCAAGCCCTAGCCATTCAACTCGAGCCAGATGCCTTTAGAGCCAAACTGCGCCAAGCTGGTTTTACCCCCGATGCCAAAAAAAGTACCGTTGAATTAAAAGGCAAGGTCATTTTGATGATTGGGGTCAATGGTGTTGGTAAAACCACGACCATCGCTAAACTTGGGCAGTATTACACCGAAAAAGGTAAAACCGTGATGTTTGCCGCCGGCGATACCTTCCGTGCGGCGGCTGGCACACAGCTTGGGGTTTGGGGTGAACGCCTTGGGATTAGCGTTGTGCAAGGCTTGGACGGTTCTGACCCCGCCGCCGTTGCCTTTGATGCCACAACCGCCCGCAAAGCTCGAGCCATAGATTTGTTGTTTGTGGACACCGCCGGACGCTTACACAATAAACATAACTTGATGGAAGAACTCAAGAAGGTCAAACGCACAATCGAAAAAGCCGATGCCAAAGAACCTGCCGAAATTTGGTTGGTTTTGGATGCAATAACTGGGCAAAACGGACTCGAGCAAGCCAAAAAGTTTCATGAAGCGGTTGGTCTAACTGGGGTAATTGTGACCAAACTCGATGGGACTTCTAAGGGCGGCATTGTGATTCCAATTGTGCGCGAATTGGGTGTGCCACTTAAATTTATTGGTGTCGGCGAGAAAGCCGAAGATTTACAACCATTTGATGCCAAAGAATTTGTTGAAGCCTTACTGGGTTAAACTCGAGCCAAAAAAAGCGCCAAGCAAATTGCCTGGCGCTTTTAACATTTATTTCTTTTTCTTTTTCTTATCCGTTCCGCCGCCACCCATGCCACTGGTGGTTCGGTCTTTCGCGTCGCGCATAAATGCACGGAGTTTGGCTTCAAAAGCAGGTGCTTGCTTGCCGATGCGTTTGGGCTTGGGGATTTCCTCGGGGGTGTCTTGGAGTTCTTTGATGCTTAAATCCAGTCTCCCCTTCTCGTCCCTTCCAAGAACTTTCACGGTTATTTCCTGACCGTCGCGGAGGTGTTCAGAGACTGACCGCACAAATTCATGGGCGATTTGCGAAATATGAACTAAGCCAGTTTCGCCAGTATCTTTAATTTCTACGAACGCGCCGAAATCGGTAACTCGCGTGACTTTGCCCTCTACCACTGCCCCAGACTCAATTGACACTCGGTGTAGCCTCCTTTGATAACGCTCGCTCTTGAAAAGATTTCACAGCTTTTAGCATTGAGAAGAGTTTAACATAAGTTGCATCGGTTTGCGTACTCTCTTGTATGAAAATGCCAGACCTGTTATAGTTTCGCCTCGCGCCGCTCTTCGCGGTGTGATTTTATGTCTATAAGGAGGTGAAAAACAAATGGCAAATTACGACTTAAACGTGCTACTCAACCCAAATCTTGACCAGAGTCAAATCGCAATCGAGAAAGAGTACATCGAAAACGCAGTTAAAAACGGTGGCGGAAGCGTTGCAACACTCGAGGAGTGGGGTAATCGCAAGCTGGCTTACACGATCAAAAAGGACACGCAAGCCTACTTTTTGGTCTACCGCTTAGACCTGCCCGAAGCTGCCACCAACACGATTCAAACATCGTTGCGTTTACGCGACCATGTGCGCCGTGTGATGGTGGTTAAACAACGTCCCGAATGGCGCACCAAAAAGGCGGCATAAGGCACTTTCCTCGAGCAAGCACAAAACCCAGACTCGAGACGATTTTGGCAAGTAACCAGTAGAGCTAAGGCTCGAGAAGAGGAAAAGACATGGCAAGAGGCTTAAATCACGTTTATTTGATGGGCGCGTTGGCAAAAGACCCCGACTTACGTTATACCCCAAGTGGTATCGCCGTAGCAGATTTAACGGTGGCTGGCGAAGATAATGTGATGGGCAACGATGGGCGAGCCAGAGTTTTGCCGTGGTATCACCGCGTCAGTATTCTTGGACAACAAGCCGAACGTTTAACCGATGGCAATATGAAAGCTGGCGATGCTGTGCTGGTCGAAGGTTCTTTGGAGTTTCGCACTTGGGAAACCCCAGAAGGTCAAAAACGCAGCGCCGTCAATGTCAAAGCGCTTAGGGTCGAGGTCGCCAATTATGGCAACCGCGCCGAACCACTTGTGACCGACAGTGTTGGTGGAAAGCGCTTGACCAATGCCCTCAACGAAGTGGTCTTAATCGGCAATTTAACCCGAGATTCCGAACTTCGTTACACCCCAAATGGCGATGCTGTTACCACCATTTCGATTGCTGTCAATGAATCTTGGAAAGACAAGACTGGAAACTGGCAAGAAAAAACCCATTATGTCGAGGTTAATTTGTGGCGCGACCTCGCCGAAGCCGCCGGAGAACTCAAAAAAGGCGACCCGATTATGGTCTTGGGCAGACTTGTCAACGAATCTTGGACTGACCGTGAAGGTAATAAAAGATCAACCACCCGTGTTGAAGGAAGACGTATTGAAATACTGGCTCGCGGTCCCGGAACTGCTGGCAGTTTAGGAACCACCTCTGGGTCGAATCGCCAAGCCGGCGGTTACGCTCCGACGCGCACCGCCGCAGCTGCCCAACAGCAGTCTGCGCCAGTCGCAGGGTCCCGTGCAAAACCAGACATTGATGACGGCTTACAAGATTTCCCGCCAGAAGAAGATTTACCATTTTAGGAGTTTTATATGCCCGCAGGAAAACCCAACAATCGCAACAGCGGTTCTCGAGACCGCAATTCAGACCGCAGTTCTGACCGCAACGACCGCGACAACGACCGTGGCGACAAGCGCGGCGGAGCAGCTGGTGGCAAGGGCGCAAAGCGTCCTCGCAAGCCGAAAGTTGACCCCTTCAAAACGGGTGAACTCGAGGTCACGGACTACCACGATGCCAAAATGCTGCGCCGCTTTGTTTCCGACACTGGTCGGATTCTGCCGCGCCGCCGCACTGGGGTCAACGCCAAGAACCAACGCCGTTTGGCGCTGACGATTAAACGCGCTCGGATGATTGCTTTACTGCCATTCACCGACAAGCTCGTGCGGAAATAAGGAGGAATCATTATGTCTAAGAACTCCAAAGTGATTCTTCTCGAGCCAGTTAATAAGCTCGGAACAACTGGCAACATCATCGAAGTACGCCCCGGCTACGCCCGTAATTTCCTTGTGCCACGTGGCTTGGTAGCCTATGCAACCCCAAGCAATCTCAAGAACCTCGAGATGCAGCTACGCGCCAAAGTCAAGCGCTTAGAAGCGATTAAGACCGATGCCGAAAAATTGGCTGGTCAATTTGCCGAAATTGTCGTGGAACTGAAAGTCAAAGCTGGCGAAGGTAAAATTTACGGCGCTGTCACCAATCAAATGGTAGCTGATGCTGTAGAACAACAAACAGGCTTGGCAATAGACAAGCGCAAAATTGAAATGGGCAAAGCCATCAAAGACCTAGGCGAATACGGCGTGGTTTACAAGCCACATCCAGAAGTGCCGATTCCTTTGAAGTTGAATGTAACCGCGTTATAAAGATAAAAGCAGTACAATACCCCTCGAGAATTCTCGAGGGGTTCAACATTGAAAAAGCTTTTTGAAAGTCTGCCACCACGTTTTGCCAAAGCCGCCGAGACTGCAATTGCCAAAATTCGTGAACATCCCGAAGTGCTTGGCTTTGTCTTGGCTGGCTCTGTGGCAAGTGGTAGTGCCAACGAATTTTCCGACCTCGATTTTTACATCGTTACCAATGGCAAAAAGCGCTGGCGAGGTTGCTGGCTGCTCGAACAAACGCCAGTAGAATACTTTTTTAACCCGACCAAATTTTTACAGAAAACCATCGTCACAGACGCTGCTGCGCTGCATATGCTTGCCACTGGTGTGACAATTTTGGCGCACCCAGAACTCGAGAAGCTACAGAATTTAGCTCAAGAGATTTTGTCTAAGCCACCAGTGGTTGACCCGAGCGAACTCGAGTTTATACGCTTTAACACAATGGAATGCGTCCTCGAGACACGCAGTGTCATAATGACGGAGGCATATAATTATATTCTGCCTCAGGCTTTGGTGTTTATCCTTAAAGCGATTTATCAAACATTGGGGTGGTGGGAAGTAAGACCAAAAAGCATTTTGCAGGATTTGCGAGGACGAAATTCAGAACTTGCTGATTTGGCAAAAGTCGTCTTAGAAGACTCCAGCCGTCAGCAAAAGCAACTAGCGCTTGAGGCTTTGGCTTGTGTGGTTACACCATTGCAATCAATCGAGTACAAAAGCCAAAAACAAACTGTACTCGATTAGTTATTCAAAAGGCAGACCCACTGCCTCGAGCTTCACGCTTTTAGCTGGTGGCTCGAGCCATAAAACCCAGTCCTCAAAAGTAACACAAACTTCCAATCTGTAATTTATGTTGTACGATACATTCATGAGCTTAGTTGAACTCAAAGAAAATACCAAAAAACTTGAAAGCACCGAATTGCTTGAATTTGCCCGTTGGATTCGGCAACTCGAGGCAGACACTTGGGATGCACAAATTGCAGCCGACCTAGAAGCAGGTCATTTTGATGCTTTGCTCCAAGCTGTAAAAACCGATATTGACTCTGGAAATATCAAAGCCCTGTGAATCACTTTACCCGTCCAAGTTTCTGGGATTTTTATCATCAATTACCGCCCGAAATTCAAATGCTGGCAGACAAAAATTATGCCTTACTCAAAGAAAATCCACGTCATCCAAGTTTGCAGTTAAAACCCATTGGGCGTTTATGGTCGGTTAGAATCACGGATGATTATCGCGCTCTTGGTTTAGATGACAAAATTGGAATTGTTTGGTTTTGGATAGGACGACACAACGAGTACGAGCGCTTGCTTAAACGCGGTTAATCCACTCGAGCATCACGCTTTTGGCTGGTAGCTTGAGCCATAAAAGCCTATTCTCGAGAATCTTGAAGCACTTGTAGATTGGTACTATCTGTGCTACCATAATTTATGCAAGTTGTGCTTGACACCAACATCTTAGTTTCAGGCTTACGTTCAAACCAAGGAAGTGCTTTTCAAATCCTGACTAAGCTGTATCAACAAGAATTTACTATTGCCCTTTCGACTGCCCTAATTCTCGAGTACGAAGATGTTCTTAAACGCCCAGAAATGAAAATTCCTCTTAGTCATGAAAGCATTGAAGATGTCCTCGATTATCTTGCCAGTGTTGCCACTAAACCACGTCTTTATTATACTTGGCGACCAGCCGTGCGCGACCCAAAAGACGATCACTTGCTCGAGTTGGCATGGCACGCTAGGTCTGATTACATTGTGACTTACAATATCCGAGACTTTCGTGATTCAGATAAATTTGGAGTTAAAACCATTCGTCCGTTTGAGTTTTTGCAAAGGAGCAAATCATGACAACTTTAAGTGTTCGTTTACCAACCACGGTTCATCGGGAATTAAAGAAATTATCTGAACATGAAGGTATTAGTCTTAATTCTTTAATTGCTACGGCTGTTGCTGAGAAACTAAGCGCCCTTGAGACTCAAACCATTCTCGAGGAACGCAGCCAACGTGGTTCTCGAGAAAAATTCTTAGCTGCTTTGCAATCTGTGCCTAATGTCGCCCCTGATGCTGAGGATGTACTGGCGTAATCTGGGTTTACCTCTTTTCAAATCATCATGCTTGAAAGCTGGTGGCTCGAGTCAAGCAGTGCGAATCCCAAACCAACATGATATTTTTAAGGTTTGTATTCTCATTTCTGCTTGTTCAAAGTACCAAAGTAGTGTTTGCTTGATGAATACATTTTTTTGAGGTTGATGAACACTTGCAGCTTAATACAGCACTCGAGCCAGAACTTTTGCCATGCTGAACGAGGCTGACGTTGTTTGGCATACTTTCGGCAGACTTCGACTAAAACTCGTTGGTAATTGGCTAGATGGTTGCGCTCTTGTCCATCTGCCACGCTACAAAGTTTCATGGGCTTACTTCACAACAAAATTCTTGTTGCCTATTTTTTCTTTGCCAAATTTTCTTGGATTCGTAACATAACAATGCGCCGAATCAACTCGAGTGGCATGGGTTTCTCGAGCAGAAATTGAATTGAACCTTTACCACTTTTGTAAATAAGGAGTTCTTGCTGAAATTCGGTTGTGGCACTTGGCATAGAATACAAACCGATGTGGTTCTTAAAGGCTGCAAAATGCACTAAATTTCCGTTCAGGGTAAAGGTTGGCATTCCATAGCTGATGATTTCTTTTGCGTCTGGAGCAGCTTTTGCAATGACTTTTCGGACTTGCTCGAGAATTATTTGAATTTCTGCTGGGAAACCAGCAATGTACTGGTCTATGTCCTTAGGTTTAGCAGCACTTGAGTTCATGGCTTTCAATTTATCACGTTGTACCATTCATCAGCCAGAAAAGTACAAACAATTGGCACTCGAGGCACTGCTCGAGTATTACCATTCTTCCGCTTTGGATTATTTTGGAGTGCCAGAACTTGCTCCGAAGGTTCAAAACATAACCGAGTTCGAGGCGCTGCTGAGTTTTCCGCGCCTTTTATTGCACAAATCTAATTCTTGGGGTCTCGAGTTTGAATGCACTTGGGATATTGAACACGGGACTGGGGTTTTATTTGTAGACGGTGTGGTGGTCAATACTGGTTTGGCTGAGGCTGCCGATTAAAAAAACCCTTCAAAAAAATAATAGGTCATTGGATAAATCCAATGACCCACTCGAGAATTTATTTTTTTAGTTCGCGCCAAGGTTGACTTGAGCTAACATTCCCCGACGATTTCCTAGAATGTTTGAATCCATGAAGTAGCCAGCGATTAACAATTTGCCATTGGTCGGTGTTCCAAGAAGCAAGGCTGAATGAACCCCTGCTTTATACGCATTTTGATTGGTCATAAATTCGTATTTTTGGATATATAATGCAGGGACTCCAGTGCTGTTAAACGTATTTTCGGGTGCGCCATCAGCTAAGTAACGAGCTACAAAAGCCGAAGCTAAATTACCGGGTCCTTCTAAAGTTCCGGCAATAAGAAAGCGATTATTGGGCTGAACAACAATTTTATTGGCACGGACTCGAGAAGGATTGATGCTGGTGTAAATCAGTTCGCCACCTGTGCCAAAAGTTGTGTCTAAAGTACCATCATTATTGATTCGCAGCACCGCCAAACCCGTTTGGGTTGAATTTGGATTGGTGTATCCAGAAAACAAGATTTTTGTGCCTTGCAGCGCAATACTATTAGCGGCATCATCCGTGCCGTTGGTAATGCCTTGAATTTTATGCCCAATGCTGTTAAAAGTATTGTCTCGAGCGCCTGCACTGGTGAACCGCATCATTAAAAAAGCACCAGGATTATTTTGTTTACCACCCAAAATAATTTTTCCGCTCGAGTCTATCAGCACACTGAGCGCTTGGTTGTCTAAGCTACCGCCATCCACATCGTCTATCACATAGCCCGTGGTGTTAAATGTGGTATCGAGTGTACCATTGGTGTTGTACCGTATCAGGAATACATCGTTATTGCCAGCCGTACCATTTTTGACTCGTCCGACAGCCACAATTTTATCATCGGATTGCACGGCAATGTCGTTAATCACGTGTTCTGAACCTGTTGCAGCATGAATTGTGGTGATTACATGGTCAATGCTCGAGAAGGTCGTATCGTTAGAAAGGGTTGCATCGGGCAAATTGCGTCCAATCACCAGTGCTGTCACGCCTAAATCCTCGGTGTAGCCCGCCCGAATAATGCGGTTTTGTGAATCTACGGCAATACTGGTGTAAAAGGTATTGCCTGTGCTGGTGGTGTGCGCGTTAATTGAACGCAGGGCTTGGCGTGAACCATCTGGCAAAACCATACTGGCATACGAACCAGTCGTGGTCGTACCAGAACCGTACTGTCCTACAGTGGCAATTCGACCATCGGATAGAACCGCAACGTCGGTGTTGATGTAGCGTTGACCATTATTAACCGTGTGTAAACCGCCACCGCCAAAGCAAGGATTAAGTTGACTCGAGATAACACTTGGGGCAACACTTTCTAAGTAGGCTTCTGGGACTGTGGCAGTTCCAGCAATTCGCACTTGGCAAGCATTGGCGTACTCTCCGTTTTGATGCAAAGCAAAGTCTGCCAATTGATTCTGGCTCGAAGAGTACAGCGTTACCGCTTCGGCAGGGGCAAGTCCACCACGGCGTGAAACCACAGAAGCACTTGGTTTTTCCTCGAGACTAGCCGAAACTTGGGTAACTGGTGTTGGATTTTCAAAAACCAGTGCGGTGTAACTAAAACGGTAGGCAGTTGGAACAGTTGGTTCGTTCGTGCCATTCACACCCATTGCCAGTGTGACCGTTCCAGTGTCAGCGCTGTTGCTGGCAGTAATCGTGCGTTGGGTGGCAGCAGTTGGGGCGGCTAAATCACGCACTGTAAAGCCATAAGGCAAAAGGTATTCACCGCTTGCAAGGGCTGCTCCTGCGGTTGTGGTCATGGCGTTCAGGTCGTATTCGGTAAATAATGCCAAATCCTCTTGTCCTGCGACCACAGCAACTGTGCCGTTACCACTCATGGCTTGGCTAGGGCGCACCGATTGGGCATAGGTCGCAACTGTGGCAAGGCGTAGGTTACTCGAGGTTGTGGTAATTCCACCAAAATCCGTGACGCTTTTGAGGGCAGTATTACCGATGTTGCCGTTTTTGCGGTATGCCACCAGAGTTAAATTCGACAGACTTGCCCCTGTTAAGTTACGCACCGTGAACTGGGCATTTAAGAATTTTCTGCTTGGTGTGGTTTGGGTTGCAGCCGAGTAAGTCCCAGCCGTGAAAAGCAATTGAGCTTCGTTGACCAAGGCTTGACCAGCCATTCTCGAGGGCGAGAAAGTGGCTTTGGCTCTGCCGTTTTCAGCCCCAAAACTGACCTCGAGTGTACCAAGTAAGCGCTGATTTGAACTGTTCTCGAGTTTCGGTGTGCTTTGACAAGAAATCAAGGTGGCTGTGACCACACCAAATAAAATAAGGGCTTTTTTCATTTGTCATCACCTTCTTGTCCTAAAACTGTGCCAAACGGGAATGATGCACCTGTAATGGTCACAAATTGTGGTTGTTGCTCGAGTTTTGGGGCGGTGTACTCGAGTTTTTGCGGGATTTCTAGGGGTTCGTTCATATGTTTTTCCTTTTCAAGCTATTGGGTTTGCGATTTGCACGGACTCCCGTCTTAACCGTGGGAGAAGCGTATAAACTGGCTCTCTCTCAACTTCCGCTTGGTGAATTTGCGTCGAAAATCACCCGAAATTATGTCAATAGCAAAAAATAAACCCTTCTCACAAAAACTGGGATTAGGCAGTACAATGAGCTTTCATGCACCTCTATCTGTTGGCACAACCACATCTGGAAATTGGCGATAAGACCACGCCACTTTCCAAGAGTCACAGCCAAATTCTGGCGTGGCTGACGATGCAGCAAAAATCTGGTGTGCCACTGCCTAGAGTGCGCCTCGCTCGAGCCATCTGGACAGACTGCACCGATGAACAAGGTCGTAAACGCCTCGCCAACAGCTTGTACCGTATGCGCCAAGAACACCCAGAAATTGCAAACTACATTTTAGGCGATGCAACAACGCTCTGCTTAAAACCCATTTGGACCGATGCCCAAGAATTTAAGCAACTGATGGGCAGCCCCGAACCACAAGATTGGTTTAAGGCACTCGAGCTATACCAAGGTGATTTAATAGAAGGCGAGGATCTTCCGTGGTTGGACAACTGGCGCTCAGAACTGCACCAAGCCATGCTGAGCGGTTTGCGCCAAGCGCTGCAACACTGCTTAGCAACCGACTCGAGCCGAGCGATTCAACTGGCGCAACGACTAATTCTGCTTGAGCCTTGGAACGAAGAAGCACACACGCACCTGATACGCTTGTACGCCACCGAAAAACGTTTACCCGAAGCCATCAGCACATTTGAAAAACTCGAGACCATTCTGAGCCAAGAATTCTCGAGCCAAGCCAAACCCGAAACCCAAGTTTTTATTAAAGACTTAAAGCGCCAACTCGAGCAGCAGAACAACCAAGCACAGCAAGTCATGGTCGGACGCAACCGCGAATGGCAATCGCTGACCAATGCCCTTAATGCGGTGCGGGTCGGACAAGGCAATATCATTCTGCTCGAGGGCGAACCCGGACTGGGTAAAACTCGTTTACTGCTCGAGTTAAAGTCACTTGCACAATGGCATCAAATTCCAGTTTTATACGGAGCAGCCGCCAACAGCACACCCGCTTATGCCCCACTCGAGCAAGCCATACAAAACGTGGCGGTGTTACTCGAGCAAGCCACAGCACTGATTCAAAAGAACCTCGAGCCACTGGTTAGGAATAGTTCGGATTCGGAGAGCCAAGCCAATCCACAAGTGGTCACAGCCGCACTCGAACGCTGGTTGCGCCACCTCGAGCAACCCACGATTTGGTTACTTGACGACTTGCACTGGGCGGGGGATTTATTTTGGACTGTGCTAAAAATGTTAGCCCGAATTACCAAGCAACGACCTGTATTACTGGTCTTGAGCGCTCGAAGCCAAGAATTAAAGGACAATCAAAAAGCCACAGAAACCATTACCGAAATTCGTCAGAATCAACAAATTCTGCATTTTGCACTCGACGGACTGAGCTTAGAAGAATGCACTCAATTGGCTCGAGGACAAGGCAAGAAAATTGGAGTTAAAGAACTCGAACAGATGCACCGCATCAGTGCAGGTAATCCATTGGTGTTTCAAGAATTGGTACTGGGAAACAAAGCCGATAAGCACCTAGAAGATGCTTTTCAAAGTCGGTTTAATAAGTTGGATAGCAAAGCACAAGATGCACTCGAGGCGGCTTCGGTACTTGGAAAGCACCTTGACTTAGAAACTTGGGAAGCCATGCTCGGCGTTCAACCACCAATAGCTCAACTCCTCGAGACTCGGTTTTTGCATAGTGAACCAGCCCTGGGATTTCAACATGATTTAACACGGGTTTTTGTGTACGAACAAATGAAACTCGAGATTCGTCAGAAATGGCATGGTGTTGCTTTTGAAGTTTTGAAAATACAAAAGGCTCAAGCTGCCGTTTTAGCGCACCATGCAGAGGAAGCGGGCTTATTGGCGCAGAGTGTGCCTTTTTACCGAATGGCTGCTGAGGAAGCATTTAGTTTAAGTTCATTTCAGGAGACTCACAGTTATATAAACCAAGCACGAACAAATAATCAAATTCCGTTACCTAATCAACTAGAAATGACTTACTTAAACCTATTGGAACTGCAACTTGCCCAAACAGAATCACCGGGTAATCAAACTATTGAAGAGATAGAATCTTTAGAAATTGCTGCCCGTGAACAACAAGATAGTAAACTGATTTTTAGAATCATGCGGTTGAAAGTTACTATTTTGGCGGATAAAGGAGAAAAACAATTAACCTTTGCTGCTGCTGAAGCACTACTATCTTTTACTCGAGAAATAAAAGATGCAGCCCGTGAGATTGATGCCCTAAGTTCTATTTCTGCCATTATTGCTAAAACTTTTCTTGAATCTGAAATGGCACTTCATTTTGCAATGTCAGCATATCAATTGAGTCAAATAACAGCAATTCCTGTCCAGCAAAAATTCAGAATGTTCACTGCACTAATCAATTCGCAAATTCGCAACGGAAAATACGATATAGCTTGGCAAGTTCTTGGGGAAGCCGAAACCTTACTTGAAATCCATCCTGAACTAGCCGCTCAAGCATTCCAATTGTATAATATCAAAGGTGCATTAGCTCACCTTAATGAACATTTTGAATTAGCTTGCAAAGTTTTTCAAAAGCAACTCGACGTTTGCTATACGCTTGGCATTGGAAAAGCAATCGATGCCACACTTTCAAATATTTCTGAATCCCTAAAAATGCTTGGACGATTTGAAGAAGCACTTGTTTGGGCAGAAGAATTAGCAGAACGTGCGCCAAAAGCAAAAGATCAACTAGATGAAAGTCAAATCGCATATTATTTTGGTGATCTTGCCGAGGTTTTTCTATTGCTTGGGAGAACACAAGATGCAGAATACATTGTTCTGCCTTTAATAAAATGGCTTCAAAAAATGCCAAATTCTTACTCTACTGCTAAAGCAAAAAAAGTCCTTGTTCTGGCTTACCATACCCAAAAGCGTTACTCAGAGGCACTCGAGTTATTGAATTTTCAAGGCGAAAAACAAAATATGCGTATTATTGCCGAACTTGAATTCTTGGCAGGGAACAAAGAAAAAGCTGAAAAAGCACTTACAGAAGTTTTGGCAGAGCAAGGATTATATGAAAAAAATGCTGGTTCAATGCGTGTTTACTACACAACTTATTTAATTTATCAAAAACCAATGGATTTAGAATTGGCACGATTTGCCTTACTGCGTTTTGCAACTCAAATCGAAACCCTCGAGAATCGGCAAGTCATGCTGAGCAATGTGTACTACGCCAAAGCCATAGAAACCGCTTGGCAACAACAAAATCTCGAGACAATAATTATTGAACTTCCTGCTTTAACTGGCGAAGGTACAATAGAAGTCACTTGGACGCTTGACAGTGGCGCTTCGGACAAAGCGCATCTCGAGCAGAACGGCAAGGTTGCCCTGCGTAATCACCGCTTAAAACGCCTAATGCTCGAGGCTCAAGCTCAAGGTGCAAAAGCCCTGCAAAGACAATTGGCGACTGCGTTGGGTGTGACGGTCAGAACCATTGAAATGGATATGGCACAGCTACGCACGGATAACCAAATTTCGACTCGAGCCTCAGACTAAAAAAATACTGGCTGGCACTTGAAACCGATTCGCAAATCGCTTGGCTAAAACCTTGCCAATACCACGTTTTCCGCGCAAAATCTTCGATAATGCTGATTGGTTCACCACACCTTCTTGAGCCAATTTGTACTGGGTTAAACCATGGGCATCCATCAGTGTTTGCAGTAATTCGCCCACGCTAGACTCGAGCGGCTTAGGTTCGTTGTGCTTTTCCCACTCGAGGGCGTAACCAGCCAGCACACGCCATAAACTGCGGTATGGTTCGGTGTTTGTGTCGTACTTTTCGATTAGATTGGTGGTGAATTCTAGTAACTCGAGGTAATCGGCTTCGGTTTCTGGGGCTTGAATTTGTTGCTGGAAAGTTTGCCATGTTTTAATAACACTGTTTAGGCTTGTCATGATGGTCTGCCTCTTGCCTCTCGTATGGTGCGGTAAGCTATTGACATTCACAATTTAAGTATAGGTCATTTTGGACTATATTGCAAATGGCTCGAGACTCAAGGTGCAAAAGCCTTATAAAAACAACTTGCCACGGCGTTGGGTATGACAGTTAGAACTATTGAATAAACCTTAAAAGTCAAACCAATCAAATCAGCCAACCTTAAATTTTTGGTTGTCTTGGTATCTGATACCAAGTTATGTTAATCAGTCGTGTATTTTGACTGATTAACCGACTAAAAGGAGTGATAAAAGACCGAATTAACGCTTGAGCGACAGTTTGACCGTT
>JAYWGM010000091.1:0-69081 GCA_043778225.1 Deinococcales bacterium | reverse complement strand
GGTAGACTTGGCGAGCTATGCGAGTACCGATAGGTGCTTTGTCGTGGAGTTCGTAGGCTTGAGGGACGATAGACGAAGGACTTAAACGACAAAGCACTAGATGTTGCAGTTATTTTTCTTTAAGCCAGTCCCTTTTTTAATCATCTCGGCATCTCGAGGCAATTTGCACAGGTCAGCAATTTTCAAGCTCAAGTTGGTTTTCCACTCTGGAATTTGAATGTCAAACTGGACGGTATTTTTGTCGTCAAAACTCTGAAAGCGGTAGACTCGAGCTGGATTATCGAGTACCCAGATTTTGATTCTCGAGTATTCAAGATCGCCTTTTTTCTTAGGCGTAGCTTCGACCACCCATGCTTTGCCGACGGGTGTGGTGTCGGCTTTAACAGCTTCAAAATTAAGGTCGGCTTTAGGGAAACTGGCATTGAAATCGTTCAGTTGGCTGGGGTTAAAGTTAAAACCGCCAACCTCTGTACCCGTGGCAGACTTAGAGACCGTCACTTGATTGGTCAAAAATAAATAATTAAAAACCATTTGGTTGTCCACAATTAAAATGTTGTCGGCAAGCGCATCTGGGGCAACAAATTCAATTCGGGTTAGTTTTTTATCCAAAATACTCGAGATACCAGCCTCGATTTTAATTTTGGTTTTGTCCTGCTCGACTGTGCCAATAATTTTGGCGCGAAAATCCTTGGTGGTTTTTTGGGCAGTCTCGAGGCGCTTAATCAGGTCGTCTATGGTTGGGTTGTTCTGGGCAAAAGCAGTTACAGCAATTGCAGCCAGTCCAGTCAGTAAGGCAAGTCGTTTCACCCCTAAAGACTACTGGCTTTCTATGTGAGTGGCGATGAGCAACGTCCCAAGAGGTGTTGAGCCTCGAGCCATCCATATTGCAGACACTTCTAACGCGGGGTATGCTGAGGTCGGTTTCAAAAATGGAGGAAGTATCGTATGCAAAAACGCTTATCAAATTTGGCGATGGCTTTTGGTATTATTGGTGTAACAGCAGCGATGGTTGCCGTGGCTGCTCCACCACCGAGTGCTAAAAAACAACCATCATTTAGTAACATTGGTCTAACCACAGGTAAAGCTGGCGGGACATTAACGCTTGCCCTTGGTAGCGCTCCGACCACCTTTATGTACTACGGTGCAATAGACGGCGCAGCCCAGCGTGTGGCGCAAAATATGTTCAATGGTTTGATTGAATCCAACATTGCCACAGGTAAAATTGAACCCGCCCTCGCAGAATCGTGGTCGGTTTCTAGCGATGGCAAAAGCTACACCTTTAAGTTGCGCCAAGGGGTCAAATGGCACGATGGAGTCGAGTTTACCGCCGACGATGTGGTCTTTACTTTTGACCAGATTATTGCCAATAAAGAAGCCCGTGGTGGCGATTTCGCTAATTTCTCGAGTGGCGGCGTAAAATTCAAATTCGAGAAACTCGGCAAGTACGAAGTCCGCTTTACCCTGCCGTTCTCGAGCGGTGCGTTTTTGGTGCAAATGCGTACCTTTATTATGCCTAAACATAAGCTCTTAAAATTTACCGAAGAAGGTGGCGGAAAAGCTGCCGACATTAACGGCGCTTGGGGGACAAACTCAAACCTCGCCGACATTGTGGGTACAGGTGCGTATAAACTCAGCAGCTATACCGCCAATCAAAAAGTAGTTCTCGAGAAAAACCCAGATTTCTGGGCAATAGACTCAAAAAATAATGCCCTGCCGTACATCAATAAGCTCGAGTATTTGGTGCTGATTGGACCAGCCGCTCAAGAAGCTGCTTTTAAGAATGGCACTTTGGATGCGCTCGACATTAGCGGCGCACAGTTTCCAGATTACAAAGCCCAAGAACGCTCTGGGGCAAAATTGAAAGTGGTTTCGCAATTAAAAGACGCGATTTATGGCAGCCCACCGCATTTAGCCTTTAACTTTGTGGCAAAAGATGCTGCCCTGGCTAAGGTTTTCTCGGATTTGCGTTTCCGCAAAGCAATTCAGTTTGCAGTCAATCGTAAGCGCATTATAGATGACGTTTACAATGGTCAAGCCCAATTGCCCGGACATATGGGTGTGCCACCAGCCGGGCGTTTTTACACCAACACCACCCGTTACCTTGGCGATTTTGACCTCAAAGCTGCCAATGCTGCCCTCGATGCGATGGGTTTACGCGATACCGACAGCGATGGTGTTCGTAACATCAGCGCCACCAAGCAACTCGAGTTTAGCCTGACCTACGGTACAGACTCGACCATTTGGGTTCCACTCGCCAACATCTTCCAAAATGATTTTAAGAGCATTGGCGTTAAAGTCAACCTTAAAGGGGTTCTCTCGAGTACGCTTTTGGGTACGGGCTTAGGCTCGGATTGGGAAGCGATTTTTGTGGCGTTGGGCGACCAACCAGACCCAGAACTTCGCAAACCAATTTGGCAACCCGGCGGCAGCTTGTACTATTGGAATCAAGCCACCAAGCCGCTCGTGGCTGGCGGACCCGCCAACTTTGCTCGCATGACCAATTGGGAAAAACGCCTTTACGATATTTTTGACAAAGGCACAAAGTCGAGCAATCAAAACGAGCGCCTTGCTTTGTACCAAGAAGGTCAGCAAATTCTTGGGCAGTATATGCCCGTGATTATGATTGCCAAACCAGCCAACATCACGGTGGTGCGCGATACACTGTCTAATTTTGTTTACAGCCTTGGTGTAATTCCGGGCTATAACCCACAACCATTCTTTTACTTCAAGTAAGCTGTCTCGAGCCTCCCGTTTACATGGGGGGCTTTTTTTTGACACAATTTTGACATCACAATAAGTCAAAATGCTTACTCATACAAAAGGTTTATGAACCTATTCCCCGCACCTTTTGTCGGCATTCTCTTGGAGGAGATATGAATAAAAAGTTACTTGCAGCATTTGGTGTGTTGGCACTGTCGGGCGCAGCTTTGGCAGGACCGACCGATAACTCGTTGGTTTTAGGAACAACCCAACAACCCACGGCACTCGACCCGTTTGTGAATAACCAAGCCATCAGTGCTGAAGTCAACTCTTGGCTGCATGGCAGCTTAGCTTATTTTGGTTTTGACGGCGAACTGAAAGCCGATTTGGCTGCCGAAGTGCCAACCGAAGCCAATGGCGGCGTGAAGCTAACCAAAAATGCGGCTGGCGATGTAACCGCCCAAACCATTCGTTGGAATTTGCGACCAGGTATTAAATGGTCGGATGGTCGCCCGGTGACCAGTGCTGATTTTAAGCTGGCATACGATATTTTTGGCGATGAACGCCTTCCTGTTGCCAGCCGTGACAACTTGCCAAAAACCTTCAAAGTTTTAGACGACAACAGCTTTGAAATGACTTACGACCCACCATACTTATTTGCTGTGGCTGCCCCAAGTTTTGTACAGAATTACACCCCACCAGCCCACATTGTGCGCCCAATCTGGGAACGCGCTAAAGCCCTGAGCGCTGGCAAAAGTAAAGAGCAGCAAATCGAAATTATCCAAAAAGAATTCTTGGCAAACCGCTTCTTTACTGCCGCCAGTGGTCCGACCGTCACCAGTGGTGCATTTAAGTTCCAACGCTGGACTCGAGACCAAAGCTGGACTTTGGTTCGCAACCCCAATTACTGGCAGAATAACCCCAATGGCGTAGACCGCGTTGTTTATCGTTTTTTCTCGAAAACCGAAACGCTCCAAGTCAATGTCTTGGCGGGTCAAGTGGATGCAACCTCGAGTGTTGGCTTAACTGCCAGTGCGACCACGATTAAAACCCTAAAGGACTCGAGCAAAGGTATTTACGATGTTTTCACACCAAAAGCTGCACTTTGGGAACACTGGGACATCAACCAATTTGATGAAACCGTACCCGAAGTTGCCGATTTACAACTCCAAGATAAGCGCACCCGTCAGGCGTTGCTGTACGCCCTAGACCGCGAAACTGTGGCTGAGGACTTGCGTGGCGGTTCTGCTAAGCCCACCAATAACTTTGTCAACAGTGTTGCCAGTGTTTATTCTGAGGCTGGACTGACCAAGTACAACTACAACCCAGAACGCAGTAAGCAACTCCTGACGGCTTTAGGCTGGAAAGCTGGCGCAGACGGAATTTTAGAGCGCAACGTTGGCGGACGCACCGTCAAATTTGTTCTCGAGTATGTGACCACCGCAGGTAACGCGGTGCGCGAACGCGACCAACAATTCTATAAAGAAAATCTCAAAAAAGTTGGCATTGATGTGCGCTTTAACAACGCTCCATCCAGCGTCGTTTTTGATGATGCCTTTATTGCCCAAGCCAGCACCGGCAAATGGAAAGGTGTTTTCCAATTTGCCTATGTGCAATCACCAATTGTTGAAGATTTAAGCACCTACTACTGCGAAGATGCCAGCAGTAAAACCGTCAAGGACAACGTACCAACCGCCGCCAATGGCTTTGCTGGTCAAAACATTGGTGGTTGGTGCAACGCTGCTTATGACAAGCTCTGGGACCAAGCACGCCGCGAATTTAACGTGGCTGACCGCAAGAAGTTATTGGCGGAAGCCCAGAAAATCTGGAACGAAGAACTGCCAGCCATTCCATTGTACGAGCGCACCGACCTCTACACGGCTCGTAAAGGCTTACGCAATTACACTTGGAATCCAGCAACCCGTTACCCAAGTGCCTTAGCTTGGCAAATTGGCTGGTCACAAAAAGGTCAAAAAGAAATTGTTCCAATGAAATAAGGTCAAAGAAAATGTCGGGCTTGGTAAAAACCAAGCCCGACATTTTTGTTGTTTTTATTTAGGCTTAAATGCGTCCACGCCACCGAGTTTTTTGAGTTCTGCCTCGAGAACCGCCACCGTTTTTGTCGGTTTACTGGTCGCATCGCCGGGTAGGGTTTTTGCCACAACCTCGAGAACATCGGCGTATTTATCGCCATCCGAATCTTTTTTGGCTTTTAAGGATTGATAGAGCGCATCGGCGATATTGCGCTTAGAAGCACCAAAATACTGGGTTTTGAGGGCTTCTCCGTATTTGTTCCAACTGCCACCACCATTTGGGCTGGCATGGCAGTAGATACAACCAATTTCGCCTTTGCCATCGGCGCTTAATAACTTAAATTGGGCTTGGGCAGCAATTCGGTAACTGTTCTTGGCAAAAGCCAGTGGCGACAGCACCAAAGCTGCCAAAGCGAGTGAGCTTAGTCCGAGAATATGTGCGGGTTTTAATTTCATGAAAAACCTCCTGACAACAGTTTAGCAGGACAAGTGTACTTTTTACGTGAAATTTTAAGAAAAACTAAAGGGTTTTTCTCATGTGGTCGGGTCTGGGCGGCGACTGAGTAAACCCTCGCGGATAAAAACCTCAACCACTGCTTCAAGGCTTGCGGTGTCACGTTCTAAAGTAGCAGCAATCTCGAGCGGGGTCTTGCCGCGCCCCAAAAGGGTTAAAACTTCGAGGGCTGGCTTACCATGGGCGGCTCGAGCGCGGTTGTAGGTGTCGGTAATTGGATTAACCGCATCGCGCCCACGCAGGGTCAGGGCATAGCGCTCACCAGCCCACGCGCCAATCACTCGAGGCAAGGTTAAAGCCTTGGGGCGCATCGTGGCTGGGTATGCGCCAGTTTCACGATTGCCAATTTGTAAGCGTCCAAACGAATCACCATCTTGAATCAGTGCCAAATAACCATTGCCCATGGCTCGAGCGCCCGTAAAACCATCTGAGGGTTGGACGCGCCACGGACGGTCTTGTAAACCCGATAAGGCATGAGCCACACGCCGCTCGAGAACCAACGCCTCGAGCCGCAGCCCTTCGGCATAGCGCCGCGAGAACTCAAGCAGGGCGAGGTCGCTCCAAAGCAATTCTTCATTTCGAGCCGCACAAGCATTGATAATTTTGCCCTCAAAAAGCAGCACCACCGCATTCTCAAGGATTAAAGCCCCATCAAAACCAGTTTTCTCGAGGTGGTTGCAAACTTTAGGCAACTCGGCAAAACTGGCGTGCAAGCCCAAAATTGAGCGTTCACCAACTGGCAAGGCATTGAGCATTGGCAAAGTTGCGTCTGGATAAGCTCGCTCGAGAATCGGGATAGATTTGCTGCGTTCCTGCGCCACGTCTTGTATTCTTGCACAGATTTGGACAATGTGGCGTGGTCTCGAGGTTTTAGTTCTTCGGGCAGCGCTGCCCCGGAAAAGTCAGTGGGTCGTAGGGTTCTGGCAAGACTTCGCTTAAAGAACGCCAAACCACCTGAAACTGCCCGTTCCTCTCGACCCGACCAATATAGACCCGTTGTTTGAGCGAGCCATTGGCTTCGATGCGGATTCTGCCCAAGGGTGAATCCCTAAACTCGAGTCCAACCAAGGCTTGGCGCACCAGAAGTGGGTCAAAACTTTTGGCTTTCTCGACCGCTCTACGCCAAAAAAAGACGCTGCTGTAGGCGTGTGCCATCGGGTCGGAGAGAACGCTGTTTGACCCAAAGCGCTGGCGATAACTTTGGATAAATAAGCGGTTGGCTGGATTCTCGAGACTCTGAAAGTAATTCCAAGCGGTGTAATGCCCAAAAAGCAAATTGACCCCAATGGTACGAAGTTCGGGTTCGGCAACCGAAAAACTGATCGTTGGAATCAGCCTTGGGTCAAATCCAGCACTGCGGTATGCCTTAAAAAAAGCAATGTTGCTGTCACCATTGATCGTGTTAATAATGATTTGTGGGCGGCTGTTGCGGATTTTAGCGATAATCGCACTAAAATTGCTGCCGCCAAGTGGCAAATAGTCTTCGCCTACCAAAATCGCGCCTTTTTTAGCAATGTGGCGCTTGAGGATTTTATTGATTGTGCGCGGATAAATATAATCCGAACCCAGCAAATAAATACGTTTGTAGCCCTGCTCAAGCGCCCAATCGAGGGCGGGTAAGGCTTGCTGGTTGGGCTGTGCGCCACTGTAAATAATGTTCGGGCTGCACTCGTTGCCTTCAAATTGGACTGGATAAAAAAGTAGGTTCTGGTACTTCTCGATGACTGGCAGCAAGGATTTACGGCTGGCACTGGTCCAACCACCAAAAATAGCCACGACCTTATCCTCGAGAATCAGCTTTTTGGCTTTTTCGGCAAAACGATTCCAATTAGAAGCCCCGTCTTCTTTGCTGATTAAAATTTGCTGCCCCAGCACACCACCGCTTTGATTGATTTCCTCGAGCGCCAATTCGGTCGCATTGGCAACGCTGACCTCGGAAATGGACATCGTGCCACTTAAAGAGTGCAGAATACCAACCCCGACCGCTTGGCTTTGCGCCAAACTCGAGACCCAAAGTGTCAGCCAAAATAGCCCAAACAAAACCCGTTTCATTCTTAAATTATACCGCAGGACTGTTTTTTTAGGTATGATGCACTTCATGAGGTGTTGAACATGGCTGTCTGGACTCGAGTTCGTACCATCTTTGATAATGCGTCCTTGCTGATTAAGCTATTGATGCTGGCAGGCATGATGCTTTTGCCAATGGTCTTGGTGGCTTTTTGGCTATTTTTTGGCGCAATTGGTTCGCAAACCGAACGCAGCGCAGGAGCGAGGGTACGGCAAGCCGCCTTTAGCGCCGCCAATATCCTCAATCGCAACCTCAACGAACGCTACAGCGATGTCTTGAGTTTTTCGACTTCGCGCTTTGCCCGCAACATGGATGCTGAAGAACAAAGTACATGGATGAACACTTTAATTAGAAACCAAAGCCCAATTTACCGCCTGATGCTGGTTGCCGACACCGACGGTAAAGTGATTGCCACCTCAAGTGTCAATGCCCAAGGAGCAACCTTAAACACCAGTCAAATCATCGGCTCGAGCGTAGCAGCAGAACAGTGGTTTATCTCTTGCCGCCAAGGTTTAGTCCCAGACCGCACCGCTTTTGCAACCGAAGCCGGCGAAGACGAAATCCTTAAAAAACTCGAGCCAAGCATCAGCCCGATGAGCATTGGATTTTCTGCCCCGATTCGTGGTTTTGGTGGTCAGATTATTGGCGTTTGGCACACGCTCTTAAATTGGGAAGAAATTACACGGATTTTAAGTGATGCCCAGACCGAAGCCAAAAACAATGGTTATGCTTCAATTCGTTATCTGATTACCGATGCCGTCGGGCGTTTAATCAGCGCCCCCAACCCAGACCTAGCAATGAAAACAAATCTGCGTAATTTTTCGTCTTACAAAGCCTCTCGAGCCACCCAAGCTGGTTTTATTCAAGACCGAGATTTTGGCGACCAAAACTTGAGTGCCAAAGTCTCGGGAACAGTTGGCTGGTTTGCCAGCGATTCAAAAAATGATTTTAAGGGCTTAAACTGGTCGGTTTTTGCCAGTCAGTCATCTCAAGAAATTACCGACGAGCGCAATACCTTATTGCTGCCACTGGTTTTTTCGGCTTTATTTTTTTTACTTGGCGCGGTTTTGGTGGCGTGGCTGATTTCGCGCTATGTGACCGGACAAGTCTCGAGCTTACGAAGCCACGCCGCCGCCCTTGCCCAAGGCAACTTAGCCCAAGACATCCAAGCTGACAGCACCGACGAAATTGGTGCATTGCGGGCTTCGTTTAAGGAGATGATTGGCTATCAACGCCAAATGGCAACCGTGGCTGGAGCGATTTCGCAGGGCGATTTAACAACCAGCATCGAAGCCAAGTCCGAACACGACGAACTCGGGACAGCTTTTTCGGAAATGACCCGTAAACTGCGCCAAGTGCTTGGGCAGATTCACACTTCAAGTCAAGCCGTCTCGAGTGCCAGCCAACAAATTCTGGCAGCCTGTGTGCAGCAAAGCAGTGGCATTGCCGAACAAAGTGCGGCGGTTCATCAAACCAGCGCCACAGTTGCCCAAGTCAGTCAATCCTCGAGCCATGCGCTCGAACTGACCCACAACATCACCCAGAGCGCCAACAGTGTGGCTCGAGTAGCCACGGCTGGAATCGAGGCAGCACGCACTGCCGACGAGGGAATGCAGCAAATTCGCGCTCGGGTTGGCGAAATCTCAGAAAAAATTCTGAGTTTATCAGAGCAAGCCCAAAGCATTGGCGAAATCATTGCCACGGTTTCTGATATTGCCGACCAGAGCAATTTACTCGCCTTAAATGCTGCCATCGAAGCCTCGAGAGCCGGCGAACACGGGCGTGGCTTTGCGGTGGTTGCCCAAGAAATCAGGCACTTAGCCGAACGCAGCAAAGACGCAACCCAACAGGTCAAAAACCTCTTAAATCAGATTCAACGTGCCACCAATGGCGCGGTCATGACCTCCGAGCAAGGCTCTAAAGTTGCCGAAAGTGGGGCAGAACATCTGGCGCACACCCTCGAGACGATCGAAGCACTCGGTACAGCCATACGCGAATCTGCCGAGCAGACCCAAATGATTCAGATAACAGTCCAGCAAAATAACATCGGTATGAACCAAATCGAAAAAGCGATGCAGAGTATTTCTGACACCACCAAGACTTCGATGTACGCCACCCAGCAAACCCAGAGCATTGCCCAACAACTCGAGGGGCTGGCGAACAAATTGCGCGACATCAGTATTGGTTTTAAGACCTGAAGCTCGAGCAAGACCTTCTCGAGCCTAAAAGCATTTTGTAATGGAAAGTTAAAACCACCAAAAAAACCTCCTCGAGCTTCAAGGAGGTCAATCAGTAGCACCTTATTTTTTAACTGGATTTAAGTACACGCTAATGGTGCGGTTCTTAGGTAGACTGGCGGTTTTTCCAAAGGTCGTAAAGCCATTCTGGGCAACACTGTAGGTGTAATCGCCAGATGCCACGCCAATAAAGGAAATCATCGTGGCGGTTTTGCCCTTAAAAGGGATGGTCGCACTGACGGGTTCTGGTGTGGTACTCGAGCCTTTGAGAGTGATGTTGGCAGCCAAGGCTTTAGGATTGGTCAGGATAAAACGCAATTTACAAGGGCAAACTGCTGCTGTTGCACCTTTTGGCGCAATGTTTAAGGTATAGAGCGCCCCAGTTTCTTTGCCTTCTGGGCGCACCAAGTAATCAATATCGCCTGTGCCAGTTGGGATAACTTTGTACGACCATTGACCATCATCTGCTGCTGTGGCATTACCAAGTAATTTTCCACCCTCAAGAATCTCGAGCTTGGTATTAGCCGCTGCCAAGCCAGCCAAATTAAACTGGTCGGCGGCTAAAAAACCATTGGCATCGGCAAGTTGTGGCGTAAAAATGTTAATCCCCTCGCCTTCTGCCATCACATTTAAGCCCTCAAAAGGTGCTTTTAGCGTCAGGTCAAGCGGCGCAGACTCGAGGCTGGCGGTTTTTCCATCAAAGGCTTTTGCCACGATGTTGACCGAACCACTTGGCAGGCTGGTGTCGAGTTTCCAATTGCCATTGGCATCCACATCGGCAATGCCCACGGCTTGACCATTGACAAAAACCTGCACTTTGCCATTTTTGGCAGCCTTTCCATCAAGGGTTCGCGCCCCAGAAGCCACCGCCCCAGTGATTGGTGCAATGGTTGGCGCTATTAAACTGACCGCATCCCAGTTCATAAAACCAAAAGCCGCCGCCCCAGCCAAGAGCAATGCCCCAGCCGTTTTAACAGGATGAAACGGATAACCTCGAGCCATTAGTGACCACCAACTTTGGCACGCAATGCCTCGAGTTCGGTGCTGACTTTAGCAAGGTCTGCCTTGAGGACATCGTTGGATTTATTGGCGTTGGTGCGCCACAAAAAATGATCGTAAATAATTTCGAGGACAAAAAAAGTACCCGCGCCGAGCAAAAAAATACCCAAGAATTCCATTTAATCTCCCCCCTGCTCGAGCTTGGCTCGTAACTCGAGAACTTCACGCTGCTTGGCAATCAATTCATCACGCAAGTCATCGTTGGTAATGCCTTGGGCAGGTTGTGAACCATTCCATTTGACAACATCCAAAAGCCACTGAACCACCCAAGCGATTAAGCCGCCCAGAAAAAACACTGCTATCCACTGCCATGCACTCATGGTTTTCCTCCACTGCTCGAGGTGTACTCGAGTCAAGGGCAGTCTAGCAGGGCATGAGAGATGAGGCAAACAACCTCAAGAACGGCATACGCCAAAATGCCACTAGCTGACCTGACAAACAAGGGGTAAAATCTAGGGCATATTGAAACAGCTTATCGAAACCCAAGAACTGGTTGCTGCCGCCCAAGGCATGGTCAGCATTCGCCTGCAAAACCCATCGGAAGCCATGGCGCTGTTTGGCGAAAACGACCGCCACTTAAAGCGAATGCGCGAAAAACTCGAGGCGAGAATTTTAGCTCGAGGCGACAGTGTGCGGATTGAAGGCACTAAAAAAGCCATCGAGACCGCCGAAAACCTGCTGCGCGACCTTTTATCCCTCTACCGACAAGGAGGCGACCTTGGTATGGAAGACATCGAACGTGGTTTAGAGCTTGCCTTGGGTGGCGAACGGATTCACACCGAAGAAGCCGGGATTGTTTCGGGCGCACTCGAGTTACCTAAGCGCTTACGCGCCAAAACCAAAGGGCAGCAACGTTACATAGACACAATTAACACCTCGGATATTACCTTTGGGATTGGTCCAGCCGGCACGGGAAAAAGCTATCTCGCGGTGGCAATGGCGGTGGCTGCCTTCAAAGCCAAAAAAGTCAAACGGATTATCCTGACCCGCCCAGCCGTCGAAGCTGGCGAAAAACTTGGGTTCTTACCGGGCGACCTGCAAGCCAAAATAGACCCGTACCTCCGTCCGCTTTACGATGCACTTTTTGATATGATTGACGCTGAACGATTTGAAAGTTACTTGTCAAGTGGAAGTATTGAGGTAGCACCGCTCGGTTTCATGCGGGGCCGCACCCTTAATGATGCTTTTATCATCCTCGACGAAGCCCAAAACACCACCCCAGAGCAAATGAAAATGTTCTTAACCCGCATGGGATTCTCGAGTAAAGTCGTGGTCACGGGCGACATTACCCAAGTGGATTTACCACGCCACCAGAAAAGTGGCTTGGCAGAAGCGCAGCGCATCCTGAAAGACATAGATGGGATTAACTTTGTCTACTTTAACGAATCGGACGTGGTGCGCCATCCGTTGGTTGGCAGAATTATTCGGGCGTATGATTCTTCGGATGTCGCCGTAGAAGCCAAAAATGCGGCGCTCGAGGGACGATAATTCTGAGCGTCGGTGCAAGCCCGAGCCGACCCTTTTCCTCGAGTACCTTGGATGTTAAACTTTGCCCATGACCGTTGCCACTCATGACGAAATTTTTGACCTGATTCATCTCGAAGAAGCCCGACAGCGCGATGGTCTGGAGTTAATTGCCTCTGAAAACTTTACCAGTGCTGCCGTGCGCCAAGCCGTCGGCAGTGTCTTGACCAACAAATACGCCGAAGGCTACCCCGGCAAACGTTGGTATGGCGGCTGTGAGGTCGTGGATAAGGTCGAGCAACTGGCAATTGACCGCGCCAAACAACTTTTTGGCGCAGCTTGGGCAAATGTTCAACCGCACTCTGGCTCGAGTGCCAACATTGCGGTTTATAGTGCTTTACTTAAACCGGGCGATACGGTCATGGGCATGAACCTCAGCCACGGTGGGCATTTAACCCACGGTAGTCCAGTCAATTTTTCGGGTATCAATTACAAAATGGTCAGTTATGGTATTCGTCAAGCCGATGAATTGTTGCACATGGAAGATGTCCGAGCAATGGCACTGGAACACCGACCAAAAATGATCATTTGCGGCGCAAGTGCCTACTCGAGAACCCTCGATTTTGCGGCTTTTCGTGCCATTGCCAACGAAGTCGGCGCATACCTGATGGCAGACATCGCCCATATTGCTGGTCTGGTGGCGGCTGGGGTTCATCCAAGTCCAGTGCCTCATGCCCATGTCGTGACCAGCACCACCCACAAGACGCTGCGTGGTCCGCGCAGTGGCATTATTTTATCCAACGACCTCGAGGTTGCTGCCTTAGTCGACCGTGCGATTTTCCCCGGTACACAGGGTGGTCCGCTTGAACACGTGATTGCTGGGAAAGCGATTGCTTTTGCCGAAGCCCTAGAGCCAGAGTTTAAGACTTACTCGAGCCAAATTATCAAGAACGCCCAAGCCATGGTCAAAGCCTTCCAAGCCAAAGGTTATAAAATACTCTCGGGCGGTACAGACAACCATTTGTTTGTCTTGGACATCCGTCCGCTTGGCTTAAACGGTACAAAAGCCAGCAAAATGCTCGACGCAGCCCACATCACGATTTCTAAAAGCACTTTGCCCTTTGACACCGAAAAAATCATGCACGGCGGCGGTATTCGCATTGGCACACCCGCCATCACCACCCGTGGAATGCTCGAGGCGGACATGGAAGGCGTGGCTGACCTGATAGACCGCACCCTGCGCGGCGCAGACCCTGAAGCGATTCGGCTCGAGGTCAAGGATTTTATGAGCGGCTTTAGACTGCCTTAAAAAGTTGTTGCATGGTAATCAAATCTTCGGGTGTATCCACATCGAAGAGTTTTTCTTCGTACCAATCTAAAAAAATGGTTTCTTCAAGGTGCTGCATAATCAGTGGTTTTGCCCCTGTTGCACCCAGCACTGGCAGCAATTCTGATGCAAAAAGATGCGGCGGAGCAATCACTGTGCCAAATCTCGAAGCGACAATTTTTGGTTGCTGCTTTATAAAAGTCTGTTCTAAACTTCGGAGCATATCAGCGCTAATCAGAGGCATATCCGCCAGCATTAGCAGTGTAGCCCTAGGCTCGAGAACCGCAATAGCCGTCTGAAAACTGGTTTCCATTTTGCCGTTGGTATAGTCTGAATTGACCACAAATTGCACTGGATAACCCTCTAAAGAGTCCTTCAGCAGTGGGGCATCGCGCCCAAGCACCACCAGCACTTCTGGACTGACCTCGAGTGCTGTGGCTACTGCTCGTTGCAGTAGGGTTTTACCAGAAATTGGCAGCAGCAATTTATGCTGCCCCATGCGGCTTGAAGCCCCAGCCGCCAGAATCACGATTTGCAGTTCGCTACGCATCAGTGGATAGGATTGAGTAAACTGACAATATCGCGCTTGGTTCGGGCAGCCAGCAACTTTTTTTCTTCTTCGATCGTGTCGTCCCACATCGCTTTGGCACTGCGGTGTGTCCAATTCAAATCGTCTTTGGCTTTTTGGCTCGAGTCGTACAAGCTAATCCGACCCGCCTCGACCAATTCCCTCGAGAAAATCGCGGGCAGCCCAATGGCGCGTTGCAGTGGCTCGAGCGGTGCGAAAATGACTTTGGCTAAACTGACTGGCAGCCAAGCACGGGCTTTTGCTCCACCGATGTGCGGTTTCCAGTATTCAAACATTTCGGCTCGAGTGTGGGCTTCACCGCCCATAAAATAGGTTTCGGATTTGGCGTACTCGATGGCTTTGACCACACCTTCACAGAGGTCGTCCACATGAATCAACGAGAGCATCACCTCTGGAGTCCAAGCAATCGGCGGCATCAGATGACATAAATACATCCGTAAGCAGTAGCCTAGAATCGAGTGGTCGTTCGCGCCAACTGCCGCATTGGGACAAATAATGGTCAGCGGTAAGCCACGTTTTTGTAAATCTAGGGCGATGCGGTGAGCAGCTTTTTTGGTGCGCTCATAATGCGTTTTAGAGCTTGTGTTTGGTTGGTACAATTCGTCTCGAGCCACGGTTGCCGAACTTGCGCCGTAGACATAGGTGGTCGAGCAGTAGATCGAACGCGGCACATCGAGTTCCATGGCTAAACTCAAGGTATTTTCTGTGCCTTGGATATTGACGGCGTTCATCCGTTCAATCCCCGCCGCATTGAGTCCCAATTCGTAGACCCCAGCATTATGAATCACCACATCCATGCCTTGCATGGCGGCTCTCATTGATTCTTTAGCAGTCACATCACCTTGGACAAGGGTTGCGCCAAGCGCTGCGATTTTCAGCGCGTCGGGGCTGCTTGGACGGCGTACCAACGCCGTAACCTGAGCGCCATGGCGAATTAAAGCAGCAACCAGTCTCTGTCCAATAAAACCAGTCCCGCCAGTGAGAAAAACATTCATGCCCAAGAATCATACATGGCTTTGTGGGGTTTTTGACAAGGACGAAAAAACACCCAGACTCGAGTTAGACTTAAAACCATGTACGATATTGCAATTATTGGCGCAGGACCGGTTGGTCTAGCCGCCGCCATTGAAGCCAAAAACTTGGGTCTAAGCTACATTGTTCTCGAGAAAGGTTGTGTCGTCAACGCGATTTTTGAGTACCCAACCTACATGACTTTTTTTACCACTGCCGAACGACTCGAGATTGGCGAGCATCCGTTTGTCACCAGCACCGAAAAAGCCACCCGCAAAGAGGCTTTATCGTATTACCGTTTGGTTGCGGCTCGAGAACACCTCAATTTGCGCCAATACACAGAAGTTGTCCAGATTCACCCTGCGCCGGCTGGCTTTACTTTAGAAGTCGAAGCCAAATCTGGCGAGCTAGAGCCAATCGAATGCCGTTATTGTGTGGTGGCTACGGGCTACTTTGACAACCCAAACAAGTTGAGTATCCAAGGCGATGACCTCGAGAATGTGGCGTATGGCTACACCGAAGCCCATCCGTTTTGGGGCTTAAATGTGACTGTGGTCGGTGGTGGCAACAGTGCTGCCGATGCGGCGCTGGATTTATACCGTCATGGGGCAAATGTGACTTTGGTTCACCGAGGCAAAGACATTAAAAACACGATTAAATACTGGATGAAACCAGATTTAGAAAACCGCATCAAAGAAGGCAGCATCAAAGCCGAATTTTTAAGCATCGTCAAAGAAATAACCCAAGAAGCCGTGACCCTCGAGACTCCACGCGGCGTGGTCAACATCCCGACCGATTTTACTTTTGTGCTGGTTGGTTACACCCCCAACACCGAACTGCTCGAGGCGGCTGGGGTGGTGCCGGACAAAGACTCGAGAATTGCGGTTAAACCAACTTTTGAAACCGAGGATGTCAAAGGGCTATACGCCATTGGCAGTTGCTACGCTGGGCGATTTACCGGGCAAGTCTTTATCGAAAATGGCAAAATAGATGCAGTTAAAGCGATTGCTGATATTAAAAAGCAACTCGAGCAAAGAGCAAGGTAAAAAGGGTAAAAGCAGAAAAGGTCAAAAGTTTTTTACCTTTAAAGAGCAGGGTAAAAAGGGTAAAAGCAGAAAAGGTCAAAAGTTTTTTACCTTTAACCTTTTCACCCTTTGACCTTTTAACCTAGCCCCTTTAATCGTTGTCAAATTCTGGCATTTGATAACTGCCCGCTTGTTGGCGTTGCAGTTCCTCGGCTTGGCGTTGTTTTTCTTGCGCCAAGTGCTTATCTAAACGGGCTTGGTCAATCAGGTTTGTTCCCATCTCGAGCTTACCCGTTGCCATTTCACGCATCGCTACGGTAATTAAATTTCGCGTTCCAGTGCGTTGGTCGGGCGGGATAACCGGCACAACACCGCTTTTAAGTTGCAGGGCGCGTTTGGCAATAGCAACGCTGAGTTTGTACTTACTATCGGTTTGCGATAAGAGTTTATCAATGTTTTTTTCGCTCATGAGACATCCTTACCCGAGACTATGAACTCGGCAACCTTAGAAGTGTACTCGAGAACAAGGAGTTTGGCTAGGGGCAGACTCGAAAATTTGGATTTATCATGATGTTATCTGTGGTAAAGCGTATCGTAAGTCATGTCTGAAGTAATTAAATTATCCGAACTCGAGAATCTTCAAGTCAGTAAGCGTTTGGTAGGCGGCAAAGAAATTCTATTTTACCGCGAGCATAACGCTGTCAGTGCCATCTCGAGTCGGTGTTCGCATCTGAATATGGCATTGCCCGCAAAAGCCGTGAATGGTGTAATCACCTGCGGTTTCCATGGGGCGCAGTTTGACGCAAAAACAGGGGCGTGTTTGGTCGGGGCATTAGGCAAGGACTGGCAGAAATCCACACCGCTGGGCATTGGGGCATTAGCTGCTGCGCTGATTCCAAAAAAGAACTCGCCAGACCTCGAGAAATTTGTGGTTGAAATCATTGGCGATGAAGTCCGAGTCACGGTTTGAATACCAAGATGGTGGCGTTTTTCGTCGCTCGAGAATTTAATTCAAAGGCTCAGTCCACGGATTAAGCACAGAAACAAAAGCCTTGAAATCATCAGTCTTCCGAGTCACCACAACGGCATCCATGACAAGGGCAGTCGCAGCAATCCAAGCATCCGAATAACCTTGTGTTTGACCTAACCGCATTGCTCGGCTGGTTATTTCTGCCCATGCAGTCGCAATTTCTCGGTCTATAGCAATAATATTTCCAAAGTATTCCTGCTCGAGGTTGGCTAACCAGTCACGATAACCCTGAGCGCGTTTTGTTTTACCCAAAAGTAAAATACCTTGTTCAATTTCTGCGATACTAACAACACTGACGAGACAACTCGAGACTTTTTGCTCGGATAACCAAGTGGTGACACCAATGTCTGGTTTTGGTTTGGTTTGCTCCGATAGAACATTGGTGTCAAAAACAAAACGTTTCATCCGAGTTTCACAGGTTTAATCGGTGACTTATCGCGATAAATTTTCAACTCACCTTTAGGCGCACCTGCCAATGCCTCGAGTGCAGTTTTGCTTTTTTGTTGCAAACGCATATATTCGCCGTGCGAAACAATTACGGCGGTTTGCTCACCGCGTTTAGTAATAACTTGCGCTTCGCCTGCGGCGGCAAGTTCGATGACTTCACTAAATTTTGCCTTTGCTTCCTGAAGTTGCCAATTTCGCATAAAAATCATCTCCTGACTAGCACTGGTCAGATTGTACACCAAATTTATGCAATAAGTAGCAATTGCCGAATCGCTCCGAAATGATAAGCACTGTGGGTCAAAATCGCCAGACTTTCGGCAAATTTAATATCATTTTCGTCAAGCTCGAGTAAATCCTTGACCAGCGCTTCATAAGCTGCTTTTAGGTTGTCGCGCAAGGCTTTCCACTCGAGTTCAGAAACCGTGTGTGTTTGCCAACTGGCATCCCAATCGGTTTTTCCTGTCGCACCATTCATATAACCGTGCAGCGCCACCAGATAAACCCTTGTATGTTCAACATGAGCCGCAATACTGCGTTGCTGACCTGATTCTACCGATGCGGTTGCAGCACTGATATTCTCGAGCGACTCGAGCAACCCGCCTTTAGCACGGTCAAGGTAAATCCCTCGGGTTTGCATAAAAGTTTCCTCGAGTAACTCGAGAATATTACTTTTTAAGGTTTCTTCAGACATGGTTTTTCTCCTTTAATTTCTTTGGAGCGACAATCTGCCAAGCCTCAAAAATTAAGCGCTCTAATTCCTCGAGTTTCACGGTTGGTAGTTGAATCACTACCATATCCGTATTGGCATAATGGGCTGGAATCGAAAACGTTTCTGGCTCGAGCAATGGCAAAGCGCTTCGAGCCTCGAATGTTGCTCGTATTGCCAACGAAACACCATCTTCGCGCAGTCGAGCCAAGAGTTTTTTGCCAACTTTGATTGCAGGTGTGTTGTATGAAGTGGATACTTCGGTTTCAGGAAGTTTTAATGCAATTGAGATGACATGATCAAAAGTTGCCATACTTACCCCTGTCTAAAACCAATGTGGATTTTTACGCACGTAATGGAATCCAGAAAGCTCTTTCCTCGGGCAGTGCAAACCCATTGGTTTTCAGTGCCAATAAAATCTGTCCGCGATGATGCGCGTCGTGCATTGCCATGTGCATTAAAAATTGGGCTGGACTCGAGTGCGGCAATTTGCCTGTGCCAACTGCTTTTTTGGCGGTCTCGAGAACCAAATCTCGGGTTTGGGTCATGACTGCGCGAATTCGCTCCAAGTTCATTTCTGCATCGAACATCCCCGTATCATTGTCATAATTTGAATAGAGGTCTGGCAAGTCTTTTAATTCCCCTGCCTCGAGTTCCATTCCCCATGACTTGGTGCATTCAACCATGTGCGCCAAGTGCTGCGCCACGCTGTAGCCACCGCCGGGTGTACCAGCCTCGAGCATGACTGGGGTCAGATGCTGCACCAAAACTTGATTGACGGCGTTGTTGGTGTTCCAAGCGAATTCGATTTCTGGACTTATCATACATAACCTCTTTTTTAACCTAAGCGAGAATTTTTAGATGCCGAATTGTGTACGAACATATTAACAAAATACGCTACTTGATACAATCAGGGTTTCGTGTTTCTTATTTGGTAACTCAGTAATTTTCTCGAGCATTTCTACAATCTTGCTTTTCGGTCATGATTCCTCCTACAAAGACAACTGCGTGTTGTACAAATTGGCATAGATTCCGCCCATAGCAATTAAGGCTTGGTGCGTTCCTTGTTCGCTAATACCACCAGCGTCCAAAACCAAGATGCGCTGGGCATTGCGAACTGTGGATAATCGGTGAGCAATGACTAAAGTCGTGCGATGACGGGCAAGCTGCTCGAGCGAGTGCTGGATGGCTTTTTCACTTTCGTTATCTAGTGCGCTGGTCGCCTCATCAAAAATCAGGATGGCTGGGTCTTTTAGGAAAACTCGAGCAATGCTCAGGCGTTGTTTTTGTCCACCTGATAATTTCACCCCACGCTGACCAATATCGGTGTTATATCCGTTCGGTAATGCCATAATAAAGTCGTGAGCATTGGCTTTTTTAGCGGCTTGGATAATTTGTGCTTGGCTCGCCTCGAGTTGCCCGTACCGAATGTTCTCGAGAATTGTGCCAGCAAATAAGTAGACATCTTGTTGCACCACACCAATGTGTTGCCGCAAAGACTGAATTTGAATGTTTTTGATGTTTGTGCCATCCAGCAGAATTTCGCCTTGACTGACCTGATAAAATCGAGGAATCAAAGAACATAAAGTGGTTTTGCCAACTCCAGAAGTACCGACCAGTGCAATAAATTCCCCTGCTTGAATCGTTAAATCCAGATGCTCGAGAACTGGCTTGCCATCTTCGCTGTACCAAAAACCAACATCCTTAAAATCTATGTTCCCTCGAGTCTGCGCTAGTATAACCGCATTTGAGCATCAGCAATTTCGGGTTGTAATTCCATAATTTCCATAAACCGATGAAAGCCTGTGCCACCTTCTTGGTAAAGCCGAGCAAAGTTAATGATGCGCTGAATTGGATCGGTAAGAATGCCAAGGCACAACAAAAAAACCACCAGTTGATCTGGGCGCAAGTTGCCTTTGGCAATCGCAAGGCTACCAAAAACAATCACCAGAATCGTCATCAGTTGCGTAAATGCGGTCATACCGCTATAAAAAAAGGTTTCATTGAAATACCAGGCTCGGCGAGTCTGGACAAAACGGGTGTTCTGCACCATAAATTTATGATTTTCAGCCACCTCGTTGGTAAAAGACTGTACCACCCGAATTCCAGCCAAGGAATCCTCGATTTGGGCGTTGAGTTCACCGACTTGCTGATTGGTTTTGTACTGTGCGGCATTCATTTTTTTATTAAAGTAAAGCCCGTAAGCCGCCATGACTGGTAAAAAACAAAAAGCAATCAGGGTTAGCTCGAGATTGGTGATGCCAAGCACCACAAACACGCCAATAAATTTGACCAGTGCGACCAGTAAATCTTCTGGGGCATGATGTGCTAACTCGCCAATCGCAAATAAATCGTTGGTTAAGCGGGTCATCAGTTGCCCCGTTTTCTGAGCATCAAAAAAACGATGCGACAATTTCTGATAATGCTCGAATAATTCGCAGCGCATATCGGCTTCCATCAGTGTTCCCATCATATGCCCTTGGTAATCCACAAAAACATTGCACAGCACGTAAATAATACCTAGCCCAAGCATCAGCCAACCGACCCAATAAATCTGCTCGAGTGGTGCGTTATTTCGTAGCAATGTCCCCGTGATGTACCCAGCACACAACGGCAACAATAAAGCAGCTAAAGAAACCAAAAAGGTACAGAGTAAATCCAGCAGCAACATACCCAAATAAGGTTTGTAGTACGAAAAGAATTTTATGGTTCGAGGGTTCATCTATTCAATTCCTTTGGCAAACTCGAGGGCGTACCGAATAAAAGTTTTTATGATGCTTCCTTTTTTCCTGCTCGAGCGTACATCGGTAGGGTTAGCGCCAAAATCAGTGCGCCACTCAATAAAGCCAGCCGCAGGTTTTTATTGCCCAGAAAACCAACAATTGGTCCGCCAGCAATTTGTCCTATCGCGTCGGCTTGACCATTTAAGGACAGCACGGTGGCTCGAGTGCTTGGTTCAAGGCGTTGATTAAGCCAAGCTGTGCCAAGTGGCGCTTGAATTTCACGGCAAGCTCGAGCGAGAATATAAGCAATGATTGCCACTGTAAAACCATTGGCAAATGCAAAAATACTGATACAGACAATCACGATGCTCGAGGTGAACAGCAGTGTTTGGGTAATGGCACGAATTGAATTCATGTCAATGCGTTTTGCCCAGAGTGTGAACGGTAACGCCACAAGATCTATGCACAAATCGAGTAGCAAAAAAAGCAGCAATTGTTGTTGGACACTGCTCAGAAACCCAAGCTCGAGTTTTGGTAAGCCAAAACGAATTAAATGCAGTTGCCAGAGTCGGTCAAAGGATTCTGAAGCTGCCCCTGAAATAATGGTCACGAGAAATAACAAACGAATGGTTGGATTCTTCGTCGCAAAAGCAACTGCCTCGAGCAAAGTTTTTCGCATGGATTGAACAGCATTTTGCCGAGTTACTGGTATTGGTTTGAACCTCGTTTCGGGCATGGCAAACCACAAAAAAGCACTCAGTACCATAAACCCAAGCCCACCAACAACAATCGGGATTTGTAAACTCGAGTTTGCCAGCAGTAAGGCACTGAGAACAATTGCCATGCGAATCGGAAAGCGGTAGACATTAACCCGAAGCATCAATTGATTCGCCTCGAGTTCACCAATTTCGTCCGATAACCACGCTTGGGTTGCACCACTGGTAAAGGTGTAGCCAATGCCCCACAGCACTTGCGCCGCCAGCACTGCCAGAAACGCTGGTATCAAACCCTCGAGTAAAAAACCAAGCCCAATCAGTGCAAAACCAATCAGCACCGAGATTTTACGGGAAATCGTGTCCGCCACCACCCCCGTCGGGACTTCAAAAAGCAGGATTGCCAATTCGAGCGCCGTGCCAACCAGCACCAACTCGAGCGGTGAGAGCCGAATGACCGTGGCGTAATACAAAATGTTGGTGCTAAAAACCAGTCCAAACAGGAAACTCGAGCCTAGATTGAGAATTAAAAAAATCAGTTGCGGGGATAAGCGCTTCAAAATGTTTCTCCAGATAAGGCTATTAAACCTGCCTTGGTCGGCTTAAAACCGCATTTTGTATAAAATGGCTCGAGGTCATCATCAAAGTCCACATGAACCCATTCGCAACCGTGTTCTTTGGCAAATGCCACGGCTTGAGCCACCAGTTCTTGCCCAATACCAAGGCGCTTGTAATCCTGATGTACCGACGGGTCGAGCAGAAACGCATGAACCCCAGCATCCCCAATCAGTTTTACAAAACCAATCAGTTTGGAATCGTCGAAAGCACAGATGTAACACAAGGCAGCATTGAGTTCAGGCTGAAAATCCACATTATACGGTTTGCCCCATGCACTCGAGAAAAGTGTGTTCAAGACTGTATTCTCGAGTGGTGGATTGATTAAATATGTTAAGTTCATTTCACCTCATAAAGTGTCCATTAGACTATTAGAATGATTGCCGAAAAACGACTAAGCGAAGAAGAATACTTTGCACTCGAGAAACAATCTGAGCTTCGTCATGAATTTGTGAACGGTGTGATGCACGAAAAATCCAAGGTTAAGAAACAAAATAATCGTTTGGTAGGGAAGTTACTCAGGTTACTCGATGCTGCTGCCGAAGCCAAAAATTGCGATGTGTTCTTTACTGTTGTCAAAATGCAAGTCCCTAACGGAGAATATCGTTATCCAGATGTGGTTGTGACCTGCGAAGAAGATGCCGATGAATACCTGATAAAAGCGCCTTGTGCTGTTTTTGAAGTGCTATCCGACAGCACCCGAGATGTGGATGAAAACGAAAAACTCGAGGAGTACCTAAAAATTGCCAGTGTGCAACGTTACGTGCTGCTGCGCCAAGATAGGGCTTTAGCTTTTGTGTACTCAAGAGATGGCACACAATGGCGCTTTTCGCTGCTCGAGAACACAGGTGAATTTGATATTCCATGCTTAGATTTAACGCTCAGGCTCGAGGATATTTACAGTGGCATTGTGCCAATGAATCGTTGATTTGGTCATGGGGTTTTCTCGAGTTCAAAACCCATACGCCTTAATTCTCGGGAAACATAAGTCAGCACAGCTTGCTCGAGTGCTTCTGGGTAAATGGCTTCCCAAGTGATTGCAGCTTTTTTGCCTGCGTCCTGCATGAGCTTGGCTAATTCAAAATGAGCTTTAATGATTGAAGCCTTGGAGTAATCTGGTAAGTGCATGATTGCCTCGAGTTCTTGCTGTTCGTTCCCTTTGAGTAATTCATTGTAGCGCTGGTCGCCAACATCGCGCATTCTGCCGCGTCCAAGGGAGAATACCAAAATCATTTGCACCATCATGTAATGCAGTCGTTGCGATGCCGAAAGAATTTCGCCGCGTTCAATACTTGGGAGTACACTAAATAAGCTCCAGAAGTAACAAATTTCCACATACAGGGCTTTTCTTATTTCCTCGGCACTCGAGGCAATGGCTGACACGGTTTTAAGAATGTTATCACGGTCAAATAACACTTGGCTTCGATGCTGGGTGATTTGAATATCGGTTTTGGCATCAAGCCAAGTTTGATGGGCAATGATGTCACCATTTGGATGCAACAACAGCGTACCAATCATGTTGCCACCAAATAATTCGTGGTGCTTTAGGACTGGATGAAGTTGCTTCAAAATGTTTTCGTAATCGGCTTTGAAAGCATCGAAATCTTCTTGAGCCAGCGCAATGTGTATATCAATATCCGAATGCTTATCCCCTTGTCCACGCCCAAGGCTACCCTCGAGCCAGACAGCTTTTACTCGAGCATCGGTTTGTAGTAAAGCCGTGATTTGATTGGCAAACTCGAGTTGCATCGTTGCACTCATAGGATATTCTCCATTTCCTCGGTTAGCATTTCTGTTTGCAGCGCTCGAGCCTTGGCTTGAATAATTTTTAGGGCGGCTTGCCAATCTTTTTTAATCCCAAAGGTGCTAAACGTTCGGCATAGCCCTTGAATGTCACGCTCGAGAATCGGTTTAGCAGCAGGTTGTTTGATACTGACCACTTGCGGGAAGTCTATAACCACGCATTCACCTTGCCACCAGAGTAAATTAAAGGTGCTAAAATCCCCATGAACCCTGCCCGTGCTTAGAATGTGGGCGTACTGCTCGAGGGCTTGGGCAAAGGCAATTTCGGCTTGTTCTTTGCTCAGTCGGGCATCGGCGACACGTTGGGCAACTTCGTCTTCGTTGCCGATAAATTCCATTAAAATGACGCTGCCTTCGTGTGCCAGTGGTTTGGGTACGCGCACACCAGCCTTATGCAGGGCGTGAAGTTGATTAAATTCTTCTTGTACCCACAAGAAATTCTGGGCTGAGATGCCTGTTTCGGAGCGTTGGTCAATCGCTTTTTGCAGGCGTTTATCGTCTATGTTGCGTCCTTCGCGGTACAGGGCATCGTCTTTGAAACCACGAACTCGAGAATCCACGTAGAGCTTGGCGGCAACCAAACCCGTTTGTCCTTCGCAGACGTAAACTGTGGCTTCCTTACCGCTTTTTAATTGCCATAGGACATCTTTGATTAACCCGCGAATAAACAGTTCCTCGAGTCCAGAATCTATAAATTTGCGGTCATCTTTTTTGAAATCAATGTCTGATGCCGCATGAAGTTGGCTGACCGTGCGCCTACGGGCTGGTTTACCTTTGCCAAGTCGGTGCGAACGGTCTTGGAATTCCTCGATTTTATCGAGTGCCTCGAGGTCTGCCCACCACGGTTCATCGGTTATTTCTTCAGGCTCGAGTGGCGTTTCGGCTCGAGCTACAATCGCGGTTTTGGTCAGTTCAAACGCATTTGGGACAGCATTTTCGGTCAGCGCCAGCAGCGCAGGATGACGCGGCATTAGAAGACCACCGGATTGTGTTTAGGTTGATGCTGCCAAGGTGATGCTGAAAATGTTGGAATCACGGTTACTCCTAAAAGTAGGGGAAACAAAGCTATTATTAGTTCGAGACACGGTTTTCTCGAGTCGGACAAAGGTTAAGTTGTGATTCATATTCAAGCACCTCCTTTGGGGTTATTGAAAAAATCTTAGCACGTTCTCGAGCTTTGTGGGAAATGCGCCAAATGGCGTAGCGCGGTATGCTCTAGCCATGACTCCTCGAGAACGCTCGAGCCTTACCGACCCACCGCGCCATGCGCCCCAGCGTGATTTCTTGAAGAATTTTTTCTATGCCATAAGTGGCATTGCCTATGCGTGGCGCACCGAGCGCAATTTTAGAGTCGAGCTTTATATTTCGGTCTTGGTCAATCTTTTGGCACTGGTGCTGGGTGTGAATCTTGTGCCTGTGGTGTTGTGCTGTGCTTTGGTGCTGAGTCTGGAGTTAATCAATACCGCCCTCGAGGCAATTGTGGACTTGGTTTCGCCGACCTATCATCCATTGGCAAAAATTGCTAAGGATACGGCGGCTGGGGCAGTGCTGGTCTCGGGCTTGGCAAGTTTACTGATTGGCTTATATTTATTTGTGCCAGCCATTATTTCCCGAGTCTCGAGTCCCTAGCTTGATAGGCACGGATAGCGCGTAAAAAATCTATGCGCCGAAAATCGGGCCAATTGGCTTCGCAAAAATAATACTCAGAATAAGCGCTTTGCCAGAGCATGAATCCACCTAATCTAATTTCGCCCGAAGTACGAATAATAAAGTCTGGGTCTGGCAAATCGGCGGTGTACAAATGCTGCCCAATCGCTTCTGGCTCGAGGGTTGCAGCAATGCTTTCTGGGGTTTGACCTGTTTTTGAAAGCAAGAGTTTTTTAACTGCATCTACAATTTCTTCGCGTCCACCATATCCAACTGCAATGTTCAAGGTCATGCCATCGTAGTGAGCAGTGGCAGTCTCGAGGTCGCGCAGACTGGCAAGCACATCTTCGGGAAATAAATCGTGCCGCCCAATGGCGCGTACCCGAACACGGTTGCCATGAATCCGTGGGTCTTTGGCAAGGTTGCGGGCTTCGCGTTCAAACAGGTGCATCAGGTGTTGAACTTCGTCTGTGCCGCGTTTGGTAAAGTTATCGGTGCTGAGTACCCAGATGGTCGCGGCGGGAATGCCAAGTTCTAAACACCAACCAAGCACTTCGTGGGCTTTGTCCACACCAAATTCGTAGCCAGCTTTGCCATCTAAACCCAGCGCTTTGGCAAAACGGCGGTTGCCATCTAAAATTAAACCGATGTGTTTTGGCATGGTTTGACTTTGGACTTTACGCTCGAGCCGTTGTTCGTATAAGGCATACAAGGGGCGCATCAAGCCTTGGGCAGTGCGGACGACTCGAGAACGCCAACTGGGTGCAACTGCGGGTTCTTGGGTCATTGTGTCTAGTCTACCTCGAGTTGATACTGGTGTGAACATGGATAAAGTCTACGCGGCTCGAGATGAACCAGTTCTCATTGTTGCATCGGAGAAATAATCAAGGCATTGATCAACTCTCCCATGCGTTCAGGGGTTTCTCGGGTTGGTTGCTCGAGCCACCATTCAATCAGGTTGATAATTGCCCCAATCGCGTGCCGTGCTGCCAATTCGGGTGGGATATTTGGTTTTAAGTGCGGTCCAAGTTGCTGAATAAAAAGAACTGAACCGACTGCCAAGACCCGCTCGAGTAAATGGCTGATATGACGGGTTTTGAGAAGCATTTGGTAGCGCTTAGGTTGCTCGGTTAATTGTTCAAAAACAACCCTGATGATTCGTTCAGGTTGGTTACTTAAAGGCGCAATGCTACCAATCAGAATTCCGATACTCTCCTCGAGAATCGCGTTTAAGAAACTTTCTTTATCAGGGTAATGCCTAAAAAAAGTGGCATACCCAACTTTGGCGCGTTCAGTCAAATCTCGCAGCGTAATTTGCTCATAGTCGCGCTCGAGTGCCAAGTCCACAAAGGCTTGGGTTAATTGCCAACGGGTTTTACTGATACGTCGGTCTGTTTTGGCAATCGCTACCATGCAAGCATTATGGCGGCTTGACTCGAGACTGCCTAGTGGGCTTCTCATTTTTTGAACAAAATCTTGATTTATGATACACGCTGTATCATAAAGGAGTCCAGATGACCTTACAAACCTGCCCAGTAGACAAAAGTTTAGAGACCATGGCTCGTAAAACCCAAGCAGGCAACATCTCTGCCAATCCAAGCATCGAACAAGATAACAACGGTATTTGGCAGATTCGTTCATTTGACTTGTGCCGCCAAATTTTGCGCTCCGATAGCACCCGCCAAGCTGGATTTAATGCCGAACAACTCGGACCCAACATCAAACATATGCGCGAGCCGATTTTATTTCTCGAGGGCGAACGCCACAAACAACTGCGAAGCCAAACGGCTAAGTTTTTTACGCCAAGCACCACCAACAGCAAACACAAACACATCATGGAAAGCCTAACCGCCGAACTGATTGCGCGACTCGAGCAAAAAGGTAAAAGCGACCTGAGCCAACTTTCGCTCGAGTTAGCCGTTGGGGTTGCTGCCGAAGTGATTGGTTTATCGGGCAGTTCACGCCAAGGTTTAGCGGCGCGAATTGGTGCATTTGCTTTTAATCCAAGCACCATTCCAAATTGGCAAAAAAAACTGATGCGACTGACCGCCGCCTACAAAATCATGTCATTCTTCTTTTTGGATGTCCGCCCCGCAATTATAGCGCGGCGCAAAAAACCACAAGACGACCTGATTAGCCATGTGCTGGGCTTAGGTTATAAGCCCTTTGAGGTGCTTGGCGAATGTGTCACGTATGGGGCAGCCGGAATGCTGACGACTCGAGAATTTATCAGTGTTTGCGTTTGGCACTTGCTCGAGCGACCCGCTTTACGCGCTCGGTATTTAGTCGCTTCTGAACCTGAACGCCATGCCATTTTGGGCGAAATTCTGCGTTTAGAACCCGTTATTGGCACACTCAAACGCCGCACCACGGCTGCCCTGCAACTCGAGGACACCGTTATTCCAAGTGGGGCGTTGTTGCACCTGCATATTTATGCTGCCAATGCCGACACTAAAACCGTTGGTGAACACCCCAACGACCTTTGTCCAGCCCGACCATTACCAAAAAGTGTCCAAGAACCAGTCATGAGCTTTGGCGACGGGCATCATCGTTGTCCCGGGTCGTTCTTAGCCTTTGCCGAAACCGATGTGTTTTTGTTGCGCCTGCTGGCATTGCCGATTAAACTGGTCAGCACCCCAAAAGTGACCTTTAATCCAACCCTAGAAGGTTATGAAATTCGTAACTTGCACCTAAAACTCGAGCGTGGCGTATGAAATACTTAATTGCTTTACTGATATTTTGTGGAGTAGCCCTTGCTGATGCCCTATCCGAAGCTCGAGAACTCTACAGCCAAGGGCAATTCTTGGCGGCGGCTCAACAATTTGCTAAACTCAATACCAGCACAGGTTCTGCCTTTGCGGCTCGAGCTTACAGCATTTACGCCTCGACCTTACCCGAAGCACAACGCGAAACGCTCTACATTCAAGCCGAGGCACAAGCCCAACGAGCAATTAACCAAGATAAAGAAAACCCAAATAGCTATTTAGAATTGGCTCGAGCCATCGGGCAACTTGGGGTGCTGCGCGGCATTGGGGTAGCACTGATGCAAGGCACAGGTTCAAAAGTTAAGCAGTTGCTTGATAAAACCCTAGAACTACAAAATAATCATTCTGGCGCAATGGTTGCCTTGGCTGTCTGGCACGCCGAGGTATCGGCTCGAGGACAACTGGCGGTCATTTCGCTGGGGGCAGATGTCCAACAGGTCGAACCCTTATTCAAAGAAGCCTTAAAAATAGCCCCTAACAACATTGGATTTCGGCTCGAGTATGCAAGGGCTTATCTTGCCATGAACAACCGCCAAAAAGCCCGAGAGCAACTGCAAATTGCCCTCAAATTACCAATCAAAGATGCCGAAGATAAATTGTATGCCGAACGAGCCAAAATAGCGCTCGAGCGTTTGCCGTAATTTTTGATTAAACTCTAAGCCATGATTTACCGTCCTTTTGGTCGAACTGGCTTACGAATCGCTCCGCTTGCTTTGGGGACAGATAATTTTTTGAATCCAACCTCAGAACTCGAGTCGGCTCAGATGATTGAGGTTGCCTTGGATGCCGGAATCAATTTTTTTGACACCAGCAACAGCTATAAAAATGGGGCTGCCGAACAAATTCTTGGGGCAACTTTGCAGCACCTTAAACGCCGTGAGGCTGCAATCATCGCCACCAAAGTGCATTATCCGACTGGTGTCGGCGCAAACGATTATGGCAACTCGAGAAAGCACATTCTCAAAGCCTGCGAAGAAAGCCTAAAACGCCTCAAAACCGATTATATAGACCTCTACCAATTGCACCGCCTCGATGACACACCGCTTGAGGAAACATTGTCGGCTCTGCAAGACTTGGTGCAGCGCGGTTGGGTGCGCTATATCGGGTGCAGTACCGCTCCAGCTTGGCGCATTCTCGAGGGGCTAAATACATCCGAGGCTCGAGGTTGGGCAAAGTTTGCTTCGGAGCAACCACCCTACAATTTGCTCGACCGACGCATCGAAAACGAGTTGATTCCAATGGCGCAAAAGTACAATCTAGCAATTTTGCCGTGGTCGCCCTTAGCCATGGGAATGTTGGCTGGGCGCTACGAAAATCCAAGCCCCGATTCTCGAGCCACGTTGCGTGGTGGAATTTATAGCGAGCGTGTGACCGAAAAAGCCGTGGCGGTCGGAAATCAGTTTGTGGTACTGGCTCGAGCCTATGGTTTTGACCCCGTGCAATTGGCGGTGCTGTGGGTCAAAGACCAAACTGGGGTAACTGCGCCAATCATTGGACCGCGCAACCTCGAGCAGTTAAAGAATTACTTGCCAGTCCTCGAGATGAGTCTGCCAGATGAACTGCGTTTGGCTTGTGATGCACTTGTGCCACCCGGCAGTGCGGTGGCGAATTTTTTGAACTCGAGTGGTTGGTCTCAGCAACGTCTCGAGTGGTAAGTAGCCCAACGGCTTGAGTGGTAAGTAGCCCAACGGCTTGAGGCAGCCATCCTAAAGTCGGGGCGAGGTTCACGGACAACAGTGATATAATTCTGCCCATGAAATGGTCTTTTCTTTTGGCTTCTGCCTCGCTACTGGTGGCTTGTGGTGCTTTTCCATTGCGTTTGGGTATAGACGATATTAACGTCACGATTCCAGTGGCGGTCAATACCAATGGCAGTGTGATTTATCAAAAAAATCCAAGTGTTTTTAATCAGCCATCAATTAGTTTTAGCAGTGTCAAACTCGAGGGCAATGCCAGTGGCACACCAATCACCAACGAAGTGCGGATGTTCTTGTACGGGCGCACCACCGACCCAGCCCTTGACCCCAAATGCACCAATACGGGAACGCTCTATTTTTGCCCAAGCAGCAGCGAGAAAAAAATTAACTCGAGCGAAATTGTACTCTCGAGCAGTGGCACAAAACGCGCCTTTACCTTCGACGACAGCAATAATGTCCTGCGCGACGGCATCAATGGCGGTAAAATCTGGACTGGCATCGAAGTCACGGCTGGAGCGGCAGTTGGGGTCAACCTCAAACTGACCGATTTGTTGTCCATTGTGACTTTACTTTAAGGCAGCACCGTAATTTGGTCTGGGGTGTTCAAAATTACCTCAAAGTAATCGCCATACAGTTGTACCCGACCACGAATCTGCACCCGTTTACCCAGATAAGCCTGTGGGAATGGCTGGGCAAAGCTATCGTAAGCTCGGGCAAAAACCACACCACGCGGCGCAAGGTCGCCCTTGCCAAAGTTAATAAATGCCACCGCATCACGGCGTTCAACTTCCTCGACTATGCCTTCAAATGTGCCTTCGCGCCCGACAAATTCGCCCATATTTTTAGCATCTTGAACCGCCTCGAGCCTCGGTAAGCCAAACGGGTTGCTGTCTACGCTTTTACTGGCATCGAGTTCGATTTGAGCCACCAGTGCTGATACCGCTTCTGGGGCGCTATTGGTCTCGAGAATCACACTCAGTTCGCGGTTGTTGTTGATGCTGTTGCCGCTTAAATTGATGCTGCCAACCAGCGCTCGGGTTTTATCGGCAACAATCACTTTGGCATGAACATAATTGGTCAGGAGGTACTTGACCTTAACCCCAGCTTGGCGCAGCCGTTCTGCGCCGGCAATATAATAGGTGTCGGTCAGTTCGTTGGGTGGTCCAACCAGAGTAACGGCAATACCTTGTCTCGAGATGGTGGATATTTCTCGGATAATTTCTTCGTCCGCCATGCTTTGTTGTTGAATCAGCAAACTCGAACGAGCGCTGCGAATCAGTTGAATCATTTTTTCTCGAGCATTGCCGCGCACCAAACCGTTGGATTTGGTTTGGCTCGGACTCCAGACCAGTTTGGCATCACGTAAATCTATGTCTTCGCCTTTCCAATCGGCATCAAAGACTTTAGCAACTTCTTGTACCAGTGCTGGTTCGTCCAGCACCACTTGGTATTCGCGGTTTGCACCAAAACTCGAGCCAGTGATGTTGGCAGTCGAAATCAGGGCTTCGCGGTCGTCAAACACAAAGCTCTTTTCGTGAATAAAGACAAACTTAAAGGCTCGGGACAACTGCACATTTAAGCCAGCCTCCCTCAGTTTTAGAAAAATCGTGGTGTTGCCACCACTTGTGCCGCTCGGTTCGCGCTCAAGCAAAATTTTGACATCCACGCCGCGTTTGGTCGCAGCAGCTAAGGCATCAATCACATCTTGGCGCGAATCGGTGAACAAATAAATTTTATGGCGAATACTGGTTTTGGCGGCATTGATGCGCTCGAGAATCGGGGCAATACCATCTCGAGGCTGAATAAACAATTTGGGGGCAGCCAGCGCCAGACTCGAGACAAACAGCATCAGCCATAAAAAACGAAAAGACTTCATGCGGCTTAGTCTACTTCAAGTTTCAAGAATGGCTCGAGACAGCAGTTTAGCAGTTCCCGTTTGTAGTGCCGAAGCAAGCCGAAAACGCGCCAAGTCAAACGGATTAGCAATGCCCATCAGCTTGTCTGCCACAATTTGCCCAATGTATGCCGCAAACTTAAAACCATGCCCCGAACACGGGCTGACCAAAAGCACACGGCTCGAGTCTGGGTGGGTATCCAAAATAAAATCATGGCTTGGGGTGTTGGTGTATAAACACGTCCGTGCCTGAATTAAACGCCAGTTTTGATTAGGCAAGTGTGCCTCGAGCCAAGCGTAAGTTTGGTCTATGGTGCTTTGTGGCACTTCAAAGCCTCGAGTATCTGGGTCTGTGCTTGCGCCGCTTTGATGAAAGCCAAGTTTAACGCCCGGTAAACCCTGCACTGGAAAACCATAGACCAAGCTGTTGTGGTCAATAAAAATCGGAAAGTCTGGCGGCATAAAGGCAGCTAAATTTTTTGGCGCAAAGTACATCGTGTTCTCGAGTGTGACCTCGAGTTTTGGTGCAAGGGCTGGCACAAGTTTGGGCAACCATGCCCCTGCTGCAATCACAATTTGGTTTGCCCAAAATTCGCCGTTGTTGGTTTTAAGACTGTTCTGCTCGAGATTGATGCTTAGAACTTGGGTCTGCTCGAGTAAAGTCACGCCCAGACTTCGGGCAACCGCCACCATCAGTTCAACCGCTTTAGAAGGCATCACAATTCCAGCATCTGGACTGTACAAACCCACATAATCGCTCGGTACAGACCACTGCCCAAATCGCTGCCGTAACGCCCTCGAGTTGAGCCGTTCAAACTTTGCCCCAACTTCGGACATTGCTGTGGCGGTGCGTTCTAAACTGGCATTGCCAGCCGCTCCGATGTCCAGACCGCCAAATAAATCCAGCACACTTTGGTTCGTCTCTGCCTCGAGACTGCGCCATGCCGCTAGGGACTGCACGGCGAGCCGTGCATAATCGGGGTCGTCGTAAGCAAAGCGAAAAATACGCGAATGCCCGTGGCTCGAGCCGCGCTCGTGTGGCACACTGAATTGCTCGAGCAGCAAGACTTTTTTACCGCGCTGCGCCAATGCCAAAGCACTGCTGCTGCCGGCTGCACCAGCCCCAACCACAATCACATCAAAATGGGTCATGTGGGTATTCTAACTTTTTCGTGTTTGGTCATTTTTCACTTGGCTATCCAAAAACTTGTGCTAGAGTCTGCCCTTGGTGCATTGCGCCCAAAGGATTTTACTGTGTCTGACTTCAAAATAAAATTTTCCACAACCCTGACGCTCGAGCTTAAACACCTCGAATCAAACACCATTCAATTGTGCCTGACCGAAACACAAGCCCCGCGCCTTGGCAAAACATTGCTGGCGGTGCAGCAGATTTCAAGATACGAACTCGAGATGCTTTTACAACACCCAGACTTGGTGGCATAGAATAACGCCATGAAAATCGCTTTTCTTGGTTTAGGTCTGATGGGCTACCCGATGGCTGGGCATCTGTCCAAAGTTTTTTCAACCACCGTTTGGACACGCAACCTCGAGAAAGCCGAACGCCACGTGGCAGAATTTGGCTCGAGTTTGGCGCAACTACCCGAGGATGCCGCCAGCGCCGATTTGCTCTTTACCTGTTTTCCAACCAGCCAAGAAGTTTTAGCCATTGCGCCGCGAATCCTAGAACGTGCCAAAGCTGGTTTTATCTGGATAGACTGCACCAGTGGCGACCCTGCCAGCGCTCGAACCTTGAGCGCCACACTCGAGCAACGCCAAATGCACTTTTTGGATGCCCCAGTCTCTGGCGGGGTCAGGGGGGCGGTGGCTGGACAACTGACGACCATGATTGGTGGCGCAGCCGAAGTCCTTGAACGCGCCCGTCCAGCCCTCGAGACTTTTGCCGCAAAAATCGTTCATGTCGGCGCAAGTGGTGCTGGGATGGGGGTCAAGGCGGCGAATCAAGCGCTCTTGGGAGTCAACATTCTGGCATTGACCGAAGTGCTGCTTGGACTCGAGAAACAGGGGGTCAGCAGTCGGGCGGCTTTGGATGTGATTAACGCCAGTTCTGGGCGCAGCAATGTTTCGCAGAATTTATTCCCCGAGCGCGTCTTGGGTCGGGCATTCCCCAACACCTTTGCGCTTGCCCTGATGACCAAGGATGTGCGAATTGCTGCCCAGAATTTGCGCGAACAAGGCATCCCAGCGCCGATTGTTGGTTTAACCGAAAACCTGCTCGAGATTGCCCTGCGTCAACTTGGGGATGTAGACCATGTGGCTGCCGCCCAGATGCTCGAGACCTGGGCGGGTTTAGAATTGGGGCGCGAATGATTCCTCATAGCGATTTAATTGCCGCCATTCCCAGTGTCCTCTCGAGCCTTGATTTAGCTGCTTTTGGACAACAAACCCATGGCAAAGTCCGCGAGATGGTTTTGCTCTCCTCTGGTGAGCGTTTGTTGGTCACGACCGACCGAATCAGTGCTTTCGATGTGGTGCTAGGTGCAATACCCTACAAAGGACAGGTGCTGAATCAGTTATCAGCTTGGTGGTTTGAAAAAACCGCCGATATTGTGCCGAATCATGTATTGGCTGTCCCAGACGAAAATGCGATGCTTGCCAAAGAAGCTAAGCCTCTGCCAATCGAGATTGTGGTGCGTGGCTATTTAACTGGTAGCACCAAAACCAGCCTCTGGACGCTTTACAACAAGGGTATACGAGATGCGTATGGTTTTACACTGCCCACTGGTCTCGAGAAAAACGCCGTCCTACCCAAGCCAATCATTACACCAACCACCAAAGCCGAGTTAGGTGGTCACGACGAGCAAATCACCAAGCAACAGATTCTCGAGCGTGGCTTAGTTAGCCCACAACTTTGGGCAGAAATCGAACAAGCAGCCTTGGCTTTGTTTGCTCGAGGACAGGCGTTGGCACTCGAGCGCGGTTTAATTTTGGTGGACACCAAGTACGAATTTGGCACAATCGGCAATCAGTTGGTCTTAATAGACGAGCTTCATACCCCAGACTCGAGCCGCTACTGGACTTTTGCCAGTTACCAAGCCGACCAAGCCAACCCACACAGCATTGACAAAGAATTTTTGCGCTTGTGGTTTAACGCCCGTGGCTACAATGGTGATGGTACACCACCAGTCATGCCGCCAGAATTTATTGCCGAGGTTGCGGCACGGTACATCAGTGCTTATGAACAAATTACGGGACTAGAATTTGTCCCAGCCACTCAGCCAGCCGAATCACGATTGCTCGAGCAACTTAAAAAGTATTTCGCCGAGGATTAAATAAACCCCAAATGGTCGTGACCAGCACCAATACCAAACCTGCTAAGCCAGTAAATACCAAGGGGTTAATACCCAATTGTGGTTCGTTTAGTGGCGGCACTTCTCGGGTTGCCCAAAGCAGAATCTGGCGATTTTCAAACAAAATGTCTAAGGCGGTTGGGGCATTCTCGAGCGGCGAAACCAATTTTAAGGGCGAGGCTTCAAATTGCGGCTGGGCAACTCCAGACGGCGTTAAGCTGTCGTATAAGCTCGAAATGGCATAGTAAGTGTAGGCTTGGGCTGGAATATCGGTTTTAATCACCAGACTCGAGCTTTGGGTTAGCACTTTGGCAGTTCTGGATTTTGGCAGTTGTACCAAGTCGGCATTGGGGTCGCGTTTGATTGTCACTGCCCACGGGGTTGCCCGAATCCAATAGTACCAACCACTATTGGGGCGGGTCGAAAAACCACTGCCACCGAGGTCGGTTATGCCACCGCGTCCGGTGCCAATAAAAACATCCACGACTGGACTCGAGAAACCATTTGGGGCTTTGTCTGGGTTTTGAATCCGCCCCATATTGAGCCGTAACTCGAGTTTGCCATTCACATCTAGCGCCGTAAAAGTGCGAATATCCAGTTGTGCCACATCGCGCTTTGCCACAGGTAAGGTATAGCCACCATCGCCCAGCGCATCGTTGGCGGGGTCGGAAACACTAAATAAAATCGCACTGGCAGCAAGCACATTCTGGAGCATCGGCGCGAAGTATAACCGCTCCCAATGAGGAAAATTAAGGGATAGGTGGCTCGAGTGGCGCTTCTTTGGGCGCTTGCTCAGACGCAGCTTCTTTGGGCTTTAAGCGAATTGGGCTTTGCTTACTCGGGTCGCGCCCAGTCACGTCGGCAAAAAATCCTTGAATCGCTAAAAAATCAGCTTCGAGGTTGCCAGTTGGCATAAAGTACGCCCCAATGCCTATTTCTTTGCGTTTCCAATCCATGTACGCCAAAGCCAGTGGCACGTTTGCCTCGAGTGCCATGTAGTAAAAGCCACTTTTCCAATACTCGGCTTTAGAGCGGCTTCCTTCGGCGGCAATAATCAAAAAAAGCTCGTCTCGAGCCGCAAAAATAGCCGCGACTTTCTGGACAAAATTTGTCCCCTTATCGCGGTCTACTGGAATGCCACCCAGCCACGTCATGATCGGTTTCATGATGCCCTTAAATAATTCGGCTTTGCCCACAAAACTGCCATGGAGTCCGGTACTCCAAATCCAAGCGATGGCTGGCACAAAATCCCAATTGCTGGTGTGCGGATAGCCGACCACAATGTATTTTTTGGCGCTTGGTGGCTCGAGAATCGCTTTCCAACCAAACAGACCCATGAGCCAAGAAAAAAAAGCCTGTGCAGCATTGGTCGGGACATGACGATGAGGCATGGGGCAGTCTAGCATTACGAACGACGGTCTTTGAGGGTTTCGATGGCTTGCAAAATTTCATGCTCTGAACTGGCAATATCAGCAGCCAATTCGTCGCGGACTTTTTCGATACGCACCATCAAATCTTCTGAATTGCTGCTAGGGAGCGCTGGTATAATAGCTTCTTTTTGGGTCAAGCTCGAGAAAAAACCGCGCTTTGGGGATGGCACAGCACCGCTAACCTTTGCCAAAATAGCTTGGGTGGCGTTTTCAAGTTGGGCTTGTAGCTGGGCAAAACGACCCGCCTCTTTTTCGTCGAGGTTGCGCCGCGTTTCCTCGAGCTTGGTCAGGTAATCGGCACTTTTGGCACGTTGGCGGGTACTCGAGAAATACCACAACACACTGTAAACCCCCGAGACCACAATCAGCGCCACACAGCCCAGTAAGCGCATTTGTACCGACTGCAAGCCAACAAAAGGAATCATCACGGTGGTTGGACGCAAGAGCGTATTGGCATTGGCAAAGGCAAAAACAATCACGACCAACAGCAACAGCACAAACAAAACATTGTATAAACGCATTTTTAGAGCCTCCTAGACTCGAGTATCTAAGGTTTTTTGGTAAAACACAACCATCAAAAAGCTAGGTGCTGTGGCTCGAGAATGTGGCTTGTACTGCTAACTTGCTGTGATATTTGCACATGAGAAAACCACGATTTTGACTCGAAAATACCCCTACTGTAGATAGATGCCAATCTTTCATATTACCAAAGACATCGTTGTATACAGAAGTAAAATACATCACAGCACTTTTTTGGTAAAGCTGTGTATACTACTCTCGAGGCATTAAACGTGTGTCTTACCGCGTAAAGTTTTGTAAGTTTTTTGTAAGTTTTCTCATAGAACACTAGGAGGCGTTCATGAAAAGTAAGATTTTCGGATTATTAGCGTTCGGATTGGCAACACTGGTTGCTTGTGGTGGTGGACCAACACCAGTTGTAACAGTTCTGGTCACAGGACCAGCATCATTGCAAAACGGTGCTGCGGCAGCTACATTCACGGCGGCATTTACCCCCACTAGCACCACAGGTACGGTTCAGTGGACAATGAACCCACCTTCAAGTGCTACCACGGGCACATTGTCGGTCAGTACCAGTCCAATTGTTGCTGGTTCAGCAACAGTTAATTACACACCACCGGTTACAGTCAGCGCACAATTACCAGTAACGATTACTGGAACTTTGCAAGGGGTGACTCCAGCCGTAACTGGTAACACAGTGGTCAATGTCAATCCAACCGCCGCTTCAGGCGTAACCGTAAACGGTACGGTACTTAAATGGAGCGGTAAACCAGAAGGCGGTGTGAACATCACCATCGTGGATGCTGGCGGTAACATCCGTAACAGTGCTTCAGACCCAGATGGTAAATTTACAGTTCAGAACGTTGTTACACCGTACCAATTGTCGGCAATCCCAGCTTTGGGAACAGGTATTGTGCCACTTTCAAACGATAAAGTAACCATTACCAACCCGATTGTTGTGGTGCGTAAAAATGCGTTTGCACTTGCTACGCCTCCAGGATTTCAAAACGAATGCACTCCAGCCCCAGCCAATGGTCAATTGCGAGTTGAGCTTAGTCAGCCTGTGGGATTAAACAATACTGGTCAAGTGGTTTACATTGCTCCTGGTATTAATTACCGTCCTACCGAGTCCTTCGCTACCTTGACCTTGCCTGCTGGTTCAAGTGTTTTCAATATTGCTGTACCATTTGACTTAGATATGTGCTACAACGACCTGATTGGCACTGTGGTTTATGTTGAACGCAATGCCGGTGGTACAATTGTTGCTAAGGGTGTTCGCGCTAACGTGCCAATTTTCCCAAATTCTCTCACCAAACTTAACTCCGATGTAGACGCACTGCCCGGTGGTAAACTGAGTGTTGCAACAGCGAATTCAACCACCTTAACAGGTACTGCGACCTTCCCGTCAGGCATTGTTCAATCTACAGTAACTGCATGGTTGCGTGTTGAATACAACATCCCTGTCGGTAAAGTCTCAAAACTTGCTCCAACACTTGCACTCGGTCTTCGCACCGCATATTTCCCTCTGACCCAAAAAACCATTACCAATTCTGGCTCGGTTACCAATTGGGATTTGGACATCGAAAATTATGGTGCGCCATCGGGCTTGAAGTACCGTGCAAGCTCACTTGGAACAGTGGCGGGTAAAGGTACAGTTGCCTGGTCAGAAGTGATTGACACCACAGGTGCTGGGGGCATTGCCTTAAATAAACCAAGTATTAGCGGTACAGAACAACCTAACGGTATTTTGGTACTACCACCAGCTTCACCATTCCGCGCACCGGGTGGAAATGTTATCCCAGAATTCCGTGTTGCCGTGGTACAAAACACAGGTTGTTCCGAAGGTAATAACTTCTTGAACAATTACATTGCTGGTTACACAGGTGCAGGTGCGTTATGGTTGGGCAGCTCGGATGACCAACGTGTGACTTTGCCAGACACCAACGAACCAGCCCGTATTGGCTTTAATACCCCATACACCAATTTTGCTTTGAATTCATTGTGTGTTCGTGAAGCCAATGTCACCAATGTAGCCGACAAAGTTCTTGATGGACGTGGTATCCAACGCAATTTCTACACAGATGCTGCGCTGACCAACCCAGACTTTATTCGTGCAGGTGTGTTCAACATCAATCCAACCAATTTTGAATTCCGTACCAACTAAGCCCAAGTCGCTGAACTCGAGCCTCTTTAATTGGAGGCTCGAGTTTTTATTCTATCTGCCCCTGCTCGAGCCACAAGTTTAAGCCGCTACTCGAGTAACAAAAATAGAAGTGGTTGAAAATGCCATGCAAACCTGTCAGCAACTTGGAGTGAGCCGACCTAAATTTGCTAAAATGATTGGCGTGAGTGTCCGCACTTTAGAAAATTGAGAACAAGGACGCAGCCAACCAACCAAATGGCGCGGCTCGAGCTTTGCTTCGTGTTGCTGCTTATGCTCCAGATGTGGTCGTAATTGAGCGCCCATAAAAGTCAGGGCTTCCACAACGGTACGATGCTCGAGCTTGCAATGCGTTTCTCGAGTTGAAGGTCAAAAGTTAAGAATTGTAATTCGTTGGTTAATATCTGAAATGTCATGGCAGTGGCAACATGAATTGCATCGCAGCCTTTGAGTAAATGTGCGTCGGCAAGCGCACCCGCCAGTAATGCCAAAGATTGATTGACATCTAGGGTTTGAATCGTAGCCCAATCTTGGTCAAAGTCATGAATCGCTTGTTCGTATTCGCGTTTACTGATTCGTTTGTTGTGTCGTAAGGCTCGAAAGGCAGCCCGAACTTCGCTGTATGTAATTGGGCTGGAGACGATTTGGTTGGCTTGGACGATGGCTTGCTTGGTGAGTATGGCATCGTTTGGGTTATCGTTTGCATACAGGGCTACCAATGCGTTGCTGTCAATGTAGAGTTTCATCGCCGACCATCACGAATTATTTCGACAATACTTGGACCTGTTCCACGAATGCGCGTTGGCTGGTTTGAGCCAATGGGTTTACCTTGGGTTTTTGTGGTTTTTGTGGTTTTTGCTGTTTTGGCGGCTTTGGCGAGGAGTGATGTTAAATTTGGCAGTGCTTCTGTTGGGGTTTCTAAGTCGTCTGATGTGGTCTCGAGAAGATCGTTGATTGTCATTGTTTTACCTGTAATTCGTTCCAAAGCAGTCAAGACTTGTCCGATGGTTTGTAGGTCAATTCGTTGTGCAGGTCGCTTGGCAAGGTCATACACAGTATTGGCTGCAAGTTGACCAGTTGTTTCTTTGACCACACGGTAAGTGCTGATGGCGTGGGCTTCTAGAAATTTATGAAGATTTAAGCGAAGTGTCATACTCCGAATATAACATACTCCGAGTTATAAGGAGTATTTATGCTAAACTTGACGACATTTCCTAAGTACGCAGTAGCTCGAGATAAAGTGCATTACTGCGTTTATCTGCTGTATAACCCCAAGTATTCTTTAGCGGCGTTATCCCAGCTAAAATCTGTACCCATTGCCTCGAGAACTTTTTCTTCCCATGCGGCTGTGCGCCACTGCGACAAAGCATAACGAGCCGTCGCCGCCAATGCCCAGTCGGAATAATCCCAAAATGGATAGCCTCGAGATTCTGGCACGGTATCGAGTAAACCGCCAACCGCCCTGACAATCGGCAGCGTGCCGTAACGCATACTAATCATTTGCGATAAGCCACATGGTTCAAACAAACTTGGCATTAAAAACGCATCTGAACCCGCATAAATTCGGTGCGCCAGAGGTTCATTAAAACCATTCGAGAAGTGAATGTTGGCTCGAGTTTCCATAAACCAACGTAAGCCCTGTTCTGCGCCAGCTTCGCCACTGCCAAGAATCACAATGTTCCAGTCTCGAGCCAATTCCTCGAGCGCCCCAAAAATGATGCTCAAGCCTTTTTGTTCCGATAAGCGGCTAACCATACTCAAGGTTGGGCGGTTTGGATCGAGTTTAAGCTCTTGGCAAAGCGCTACTCGAGCTGCCTCTTTGCCTTTTAAGCTGCTAAAATTCTTGGCGATGAGCTTATCGGTTTCTGGATTCCAATAGTTGGTGTCTATGCCGTTGAGGATACCCGTCACACCTCGGACGCGCAGAATTCCATCTAGTCCAAAGCCACCTTCGGCGGTGGTGATTTCATAGCCATAACGCGGCGAAACGGTGCTGACCACATCCGAATAGGCAATGCCGGCTTTGAGGCAATTGGCATCTTTATTGTACTCTAAGCCGTCTGTCCAGTCGGTTAAACCAGTCCAGCCACGAACTGCTTCAAGATTCCAACGCCCATGAAATGCCAAATTATGAATCGTTAAAACTGTTTTAGCACGGCGCTGAGCGGCTGGGACATCGCCATAACGCAACAATGGCGCAAGTAAACCTGTCTGCCAATCGTTGAGGTGGTAGCTATCTGGGAAAAAATGCAGTCCATGCAGCACGTGCGGTACGGCTAAGCAAAACTGTGCAAAGCGGTAGACATCATCGGCGTAGCCATAATACGAATCACGATTAAAAAGTTCGCCGCCCACAAAGACCCAGCGCACCCCATGGGCTAAGGTATCGGCTACCCCCATCTTGGTGGATAAACGCGGCGCATCCACATCCCAAAGATAATAGGGCGTTACATTTTTAAGGGTTTGATACCACGGTGAAACCACAACCACTTCGTGTCCCATGGCAGCTAAAGCAATCGGTAGGCTCGAGGCAACATCGGCAAGACCACCGGATTTAGAGTATGGATGAACTTCGCTCGAGATGAGGGCAATTCGCATGGGTTGTAGTATAGCTTGACAGTTTGTATAAAGCTGCGTACACTTTACACTCCCTTTCGGGGGAAGAACTCATACTGTCGGCTTAGAGTGTTAGACTCTAAAGCCGTGTCTGCCATGTGCAACTTTTTATAGGCAGCTTGGACAACCACTCGAGATAGGCTCGAGGCAGGGGGAAAGATGGCAAAGGCAAGTGCAAAACCAGCAACCAAGGCAGTCGGCACACCCGCAAAAACAGCAATTCCAGCCGCTAAAGCCAGTCCGAGCAAAGCCTCGAATGCCAAAAGCCAGCCCAAAACGCCCACTTCGCCCACCCAAACCAAGAAAGAGACGACACCAACAACTTCTATGAGTAAACAAACCCCTAAACCAGTCGTTAAAGCAGTCGAGCCACCTGTGGCTGCTGCCAAAAAACCCGCCATTCGTAAGCCAGAAACCACCGCCGTGGCAGAAAAACCAGTCAGTGCAAAGCCAGAACCAAAAAAGCCAGTTGCCGCCAAGCCAGCCGCTAAAGTTGAAGCCAAGCCAGCCGCTAAGGTTGCTGCTAAACCAGCCACAAAGGTTGCTGCTAAGCCGGACCCTAAAAAACCTGAAGCTGGCAAAGCCCCAAGCGGTAAAAAACGTGCTTGGGTGGATACCGATGCAATTAAAGATGTGGTTAAGCGTGGTAAAAAAGACGGAATGCTCAACAGTGCCGATGCTGCCGAGGCACTTGGCAAGGCATTGCGCGAACTTGGAGTCAATCCAGACGAAACCGACGAGTTCGATGACCTGATGCAGTATTTGCAGTCCGAAGGTATTTTTATCGAGGACTTAGCCGACGACGAAGAACTCGAGATGGACGACGAAGCTGGACTCGAGGCTGGGTTTGACGAAGAGGGCGAAAAAGAAGAAGACTTGGAAACTCGAGTTGCCGAAGAAACAGGGCGTTTAAGCACCAACGACCCCGTGCGTCAGTATTTACACGAAATCGGTCGAGTGGCGCTTTTGACCTTAGAAGAAGAAATTGACCTTGCGAGGCGTGTCGAAGAAGGCGAAGAAGCCAAAAAAGCCTTTGCCGAATTGCCAGACGATGCCGAAGAACGCGCCCGCCGTACCTTAAAGCGCAAAGGTCAAGACGGCGATGCCGCCCGTCAGCATTTAATCGAAGCCAACTTACGGCTCGTGGTCAGCATCGCTAAAAAATACACGGGGCGTGGCATGAGCTTTTTGGATTTAATCCAAGAAGGCAACCAAGGCTTAATCCGAGCAGTCGAGAAATTTGAGTACAAGCGCCGTTATAAATTTAGCACCTACGCAACATGGTGGATTCGTCAAGCGATCAACCGCGCGATTGCCGACCAAGCCCGCACCATTCGGATACCAGTCCATATGGTCGAAACAATCAATAAATTGACCCGCACCGCCAGACAATTGCAACAAGAATTGTCTCGAGAACCAAGTTTTGAAGAGATTGCCGAGGCGATGGGACCGGGCTGGAATGCCGAAAAAGTTGAAGAAGTTTTAAAAGTTTCGCAAGAACCCGTTTCGCTCGAGACCCCAATTGGTGACGAGAAAGACAGCTTTTATGGCGATTTTATCCCCGACGATAACCTCGATACGCCAGTAGACAACGCTGCCAAAAGTTTACTGTCCGAAGAACTCGAGAAAGCCCTCGCCAAACTGACCGAGCGCGAAGCGATGGTCTTAAAATTGCGAAAAGGCTTAATAGACGGGCGCGAACACACGCTTGAGGAAGTTGGGCAGTATTTTAATGTCACCCGTGAGCGGATTCGACAAATCGAAAATAAAGCCTTGCGGAAACTCAAGTACCACGAATCTCGCACCCGCAAATTGCGTGATTTTCTGGATTAGAAGTGCCAGCGCTACCGCAACAAGGTGGCGCTTTTTAATACTCGAGATGAGGCGTGTTTTGAGACCCAGTATAGACCAACGCCTAAGTTCATGATTCAGCCCTGAAATTATTCATTTTAGACTCACTTGTCCTTGTTTTGGCGTGTTAAACTGACCCGCTGATATAGTGCCTTGGGGTAGTAAAAAACCCCAACCGAGGGGCTAGGGTGTGCTGAAGATGGTGCGCCCGAGGGGATTCGAACCTCTGACCTTTGCCTCCGGAGGGCAACGCTCTATCCGACTGAGCTACGGGCGCGCAGGAAATTAGTAGCACGCACCGAGGAGGAATGCAAGTGAACGATACACCCCGTAAACCCCGTTACGCCGCGCTCGAGACCCAAGAACCAGTCTCGAAGCGTACCTTAGTTTCTCGTGTTGTGCTTGGCGTGGTGGCTGTGGCGCTTCTGGCTGGTATGGTGATTCAATTTACGCCAAATTTAGGTGGTGGTGGGGCTGGCGCACAAAGCAATGGCAAAACCATCATGACGGTCAATGGCTTACCAATTTTTGAACGCGATTTAGAACGCAACCGTGGTGGCAGTCCGCTGTTTAGCCTTGGCTTAGACGGCGTGATTGGTCAGGATTTACAAAACCAATTACTCAGTCAAACTGTGCTTTTTAAGGCAGCTGAAGCCGACTCGAGAAGTATACGTTTAGGCGCAGACGAAGTTTCTAAGTTTATTGCTCAGTTTCGGGCTGGTCAAAATTTAGCCAAAGACTCGGATTACCAAAATGCAATTCGAGCGCAGGGCTACACTGACGCGACTTTCCGCGAGACTGTTACTTTGCAACAAAAAATCCAAGCCCGCTTAAAAGAAATTCAAGATGCCCAGAAAGTCACCGAAGCCGAACTGAAATTGTTTTGGGAACTCAATAAAACCAATTACAAAAACGAAGAGCGCATCACCGCACGACAAATTGTGGTCAATGACCAAAAAACCGCCGATGAAGTCAGCGCCAAACTCAAAGCCAACGAAGACTTTGTAAAATTAGTGCGCGAGTACAGCAAAGATGATTCCACAAAAGCCGAAGATGGTGCGATTGCTTCAGAAAAAGGCAAGAAAACCCCAGTCCCCGTGGTGCAACTGGCACTGCCAACCAATGTTGCGACCGCCGCCTTTGCTCTCAAAACAGGTGGCGTGACTGCACCGATTGCCGAAGGTGGCAAGTTCTACTTCTTAAAAGTCGAAAAATACTTTGCGGCTGGTCAACAAACCTTTGAGGAAGCCAAAGCCAAGCTCGAGGAAGATGCCAAAGCCTTAAAAAGCAGTGGCGCGACCGAAGCCTGGATTAAGGAACTCGAGAAAAACGCCAAAGTTGAAATTACCAAAGATGGCATCGAGCAAAAACTCGAGTATTTCAATCCGACCGTGGCAAAGGTTGGCAAAGAAGAAATTAAACTCAACCAGTTAAACCGCCTTGTCTATTTGCAAAACCAACAGATTCAGCAATTTATTCAACAGGGTGGCGCAGCCCAGAGCGCCCAGTTGGTCGAGCAATTCTTTAAGCCCCAAACCCTCGAGACCCTGATTAGTGGTGTGGTCGGCGTACAAGCCGCCAAAACACTTGGGCAGCCATTTTTTGGTTCAGAACAAGATATTGTCAATCAAGCCAAGCAATGGAAAACCAAAGATGTCAGCATTACCGATGCCGATGTTGCCAAGTATTACAAAGACAATGTGGCGCTCTACAGCACCCCAGCCAGCGCCAACATTGCCGAGGCTACATTCACCAGCATTGATGCCGCCAAAGCCTTTAGAAGCGCTTTTGTTGCCCAAGGTGGTGGCGATTTCACCAAGAGTGCTGCCAAACAACAAGGCACAGTCTCTGAGCTTGGCGCATTGACCCCAGAAAGCATTGCCCCAGAATACAAAACGGTCGTTTTTGAAGCCAAAGCCCTGAGCAAAGCGGGTGCATTTGAAGTTTCTGATGTGATTCAAAAAGACAAGAAATTTATTGTGCTTGGGGTCTCGAGCTTTATCGAGAAAAAGACCAAGCCAATCAGCGAAGTCTTTGAAGATGCCAAAGAAAAAGCCTTGGCTTCTAAGCGCAGCCTCGAGGGTCAGAACTGGCTGACGGCAGCCGTCAAAGCCGCCAAAGCCGAGAACTTGTACATTGGCGAAAAAGGCGTAGGCAAGCAACTTGAAGCCAAAGCGCTCGAAGCCACCAAGCAAAAAGCTGCCGACGAAGCCAAGCGCAAAGCCGAAGACGACAAGCGCAAAGCCGACGAAGCCGCCAAAAACCCACCGCTCGAGATTAAATTGGTTGGTGCAACCGAAGCCAAGGTAACGCTACTCGAGGGAACAACCACGCTACAAACGGTGGATGCCAAGTCCAGCCGAGCAAGTCTGAGCAAAATTCCCAATGGCTTTTATACCCTCAAAGTGGTTGCCACTGGCTTTAAGGAATTTACCAAAGAAGTCCGATTCCCAGACGAAAAGAGCATCGAAGTCAAACTCGAGAAGTAAACCACCACATCAAAAGACGAGAGCAATGAAGCTCTCGTCTTTTTGTTATCAATAGCCATATTTTTTTATCCGCTCCTCGAGATTTGACTCCATTTCGGGTCTTGCACCAAACACGCTGACCACCCAACCCGCCACTTGGGCAGCCAGTGCAGCGGCGGCTCGAGCATCCTTAGAACGCAGATAATGCCCAAGGAACGCCCCGCAGAAACTATCGCCAGCGCCTGTTGCATCTATAACCGTGTCTTTGGTGGCTTCAACTTGAAAGATACTGCTCGAGTCAGCCACCATTGCACCATCTTTATCAAGTTTTAGGCACATCAGCGTTTCTGGATATTCTTGGCGCAGGGCAGCTAAAACGTCCTCGGGGTTTTGTGCGCCGGTTAAAGCCCTACCTTCCTCGAGATTTGGAAACATAATGTCTATCGAAAGTGCTTTGGTGGCGCGTTTGAATTCCTCGCGTCCCATCTGGCGAATCATTTGGTAACTCCCCGGGTCAAAGCTGACGGTTGCGCCAGCTTCGGTGGCAATTCGGGCGGCTTCGAGGGCGGCGGCTCGAGGTGGGTCGGTAAATAAGCTCCAAGCCGTGATATGGACGTGTTTTGCCGCCGCAATCACACCTCTTGGCAGTTCGTCTGGCAAAAGAAAAAAATCTGCGCCTTGATTGGTCAACATACTGCGTTGTCCGCTCGAGTCTATCAGCACCAAAACCACACCAGTGGCGTGCTGCTCCGACCAAATCATATACGGCACAACTTGTTCTTCTTCGAGTTTAGCCAGCGCAAACGCTCCAAATTGGTCGCGCCCAATTTTGCCCAAAAAACCAGTTGGCATCCCGACCCGTCGCGCCCAAACCGCCACATTGGCACTCGAGCCACCGTGGGCGAGTTGCACCCGTCCGGTTGTATCGCCGCCACTTAATAAAATATGGTCGGGTTTTGCCAAGACATCCCAGTTGAGGTCGCCAACACAGAGCAGGGGCGCATAAGTCGGATGGCTTAGACTCGAGTTCGCATTCTTGATTACATTTTCGGTCACAAAGTATGATACACTCTGTCCATACCAAAAAGGAGGTGATCCAGCTGTTACATATAAATCAAGTTGGTGGAGGTGCCCGTCGGGGCTAACCCTGTAAACGCTTAGCGTTTGCACTTCGCCTCTGAATAGCGTCCGACAAAGGACGCAGCCAGAACGCGAGAAACCCGAGTGGTGGGACAAGTCCCAATTCCAGACGGGTACTGAGAAGACCGAAGCATTCACTTCGGTCTTTTTTGTTGTTTCATTACTCGAGAAACCCGCGCAGCTCGAGTAAACTTAAAATTCGTGTGGCTTGCATAGCTTCAGCTTTTTGCTCCCGCTCGAGCCAAAACGCTTTGATGCCAACCGCCATAGCTCCTTCTACATCATTAACAGGATGATCGCCAACAAACCATGTTTCGGATGCCTGAACCTCGAGCAACCGCAACGCTTCGAGAAACGGCTCGGCAGAAGGTTTTTTAACACCAACTGCTTCAGAAATAACGATTACATCCACTTTTAACTCGAGCGCAACTATTTTGGCTTGCTGTAACTGTACCGTCCCATTCGAGACAATACCCGTTTTGATTCCTCTGAGCCGCAAAAACTCGAGCAATTCATAAGCCCCGTGCATTGGTTGGGCAAAGTTTGCAAATTCAGAGCGCCAGAATTTAGCCAGTTCGACTGCATCGAAATTTGTAGCGCCAAACGCCTCGAGTAAACGCTGCATAAACACTTCTCGAGGCACATAACCGCCGTAATCTAGACGATGCAGCCCAGTTCTAAAATCCTCGAGCGATACGCCAACCAGCCACGGCTCGAGAAACTGGTACAAAGTCGGCGTGAACACCTCGACACTCGAGCGGCGGTCATGGAGGGTATCGTCTAAATCGAATAGGACAGCTTTAGGAATCATAATTTTGTTTCAAATTACTCAGAATTTCTTCTAAACTTGTATCTGCAAAAAGCTGTTCGCGTTCAATAGTATAATCACCTTGACCAACCCTAAACTGATTCAAAAACCGAATCGTATTGACCGCGCCCAATTCACGAACCAACACTTGAGTGGCTTGTTGAGTAATCTGAGCAATAGGCATAATTTGTGCATTCATGATGAAACCTCCAACAATAAATCCAGTACCGAAACTACTTTACACGATAACTGCGTTATTCCCCGAGCTACCTTTAAGAACTTGTCATCGGTTGTACAAAAGAAATCTGCTTTTGCAACATGAGCCGCCGCTAAGTGAACGGCATCCATAGGGCGAATACCACGCGCATGAAACGAATTGGCTTGAACAGAAATAGCAGAGGACATGGCAATAAATTCTTTAGCGAGTCTAAGCAGTGCTTGTGATTCAACTCGGCGAATAGTATCTGGAATACGCCTAATTTCATACTCGAGTGCATCCGAATTTAGCAGTGTTACTTCGCTGTTTTCAACAATTGCTAAAATCGCCAGAACTGCTTCGGATTCCACTTTAATTCGAGGCTGGGTCTGGTCGTCAAAAGGACGTTGTAAAGAACAGCAATCCAAATAAATTCTTAACATCATGAATCCCGAATCTCGAGACCAGCAGTTCGCATCGCCGCAATTACATTTTGAAACGCCGCCCCAACTTCTTCATCGGTCAGGGTTCGGTTTTGCGCTCGCCACGTCATGGTGATGGCTGTGCTACGCTTACCAAAACCAATCCGTTCGGATTCAAAAACATCGAATGGAGCAACGCTCTCGAGAAACGCACCGGCTGCATTTTTGGTGATTTCCTCGAGTCTTGAGTACGCTAAGGTTTTGTCGGCAATAATTGCCAAGTCCCGAATTGCGGCTGGCTGACGGCTTGGGTCGGCAAATGCCCAGGCTCGAGTCGGCAAAGGCAAGCGAATTTCAGCAATCATGATGTTGCTTGGTAACTCGAGGGCGGCTGATACACTTGGATGTACCGCGCCGATAATACCCACAAATTGCCCGTTATACTCGAGCGCTCCCACAATTCCGGGATGCAAGCATTCGGGTTTTTGCGCCACGTGTTTTTCGATTGGCACAACTTTGAGGTCATCCCCCAGTTTGGTGGCAGCAACCTCGAGCAAACCCTTAAAGCTATAGAAACCGCCAGCCATACTCGGTTGCCATGTTTTGCTGGAAAAATCGCCCATTAAAAGTGCGCCAAGCCGTTCTTCCTCGAGTTCGAGGCTTGGGAAAACCCGTCCGACTTCAAACAGCAGTATATTTTTGGCTTGCAAATTGGTCTTGGCAGCATTCAGTAAACTGCCGATTAAGCATGGGCGCAAGTGTGTGCGTTCAGAACTTTGGGCATTTCTAAGCTCGAGAATCGGCTCGGGCAATTTCATGATTTTCATTTCTTCGGGGCTGGTAAAACTGTAAGACACAATCTCTTGAAAACCCAAGCCGACCAGTGCGTTTTTGAGTTCTCGAGTACGGTTATAGGCTTCCGAAGTGCTGCGGGTGAGGTCGTTGACTTTGATATTTGGTAATGTTTCGGGGATTAAATCATACCCCAAGACTCGAGCAATTTCTTCGGTTAAATCCTCGGGGATGTCCATGTTGACGCGGTAGGTTGGGGCGTGGACTTTCCAAAGAGGTTCGACTTTATCAGCAATCTCGTCATAGTGAGACCGTAGAACACCTAGACTTTCTCGAAGTGGCATACTTTTTTGCTCGGCATAATCGGTCACTGATTTTGCGGTTGGTTTGGTCATGAAGATTTTTGTATCATTGGTGACTTCAACCTCAAAACCCAAGCGCTCGAGGGCAGCTTGCATCTCTTCCCAAGCAAAATTTGTACCTAAATACTGATTCACAAATTCTGGACGAATCTCAATCACCTTTCTTGGTTTTTCCCCACCAACATCACGGTGTCCCTCGAGAACAACGCCGCCACAAGCTGCTTGTACAAGCTCTATATAGCGGTTCGCTGCCCAAACTGGCAAGTTCGGGTCAACACCACGCTCGTAGCGGTACAGGGCATCGGTGGCAATGCCCAAGCGCCGTCCAGTCAAGCGCATTCTGACTGGATTCCAATGCGCCACTTCGAGAATGACATCGGTCGTGTCAGGTTGGATACTCGAGTATTTCGCGCCAAGCATACTGCCAATGCCAACCACTCGAGATTCGCCGTTTACTGGGGTGGTGACCAATAAATCCTTGGGGTTGCACTCGTACTCGAGACCATCCAAACCAAGTACCTTTTCGCCTAGAACAGCATCTCGCACCACAATTTTATTTTCTGGAATATCCTGTGCATCATACGCTGCGCTCGGCTGCCCAAGCTCGAGCATGATGTAATTGCTGGCATCCACCAGTGCAGAAATTGGACGCATTCCACATAAACTTAGGCGGCGTTGCAACCATGCTGGGCTGGGCTGGTTTTTGACATTTTTAATCACTCGAGCCACAAAACGGTCACAGCCTAAATTTGGGTCGAGTTCGATTTGAACTGGGAAAGTATCATCATGCACTGACTCGAGACCGCTTGACGGGGGTTTCAACTCGAGTTTCAGTTTTGCCGCCAAATCTCTGGCAATGCCCAAGACCGACAGCGCATCGGCTCGATTGGGGGTGATTTCAATGTCCAGCACATAGTCTGCCGCCCAGAAGCTCGAGAGCGGCGTACCAGCCTTCGCATTATTAACTGGCAACTCGAGCAAACCAGCAGCATACTCTCCAATCCCAAGTTCTTTGGGGCTACACGCCATCCCCCACGAGGTTTCACCCTGCACCAAGCGCTCCTCGAGCAGTTTGCCTTGAATGGTGGTGTTTGGTGGCGCAATAGCTACGCCCACACCCGCTTTAGCATTTGGCGCACCAGTCACGATTTGCTTTTTGTTCTCGAGACCAACGTCCACTTGGAGCTTGAATAAATGCGTTTCGGGAATTGGACTACACTCGAGAACCACGCCAAAAATGATGCCTTCAGGTGGGGCGGGAAAGGACACAATCTCTTCGACACCTGTGCCAAGCATTGCCAGAATCGGCTCGAGGTTATGCGGATTGTTGTCAATTGCTTTTGGAAGTTCGGGCAGTAATTCAGCCAGCCAAGAATACGGAATTTTCATAAGTTCTCCTGAAACGTCTCTTCTAAGAAACGCTGAATAATTTCTTTGCTTGGCAATTCAAGCAAATACTTTGACACGAATACATCATTGTCCAGACCTGCCAAGGCGTACTCAACAAGTGCATTGTCTTTCTCGTTGCACAATAAAATACCAATTGGTGGATTGTCGTTTTCGGTCATCATGTGGCGCTTATACCAAGTGACATAGGTGTTGAGTTGTCCAATATGTTCATGCGAGAATTTACCAATTTTAAGTTCAATCAGCACATGGCATTTTAGGATACGATGGTAAAAGACCAAATCCACAAAAAAAGTTGAATCCCCAATCAAAATTCGTTTTTGTCGAGCCTCGAAACAAAAACCATTCCCAAGCTCAAGAATAAAATCCCCAATTTTAGTAATTAAGCCATGCTCGACAACGCTTTCGGTCACTGTTTCGTTGGGTTTAATGCCCAGAAACTCAAAGATATATGGGTCTTTAATCTCGAGAATAGGCTGCATTCTCTCAGCCCTGACTTGGGCAGTTGCCACCATTTTTTTCAAATCAGTGGACATGGCAGTTCGTTCAAAGAAAAGGCTGCTGATTTGCCTTCTTAATTCACGCACAGACCAATGACCTCGAGTCGACTGTAATTCAAAAAAGACTCGTTTTAAGTTGTCTTCAATCGCAATAAGTTCAATAATGTGGCTGAATGATAACTGAGTAACAATATCGTGAATTGGAACTCTCAATTCGGGAGACACTGTCTCCCGAATTGAACGCTCAAGCAACAACCGATTTTTTAGTGCATCAGGTAATACATCAATAACATCTGGATAAACCGAATAGAATAACTTATAACGCCGTAACTCACGTACTTCCACTCGAGATAACTTAGCTGCCATTAAACGCTCAGAAAGTATGTCCAATAGTTTCTCACCATACTGCGCTCGGTCAGCGCCCCTAAATTCAAACTCAGCAATGTAAAAACCAATCAGCCAATTTCGCAGCGTCAAACTAACGTTCACGGCTCGAGTCGCTTGCAAACTTAATTCTTTATCCGCCTCGAGAATACTCGAAACAATTACATCAAAAGACATGGTTTTCTTTACTTTCATAGACGCTCCTCGAGATTCAAACTAAAACGTGCCGAATTGGGTTTTTCTTGAAAACCATGCTTGGCGTAAAAGCTACGTTGATACGAAATTCGGTTGCGCCAATTGCTCAAAACTAACCGAGAACACCCTCGAGACTTTGCTTCTTGTATGACGGCGCTTAGTAATGCCGAACCAAGACCTTGACCCGTACTGCTGGCATGAACAAATAAATCACCGATGTAGCCTTCTGATTGGGTAATCAGTGGGTACAACCAATGCACCATAACAAAACCAAGTACCTGATTTTTAATAACTGCAACAAGCACAGTGCGGTCAGCTAGACGTTCCAAACCCTCTTGTAATCGAGTCAGCAAAACCTCTAAAGCAATTTGGCGATAATTTGGGTGTTCCTCGAGACTGTGCAAAATCTCGGCAATGGCTCGAGCATCGGTAGGTTCGGCAAGGCGAATGGTCATTGAAGGGGACTCCTAGGTACTCCCCCTCGCTTCGCTCGCCCCCTCAAAGAGGGGTGCTGGGCTAGGGAAAGGGTTTATGATGTTTGGATGCCAAGATTGGGGTACGAAAAAATATTGACGGCTCGAGCGCAAGAACTTCGGGCTGAGATGACGAAACCAGAACGCAAACTTTGGTATGACTTTTTGAAATTGCAACCTGAAAGATGGTTGCGACAACGACCAATTGGACATTTCATTGTGGATTTCTATTGTGCCTCGAGCAAATTGGTGGTTGAAGTTGATGGTTTGCAACATTACACCCCAGAAGGTCTGATTCAAGACGCTGAGCGTACTGCTATTCTGGAGGAACTTGGTATTAAAGTCATTCGTTTTACCAATCAAGAAGTTCTGACTAGCTTCCCAAAAACTTGCCAAAGGATTTCTGAAACAACAAAAGCACTTCGTGAACTGAACACCCAAGCCAAACTCCACCCACCAAGCACCCCTCTTTGAGGGGTCGAGCGAAGCGAGGGGGAGTGCCATTACTCGAGCGCCCCACGAAATTGCTTTAAGACCCGCAAATCGTTCTGAAAAAAGTAGCGTATATCTGGCACACCATACTTAATCATCGCCACCCGCTCGATGCCCAAGCCAAAAGCAAAGCCGCGCTGCCCAGCGTAAACCTCGTCGTTGCGTAACTTGCAGACTTCTTCAAAAACCCGAGGGTGTACCATGCCACTACCGCCCAACTCGAGCCATTTGGATTGCCCTGTGCGTTTATTTTCCCAGTAGACTGCAAAATCGGCGCTTGGTTCGGTGAACGGATAGTAACTCGGCTGAAAGCGCACTTTGCTGCTTTCGCCAAATAAGCCCTTTGCCATTTCCTCGAGTGTGCCTTTAAGGTCAGACATGGTGATATTTTTACCAACTGCCAGCCCCTCGAGTTGATGAAACATCGCTTCGTGGGTGGCATCCACAGCTTCAAAGCGGTAGGTTTTTCCGGGGACAACAATCCGAAACGGCGGCTCAAAATTCTGCATAAACCGAGCCTGCATTGGGCTGGTGTGGGTGCGAAGAAGTCGCCCGTCGGTCAGCCAGAAGGTATCCCAGAGGTCTCGAGCCGGATGCCAGCTTGGGATGTTTAGGGCATCAAAATTATAGAGTTCAGTCTCGACTTCTTGTCCTTGCACCACTTGATAACCCAAGCCTTTGTAAATGTTGCACAGGTCGTCAATAATGCGGGTCAGTAAATGAAAACCACCCGTCTGAAATGCCATTCCGGGCAGGGTCACATCAAGGCTTTCGGATGCCAGTTTAGCCTCGAGCGCCGCGTTTTTCAGTTCAGCTTCCCTTGTATCAAACAATGCCTCGAGTTCGGTTTTGATCATGTTCAGTGCTGCGCCGCGAATTTTGCGGTCATCTGGGGTGAGGTTGCCTAGGGTTTTTAATTCAGCCGTCAGTAAGCCTTTTTTACCAAGGTACTTAACTTTAATTTCTTGGAGTTCTGGAAGGCTCGAGGCAGGGGCAATCTCGAGTTTTGCATCGTTAATCATATTTTCTCCTTAACACAATAAAAAACTTCGGCTGATATGCCGAAGTAAAGCGCGTAAAACCATTTTGGGTTGGTTCTACGCGAAACTTGTAAATAGCGAAAGTGTAACTTCCATAGGCTTATGTTAAATGGCTTTTTGGCTCGAGTCAAGTTCAGTGGTACGATGCCCAAATGACCACTCCTCCAGACCTCTCGAGCCTTGTGCGTGTCGGCAACGCTAAGGATTCTGTTTTACTGCCTCCCGAAGTCACCCCCAACGACCTTGCACGCCATGCAGTCGGCTTGGCAAACTCGAGTGGCGGAACGTTGGTGGTGGGGGTACGGGATGGCAAAATTTGGGGAGCAGAAGACCTTCATCCGCTCCAAGTGACCCACGCCCTCTGGGAACTGACTGGCGGCAAATTAACAGTGCATTGTGCCAACACGACGCTCGAGGGCAAACCAATTTTGGTGGTCTCTGTGCCGCGCAGCCCCGTGGTGCTTGCCACACCGACTGGCGAGGTGCTGCATTGGAATGGACTAAACCTCGAGCCTTTAGCGGCTTTGGCGCTCGACCCCGCCCCCTTGCCAGATTTTAGCGCCAGTGTGCCACCAACCTCGAGCCTTGCCGACATCGACCCACTCGAGGTACATCGGCTCAGAAGCGTTCTCGAGTCGCGCCGTGGAGCAGCGATTGCCGAGTTACCCGATATGGATTTGTTGCGGGCGCTTGGTCTACTCGAGGGTGAACAACCAAATTTGGCTGGGATTTTATTGTGCGGCACAAACAAAGCCCTAAAGCGCTATCTGCCCCAAGCCGAGCTTGATTATTACCATCATGGGGCTGGAGACATGGAATTTGAATTCCGCGAAACGATTCATCGTCCGATTCCCGCGATGCTCGAACGGCTGCGTGAATTGGTGCAAGCCCGCAATAAATACAAAACCTTACACGTTGGGCTTTTTCAAATCGAAGTCTGGGATTTTGACGAAGTTGTCTACCGCGAAGCGATTCTAAATGCCTTGGTTCACCGCGATTATACCTCGAGAGACACTGTACAGTTGCATCATTACCCCAATAAACTCGAGATTGCCAATCCGGGTGGATTTTCGGGCGGTATCAGTGTGCAAAATATCCTACGCCATCAGCCCAAACGCCGTAACCCAACCCTTGCCGAAGCCCTCGCTCGACTTGGCTACATCGAACGGGCTGGAATTGGGGTAGACCGAATGTACAGGCTGCTCTTGCGGCACGGCAAAGAGCCACCCGAGTACACGGCGTACCCAGACAGTGTGCAACTGAGCATTCATAATCCAGATTTCGATGAGGCTTTTACCCGCTTTGTGGCTCGAAAACAAGAAGAAATGGGTGCGTTTAGCTTAGACGCGCTGATTGTTTTATCTATTCTCAAACGCGAAGGAACAGCCGACAAACAGCAACTTGGCACTGCCTTACAACTGCCACTCGAGCAAACCAGCCGCAGTCTGCGTCCACTCGAGGAAGCTGGTTTACTGTTGCGCGACGGCGACCAATGGCAATTATCCCATGAAGCCATCCAAGCCCTCGGCAAGCACTTTGCTCGAATGCCGCCGCGCACCCCCCGAATAATGCCAACCAGCATCACGCCAATGCAGCGCAAAGCTGACTCGAGCCGCTTAGAAAAACGCAGCACTGTACTCGAGGTGGCTCGAGCCTTGGGCAGTGTTGCCAACCGCGATGTGCGCCAGGCGTTGGGCTTAAATTTATCGCAAGCCAGCCATTTACTACGCACCATGTTTCAAGCGGGTCTGCTCGAGAAAATAGGCGAAAGCCCACGAGATACTCGGTATGTGATTGCGGGTTAATCCCTACTGTGCATCTCGAGAGAAATTCTTTTTCTGCACATCAAAGTGCTAATCTAAAATCAGGATGCCAGAAACGAATGTCGTAAAAATGATTCAAGTCCCAAAATTACTCGAAGAAGCCTTCGACTTCACAACACTGCATCCAACCATTGATGAAGTGACACGCATTCGAGAAGCAACGCTGAGTGGTTTGCTGACCATTCCAGCCCATGCCACTTTAGCTGCTTCTGACGATACGATTACCATTCCGCAAGTGGTATCCGTAATTCTGAACGGAACAGCCATCTCAAAAGATATGCCAGACCACAAAACTCGAGAACCGGGTATCAATTTTGAAGGTCGCTCAGGCGGCAAACGCCGTTTACGTGCTAAAGTATCTTGGCAGGACGGTTACTATATCGTTACAGTTCACAGCATTAAAACCATTCAGCGCCGCTCGAGGTAAGCATGAAACACGACTCTACTTATATTTCCAAAAAAACCCAGCAAACTGTGGTCATTCGCGGCGTGCCAGTGGTGCGTTACCTCAAGGAAAGCAACGAACCGCTCTATTCGCTCGAGACAGCCGAACGAGTCCAAGAGATTATCAAAGCTGCCTTAAAAAGCACATTGCCGTATGTGGAAACAAAGTTTGAATTAGCACTCAATTGGAATGCACGAGTAAGCTCCAAGTCTCGAGCAACGCAAAAGGCGGCGTAGGATTTTAAGCGGAGGCAGCTATTTATTACGCACCATGTTCCAAGCGGGGTTACTCGAGAAAATAGGCGAAAGCCCACGAGATACGCGGTATGTGATTGCGGGGTAAACTAAAGCCATGTTGCAATCGCTCGAGATTAAGAATTTTACGGTTTTTGAAGAAGCCAAGCTCGAGTTTAGCGCTGGCTTGAACGTCGTTATTGGTGAGAATGGAACTGGAAAAAGTCAACTCTTAAAGCTAGGGTATGTGTTTTTACGAATCGAACACGAAAATCCTGACATGATCACGCGCATTCAGAATATGGGAGCGGCTTTCTTCACAACTTTTATGGAGGTGTACCAACCAGAATCATTGGCACATCTGGTCAGTCATCAGCAAGAGAAAAGTACAGTCAAAGCCACTTTTCTAGAAGGTACTGCCCTCAGTTTTGGTTTTTCGAGCCAAGAGAAAACCATTGCACCAGAATTTGAATTTGAAACTGAAGGTGTTCATTTTCCAAAACCACTATTTATTCCGACTCGAGAAATCATGTCTGTTTATGCGGGTTTTGCAGGAGCATTACGTAATCGAGAACTGGCATTTGATGGAACGTTTCTTGACCTTGCAGATGCGCTTGCACTCACGCCGCTAAAAGGCGAACGTGCCGAGCTTGTTCATCCGATTATTGAAGTTCTCGAAAAACAAATGAGGGGTAAGGTTATTGTAAAAAACGGGCGCTTCTATTTAGAGCAAGGTAAAAAACGCCTCGAGATGCCGCTTGTTGCTGAAGGCATACGCAAAATTGCAATGCTGGCGTACCTAATCATGAATGGCAGCATTCAAAAAGGCTCAACGGTTTTCTGGGACGAACCAGAATCAAATCTCAATCCAAAAATGATGGTACAACTTGCCGAAACCCTCGTGACGCTCTCGAGTATGGGAATTCAAATTGTCCTTGCAACCCACAGCTTATTTTTACTGCGCGAACTCAAAATCCAATTACTAAAACATCCAGAAGCTCCAGCCCGCTATTTTGCGCTAAAACCTGAAAAGCAGGGTGTGAGTGTTCACCAAGGCGATTCCATGGAAGAACTTGACCCAATCACCGCTTTGGATGCTGACCTTGAACAGTCAGAGCGTTACCTCGAGTTGGAGTGATGTGTGCCGCGGATTATTGAAGGGTCAATTACGTTTGATTTCCCAGCTACTTTTGAAGTGCAAAAACTCGACACAACCACATTTTACAAAAAGCACTTTCAATCTTTTTCGGGTGGAGCAAAAGCCATGGACATACTGGCTTTTGACTCGAGCAGCACCGAATTATGGTTGATTGAAGTTAAAGATTATCGCGCTCATCGGCGTATCAAAACCATTGATTTATTTGACGAAATTGCCTTAAAGGTTTTCTCGAGCCTCACGTGTTTGCTGGCAATGCGAGCTAATGCAGTCGGAGAAGAGCAAGTTTTTGCGGTTCAAGCCCTAAAACAGGTGCGTTTACGGGTGGTGCTTCATCTCGAACAACCAAGCAAACCAAGTAAGTTTTTCCCGCAAGTGATTGATGCCAAAGCTGCTCCTGACAAACTCAAGCAGCGTGTTCGGGCAATTGACCCACGAGCTAAAGTCTCGAGTATTGCTGTGGCTCGAGTACCTTGGACAGCTTTTTAATCTCTACGCGCCAAACCAAGCAAACCCGTTATGCGCCAAACGAAGCAAACCCGTTATGCGCCAAACGAAGCAAACCACGACTTAAAACTTGGCTCGAGACGCACCAATGCCTTAGAAACCGCGCCGCGCCCTTTAACATTGGGCAAAACCTCGAGCAACGACCGAATAAACCCAAACCCATGACGCTCGAGCAGTTCGGCAGCAAATAAGGTAAATCGGGCTTGATACCAGGCTTGGTTGGCTAATGGCAAACGCACCAGAGGGTATTCAAATGCCCCCAAGTCGTGGCGCGGCACGGTGGTGTCCAAAGCTCGAGTCTGGCGGCGTTTTTGAATTCGGCTTCTCGAGCCACTGGGTTTTAAGAGCGCCATATCGGCTAAGGCGCACTCGAGATTTGTGCCGCTTAAAATTCTGCCCCACTCGAGGGCGGTCTCGAGGGCTTCGGGCATGGTTTGCCTCAGGGCAGCCAAATATAAATAAGTGGCAAGAAACTCATCCAGCCAGCGCACATGGGTGCGTAAACCAATCTGGTCAGCAATGGCATGACCAAGTTCGTGTCCAAGGGTCAAATCTAAAAACATCTCGAGGCTTGATTTGGGTTTTTGTTCGGCTTTTGCCAGCAGCGCCCGAAAAACCCAGAGCAAATTGGTCGGGTAATCGGCTGGCGCAAAGATAACCCCAGCGCCATCTTTTAAGCGCCGAAAAAAAGTAAAGCCATACGGGTAAGGGCTGGCAGTGCGCCAATCGGCTTCGGATAAAACCAATAAGCGCACTGCCGCTAAATCGAGAGCTAACGCCGTCTCGAGGCTGCTGTGTAATGCCCCAAGGTAGGCTCGCAGGGCGTGGCTACGACGCTCCAAGCCACTTGAGCCACCTATTGGGATGCGTTCGGCTGGGGTCATACTGGCATAGCCCTAGACATGAGGCTCGAGCAAGCCATAATTGCCATCTTTGCGTTTATAAATTACATTAACTCGGGTGGTTCTCGAGTTTTCAAACATATAAAAATCATGTCCAAGCGCTTCCATTTGGGCGGCAGCATCCTCGGGCGACATCGGACGAACTTCAAAGCGTTTATTGCGAACAATCTCGGGTTGAAAATCGTCTTCATCGGCTATTTGGCTGCTCTCGGGAATCAGTTCGCCGCGCTGTTCTCGAGTAATCAGTTTGGTGCGAAATTTTTTCAGTTGGCGCTCGAGAACATGAACCGCCACATCAATGACTGCATACATATCCGTACCAGCTTCCTCGGCTCGGATGACCCCATGTGGCACATTTAACTGCATCTCGACGCGGTGCGGTGCATTGACACGACCATCGTTTTTGACACTGAGAACCACTTTGGCATCCAATATATCTGGCGAGAATCGCTCGAGTTTTGATAAGCGTTGCTGCACGTGTTGGCGGATGGCTTCGGTGACTTCGAGGTTGCGACCAACCAGTTTGTAGACGTTCATAGCGCCTCCTGATGCCGAAGCGGTAAAATGAATAATTGATGGCTTCGGTCAGATGATTTTAACCACTTGCACCATGGATTGTCTGAGCTAAACAACACAGACAAAATTGTCAGGGCAGTGTATGCTAATTCTTGCGTGTTTATAGCGCCATAAAAAAACGCCCTACAAAAAATGCAGAGCGCTCGAGAACAAGAATTTACAGACCAAAGTGAGTGCGGTTCTTGGCAATAAAGGCAGTTTGATCGCTTGGCACGTCTTCTTCTGGGAAAATGGCACTGACTGGACAAGCTGGGACGCAAGCGCCACAGTCAATGCACTCGTCTGGGTGGATGTAAAATTGGTCGTCGCCTTCGTAAATACATTCGACTGGGCAAACTTCGACACAGGCACTGTCTTTTGTTCCGATGCAGGGTTGAGCGATGATATGAGCCATTTTTGATTCCTCCTTGGGGAATGAAGAGCGAAATAAAGCGCTCGAATGAACAAGTTGTATCAGATAGACTCTACCACGTCAAGCACAAGAAACTCGAGCGAATTAGTCGGGATTAAAACTTAGTAAGCCATCATACGCTTTTTTTTTAGGCTCGAGTTGGCTTTATAATAGCTAATGTTCGACCCTGTTACCGAAGACCCTCATGTGGATTTATTGCATCCACCAAGTAATCAAAGCCTCCGAATTGACCAGATGAATGCACTTTTGCACCATGCTGGCGGCGTACATCCTCGTCCAGCAGTTTTATTGCTGCATGGTTTCCCCGGCTGGGAGCGAAATTTTGACTTGGCTCATGTCTACCGTCGGGCGGGTTTTCACGCGCTGGTGATTCATTACCGAGGTGCGTGGGGCAGTGCTGGGCGGTTTACTTTCCAGAATGCGCTCAAAGATGCCCAAACTGCGTTACAGTGGCTCAGAGACCACCAAGATGTTGACTCGAGTCGAATTGCCTTAGTCGGTCACAGTATGGGTGGCTGGATTGCGCTTGCTACGGCTGCCAAAACGCACCTGCCGACCGTTGCGATTGCGCCAGCCAATTTTGGCAAGTATGTCCAAACTTTGGCTACGCCAGAAGCTCGAGCCAGTTGGATAGATTGGTGCAACAAAACCATTGCCCCCTTAAACGCCGATGCCGAAGCACTGACCGACGAACTGCTCGAGTTTTCTGCTGTATGGAATCTCGAGAACCTAGCCCCAGAACTCGAAATGCCACTTTTATTGTTTGGTGCAGAACACGATGCGATTGCTTCTTGTACCATTACCTATGCCCAAGAGCCTTTATTGGCGGTCTTGCCACGCAAACCAAAAGTGGTCAACTTTCCCACCGACCACGGTTTCTCTTCTCACCGTATTGCTTTGGCTCGAGCCAGTTTGATTTTTTTGCAAAAGCACCTCGAGACGTTTAGGTAACAGGAGAAAAGAGGAAGGAGAAAAAAGCCAACTTTTCTCTTTAACCTTTTCTCTGCTCTAAAAGTACCGTAACTCGAGTCTGCACGTGCATTGGTGCAAGTCCTTCGGAAGTTTTGAAAGTAATACCAACATTTTCAGGGTCAGTCCCCAGCAATGCCGCCAGATGGTCGCGCATGATGTCGCGCCATACCCCGAGCTTAGGGCGGTCTAGGGTCACGACCACCGCCAAATTGACTAGCTCGAGATTTCCGCTTTTGGTGCGCTCAAGACAATCTTTCAAAATAATGCTCGAGTCAACCCCCTGCCATTTGGGGTCGGTGTCTGGGTAGAGCTTGCCAATATCACCCAAAGCAAGGCTCGAAAGCAGCGCATCCGACACCGCGTGCAGAATTGCATCGCCATCCGAATGGGCAATTGCACCATGTGGCGAATCTGAAATCTCGAGACCTGCCAAAATCAGTTTTCTGCCAGCCTCGAGCCTGTGTGCATCTTCGCCATAACCAATTCGGTAATTCATCTGAGCAGAATACCGTGCTGAACTTGGGTCAATAGAAATAACGATTTTGTGGCATGGCGACCACAAGGGTCGCCCCTACGATTGATTTGATTTGTCAGAAACACAAGATTTTTACTTTTAACCTTTTTACCCTTTACCCTTTTTACCTTCTATTTATCCTCGAGTCTAATAAACTGTCCTTTTCGCTTTTGCGCCCCTGTGCTAAACTCCCAATTCGGTTTGATCTTTGGTAGAGGTACAAACCGCCGGTCACACCGCCCGGACAACCCTCGAGACAAAGTTCCCCCGAGCAGGCATCTCGAGTTACAAGCGGAAAATGCACGGCGCAAAGCTGTGTACTTTTTGGAGAATTTGTTATGTTCAAAACGTACCTCCCAACCAAAACCGATCCACGCTGGGTTGTTGTCGATGCCGAAGGGATGACCCTTGGTCGTTTGGCGACGCAAATTGCGACCCTGATTCGTGGCAAACACAAACCCGATTTTACGCCACACATGGGCAATGGCGATTATGTGATTGTCGTCAATGCCGAAAAAGTGGTCTTAACCGGCAACAAAATGAGCGGTAAAATTTACACCCGCTACAGTGGCTTCCCAAGTGGTTTGAAACTCGAGCCAGCCAACATTGCCATTGATAAGCACCCAGAACGGGTGATTGAACACGCCGTTTTTGGGATGTTGCCAAAAGGTCGTTTGGGGCGGACACTGCATAACCACTTAAAAGTCTACAAAGGCGAAACCCATCCGCACGAAGCCCAACAACCTGTCAAACTGACACTGCCATATGGCAAAAATGAGGTGAAATAATGGCAGTCGAGATGTTCTACGGAACAGGTCGCCGTAAGGCAAGCATCGCCCGCGTTTTCTTGAAGGGCGGCGAAGGTCGGATTACCGTCAATGGCAAGGATTTCCAAGAGTATTTCCGTGGTATTTTGCGTGCCTTGCAAGCCCTCGAGCCTTTGCGGGCAACAGGCACAGTCGGTCGTTTCGATGCCCGAATTACAGTTGAAGGCGGCGGTCCAAGCGGTCAAATAGATGCCATCAAACTTGGCTTAGCTCGAGCCTTGGTGCGTTTAGATGGCGACAACCGCGCTAAACTTAAACCGGCTGGTTTACTGACCCGCGATTCCCGTGAAGTCGAAAGTAAAAAAGCTGGTTTGAAAAAAGCCCGCCGCGCCCCACAATTTAGTAAGCGTTAAATTTTCCAATCTCAAGAACGAGGGCAAAAGCCCTCGTTCTTTTTGTTTGCGTTTAAGTGGCTCGAGTGCGAGAATACAGCCATGAATCACCATGCCGAGTTCGCTGTGGATATGCGTAGCATCCGTAAACAATTCCCGCTTGTCTTAGCCAACGACAATGTTTCGTTTGATGTGCGTTGGGGCGAAGTCAAAGCCTTGGTGGGCGAGAACGGTGCGGGCAAAAGCACCCTGATGAAAATTTTGTATGGAATGCAATCACCAGACAGTGGCGAAATTGTAATTGATGGTAAATCTTTAACTTTACGCAGCCCCAACGATGCAATTAACGCGGGTATCGGTATGGTACATCAGCATTTTATGCTGGTCGAGCCGCTTTCCGTGACCGAAAACATTATTTTGGGACTCGAGCCGGGGTCTAAATTCAGTCTGGATTTCGCAACGGCTCGTAAAAAAGTCGATAAACTGATTAAACAATTTAATTTTGAACTTAAACCCGATGATTTAATCGAAAATCTGCCAGTCGGTTTGCAACAAAAAGTTGAAATCCTAAAAATGCTCTATCGTGAAAGTAATATCTTGGTGCTGGATGAACCAACAGCGGTGCTGACACCACTCGAGACCGAAGAATTATTTAAGTTCTTGCAGCAGTACGCGCTTGACGGGAATGCAGTTATTTTTATCTCGCACAAATTGCGTGAAGTGATCGAAGTTTCAGACCGAATTTCGGTGATGCGAAACGGCAAAATGATCGGCACAGTGCCAACCCCCGGCATCACCCCGCCACAGATTGCCAACATGATGGTTGGGCGTGAAGTGGTGCTGCAAGTCAAAAAAGCCGATGCCACCCCAGACGGTGCAGCGCTTGAGTTAAAAGGCGTGACAGTTGGTGCAAAAGGCGAAATTCCAAAAGTGAATAATGTGACTTTTACGGTTCATGCCGGAGAAATTGTTGGCATTGCTGGCGTGGAAGGCAATGGTCAATCGCAATTGGTTGAAGCGATTACGGGTTTAGGGCATTACTCTGGGCAAATCGTTTACAGCGGCAAAGCGGTTCATAGCGATGCTCGAGCCGTTCGCATGGCGGGTGTGTCGCACATTCCCGAAGACCGCAACGAACGCGGGCTTGTAGTGGAATACAGTACCCAAGAAAATTTAATTTTGGGCGATCATTTTACCGATGAATTTTGTGGGGCGTTGGGTTTACTAAAATTTGATGCGATCGAAAAGAATGCCAAAGCCCTCATCGAAGAATTTGATGTTCGCCCACGTTCAATCGAAAATCCAGCCAAAAGTTATAGTGGTGGTAATGCCCAGAAAATCATTGTGGCTCGAGAGATGTCTCGAGACCCGAAAATTCTGATTGCTTCTCAACCCACCCGAGGCGTGGATATTGGGGCAATCGAGTTTATTCACACCAGCATTGTGGCGGCTCGAGATAAAGGCTTAGGGGTCTTGCTGGTCAGTGCTGACCTTGGCGAGGTGATGAGTTTATCTGACCGTATTTTGGTGATGTACGAAGGCGAAATTGTTGGTGAGATGCCACAAAAAGAAGCCACCGAAGAAAAACTTGGCTTACTGATGGCAGGCGTACACAACAACCCAGCCTCGAGCCAAGCGGCTCATGCCTGAAAGGTGAGGCAAGCCCCACCCCTACGACACAATCACAGTTCAATGTACAATGATTCAAGGAACTCAATGCCAAATGTTAGGTTAATTCTTTACTCCAAACCAGGTTGTGGGCTGTGCGATAAAGCCAAAGCACTGCTGGATAGCGCCAAACTCGAGTACAACGAAATTAACATTCTCGAGAACCCAGAAGGCATGGCGCTGTATGCCTTTGAAATTCCAGTTTTAGTAGATTCGAGTGGTAAAGAACTGCTCAAAGGCGAATTTTCTGAAACGCAAGTGGCGGCGCTGCTGATGCGGCTGTCATCTGATTTCCAAATACCCAATTGACCAATCGGTAGGTCTCGAGCTATATTAGGCAGATGATTCGCTCTGGACTACTTTTGGCAGGGGCTTTACTCGATTAGGTTTTTTCTCGAGTACGCGCCCCAGTCTTGTGTCTGGGGTTTTTTTATGACCTCAAGTTATCTTTAAGGAGAAGTGTATGACCCAAGAAAAACAGCGTTTAGAAAAGTATAACCCTCACGAAGTTGAACCGCGTTGGCGCGAGGCTTGGGAAACCAGCCAACTTTATAAAACTGATTTATACTCGAGTAAACCCAAACACTATATGCCAACCATGTTTCCATACCCAAGCGGCAATTTGCACATCGGACATTGGTATGCGTTTTCGATTCCCGATACAAGGGCGCGGTTTATGCGAATGCAGGGTTACGAAGTGCTGTTCCCGATGGGTTTTGATGCCTTTGGCTTACCCGCCGAGAATGCGGCGATTAAAAATAACATTGACCCCGCCAAATGGACAGCCAGCAATATCGAGTACATGACGAGTCAATTTAAGCGCATGGGAACAATGATTGACTGGCAAACTGAATTACGCACTTGCGACCCGAGTTACTACAAATGGAATCAGTGGTTTTTTGTCCAGTTTTATAAAAAAGGCTTAGCCTACAAAAAAGAATCGTTTGTCAATTGGGACCCGATAGACAACACCGTGCTGGCAAACGAACAAGTCATTGACGGGCGGGGCGATCGGTCGGGCGCACTGGTCGAACGCCGCCTGATGAGCCAATGGCATTTACGAATTACCGATTATGCCGAAGAACTCTTAAATTTTGATGGTCTTGAGTGGTCCGAAAAAGTTCGGGTGATGCAAACCAATTGGATTGGCAAAAGTGTTGGCGCAGAACTCGATTTTGCCACGCCAGCCGGAACTTTAACGGTCTTTACAACTCGAGCCGATACCGTCTTTGGGGCAACTTTTATGGTACTTGCGCCCGAACATCCAATGGTTGCCGCCCTGACCAAGCCCGAAAAACTCGAGGAAGTCACTGCTTATCAGGCAGTGGCTAAACTCTCCTCGGACATTGACCGAACCGCCGAAGGCAAAGAAAAAACGGGTGTGTTTTTGGGGTCGTATGCCACCAATCCGTTTACAAATAAAGACATCCCGATTTTTATTTCCGATTATGTGCTGGTGACTTATGGGACTGGCAGTATTATGGGTGTGCCAGCGCAGGATGCAAGGGATTGGGATTTTGCCAAAAAATTTGACCTCGAGATTATTCGCACCGTGGCAACTCCAGAAGGTTGGGACGAAAATAAACCATTTATGGGCGATGGTCTCGCCATCAACTCCGATTTTTTGAATGGCTTCAATGTTGTGGAAGCCAAAGCCCGTATGCTTCAAGAACTCGAGGCAAGTGGCAAAGGTAAGCCAAAAACCACCTTCAGATTGCGCGATTGGTTGATTAGCCGCCAGCGTTATTGGGGAACGCCGATTCCAATTATTTACTGCGATAAGTGCGGACAAGTTCCTGTACCAGAAAGTGACTTGCCGATTTTACTGCCTGAAAACCCTGAGTTTTTGCCAACTGGTCAAAGCCCATTAACCTTGCTTGAGGATTGGAAAAATTGCCACTGCCCAAAATGCGGTGGGGCAGCCGTGCGCGATACCGATACGATGGATACCTTTGTGGACTCGAGTTGGTACTATTATCGATTCCTCGATCCAAACAATTCTGAAAGTGCAATCAACAAAGAACTGGTTAAAAAATGGGCTCCTGCCGATTGGTACACGGGCGGTATCGAACACGCAATTTTGCACTTACTGTACGCTCGGTTTTGGACCAAAGCAATGCGCGACCTTGGTTTGATAGACTGGGATGAACCATTTACACGCCTGATGAACCAAGGCATTATTCTGGGCGAAGACAACGAAAAAATGAGCAAGTCTCGAGGCAACGTTGTAGACCCCGACGACTTGGTAAGCGAATATGGCACAGATACGGTGCGCTTGTATTTGCAGTTTATTGGACCGTGGGACCAAGGCGGACCATGGGCACCCAAAGGCGTAAATGGGCTCGCCAATTGGCTCGGGCGGGTCTGGAGTTTATTTTTTGATACGCAAGAGCGAAGCGACGAAACAACCACTATCGCTGACCTCGAGTACGCGATTCATTATGCCTTGAAAAAAGTGACTGAAGACACCGAAGTTTTTAAGTTCAATACCAGTATTGCCGCAATGATGGAATTGAGTAATTTCTTGGGCAAAGCCAAACGCAGCCCCGTGTACGGCACACCTGAATGGTCTTGGGCGCTCGAGACTTTTAACACCATGCTTGCGCCTTATGCGCCGCACATTGCCGAGGAAATCTGGAATAAAAGCGGTCATACAGACAGTGTTCACCTCCAGCCATGGCGTGCTTTTGACCCAAGTAAATTAGTCAAGGACAGCTTTGAATTGGTGGTGCAAGTCAATGGCAAAATGCGTGGCAAAACCCAAGCACTTTCGACCATCTCGAGTGCTGAAGCGATTGCCTTAGCCCGCAGTCTCGAGGGTATTCGAGTTCATATAGATGGTAAAGAAGTGGTCAAAGAAATTTACATCACTGGGCGCTTGGTCAATATCGTGGTCAAAGGTTGATTTGATGTTCGCTCACCTCGATGCCCTAAAAACCAAACTTGACGCTTTGCGCCCATTGCCAAGTGCTTTGGTTGAGAATTTACGTCAGGATTTGGTATTGCGCTGGACGTATCATTCCAACGCCATTGAAGGCAACACCTTAACCCTCAAGGAAACCAAGGTGGTTCTCGAGGGCATCACGGTGGGTGGAAAGAGTCTGCGTGAACATTTCGAGGCAATCAATCACCGTGATGCGATTTTGTTGGTCGAAAGCATTGTGGCTCGAGAAGAAGCGTTTACGGAATGGCAAATCAAGAACCTACATCAGTTAATCCTCAAAAATGTGGATGACAAGAATGCTGGACGCTACCGCAGCATCAATGTACGAATTGCTGGAGCAGAACACCTCCCACCAGATGCGCTGTTGGTAGCCGAACAAATGCAGCATTTTCTCGAATGGTACAATGGTACGGGACAAACGCTCCATCCGATCGAAAGGGCGGCTCGGGTTCACTCAGACTTTGTAAAAATCCATCCATTTACCGATGGCAACGGGCGTACTGCACGACTATTACTAAACCTCGAGTTACTCAAAAATGGTTTCCCAGCCGTTGTTTTACCAATCGAGCGCCGACTTGAGTATTACCAAGTATTGGATTTGGCACACACCTCTGGCGACCATCTGCCATTTATTAGGCTGATTGTGGTTTTACTTGAGCAGAGTTTTACAATCTACGCCCAAGCCTTTGGACAGCAATGGCAAAGCTAGAACCAACTCGAGACACCATGTTTCGCGTTGGTATAGTGTCTTGCTTGGCAATTTCAACGCCGTAAAAATAAACCAATCAGCACCGCCATCATCACGCCAAAAAAAGCCAGTCCAATGTTGAAACGGGTACTTCGCTCGATGCTCGAGTCCCTCCAGACCAACACTGCACCTGCCATTGGCACAAGCATCAGCGCTGCAATTCCCAACCACAAAACCGCAGGAATAAAAATTCCAATCCCTAAAAAGAATATCGCCGCACTCAGTCCCAGCCCAAAAACTCGAGCCAGTTGTTGCTCGAGCGAGATTTCTGTTTTTTGCTGGTTGTTTCTAGGTTTGTTCATAGCCAATACTTGAGTTTGTTCATAGCCAATACTTGAGTTTGTTCATAGCCAATACTTGAGTTTGTTCATAGCCAATACTTGAGTTTGTT
>JAYWGM010000090.1:0-14277 GCA_043778225.1 Deinococcales bacterium | reverse complement strand
GGTTTACCGTTTAAGCAAAAACCTTGTCCAGAATTATCCGAGCAACTGGCAGCACTGGTACTCGAGACTTGACCACCATTCAAAACTATGTTCCTCGAATTCAGGATTAAGCCAGTGTTGGCATGGATACTCGAGCCATTTTGTAAGGTAAAACCTTGGTTACTTTGAAATGAACTCCCAGCGATAATTCCGTGTAGCATAATATCTTTTTGGGTTGTTAAACCTCGAGCTTCGGTTTGTTGTTCTTGAATTGGAGCTTGGGGGCAAGCGGTCAGGACGGCGGCGAGAAGTGCGGGTATCAGCATATAACCTCCTTTCTTTTCGTGGAGTTTGGATTGTTGCGTAATTGTATTCCAGTCAGGTAAAAAATTCATATTTGTAGCTTACTTATACATCCCGATTGTTCTTGGTCAGTTCCTACACGCCCCAAGGTTAGACTTTTTTTACGACACCTCAAGCCTCCGCCCTTGACGAAAAGACCCTTTTTGTGCTTACAATAGCCATAGATGCTTCTGACCGCACGAGCTTGACCGCACAAGACAACCCCACTCGGGGCTTTGTCTTGTGCGAATCACTCGAGCGACCAGAAGTTTTTTTATGTCGTCTCGAGCAGGTTTGTGCCAAGAAAGGAAAACTATGAGCAATCCACTCGAGCAAGTTCTTTTAACCCCTGGTCCAACGCCAATCGAGCCACACGCCCAACGCGCCCTGTCTTTTCCAATGCGCGGACATATGGATCCCGAAGTTTTTGCGCTCAATGATCGAGTCCAAAAAAACCTCAAAACCCTGTATGGCACAGACGATACCGCATTTACTTGTTTGTTGGCTGGAACGGGCAGCCTTGGCATGGAAGCTGGTTTTACCAATTTGCTCGAGCCACAAGAAAAAGTGCTGATTTGCGCCAATGGCAGTTTTGGCTATCGGATGGCAGAAATGTGTGAACGCTTAGGCGCTCGAGTCACGATTGTTAAGTCGCCAATTGGTCAAGCCATTCAACTCGAGGATGTGAGGGCAGCCCTCGAAGCCGATACTTTTAAGCTGGTGGCAGTGGTTCACGGCGAAACCAGTACAGGCGTACTGAATCCAGCCATCGAGATTGCCAAACTGGCTAAGTCCTATGGTTGCTTAGTGACCGTAGATGCCGTGACCACGGCGGGGATGATGCCCTACCAAATGCGCCAATGGGGCGTGGACTATGCCTACACGGGCAGCCAAAAATGCCTCAGTGCGCCTCCGGGGGTTGCCCCGGTGGCGTTCTCGAGCAGCGCCATACAGGCAGTCGAGAATCGAAAAACAAAAGTTCCACTTTGGTATGCCGACCTTGAAGGTTTACAAGCCTATTGGAATCGCCGTGAGTACCACCACACTGTGCCAGTCCAACTGCATTATGCCTTGGATGCTGCCCTGACAGCGGCACTTTCCGAAGGACTCGAGGCTCGAGAAAAGCGGGTCACAGAAGTTGGTGCGGCGGCACTGGCTGCCCTCGAGACAATTGGCTTTAGCGCCTTTGTGGAACGCCCTAGCGAGCGCTTACCGACGGTTTTGGCGGTGCGTTTGCCAGAATTTATTCACGATGTTCCAGTTCGGACTGGCTTACGTGAACATGGTGTGATTGTGACTGGCGGTTTAGGCGAAACGGCGGGTAAAATTTGGCGCTTAGGTCTGATGGGCGAATCCGCCCGACCAGCCATCTATCATCGTTTTTTTGATGCCCTTGAGAAAGTGCTTGGCGTTAAAGGTTTGATTACTGCTTTTGACCAGCAACTTGGGGTACGGGCATAAGAAAAGGGGCTGCCACGGCAGCCCCTTTTAGATTTTAGTCTATGCGTCTTTTTTGGTGCGGTAACTTGTACCAAAGCGCTTGGTAAATTTCTCGACCCGACCTTCGGTGTCTAAAAAGCGTTGCTGACCTGTCCAGTGTGGGTGAACACCACTCCAGACATCCACATGGATTTCTGGCTTGACACTAAATGTTTCCATCACGACTTCGCCGTTGTAAATAATTTTACAAGGAACCATCTTTGGGTGTAAATCTTTTTTCATATAGACTCCAACCGCTATTTCTAGCGTCAGCCTCACGATTCCGACCGTGAGGGAGTTCAAGCACAACCATTTTGGAAGTACCGCCTCGCATTTCGCTCGAGGACGCGGCTGTAGAGTCTAGCATTTAGCGGGCAGGATTTTCAAGCGTCACTCGAGGCTTGGATGCGCCGTCAGTCGAGGCTTGACAGAACGGGTTTGGTTACAGTAATTTAACTAACACGTGTTAGTCAGGAGTTACCCATGAACCCAAAAATTGCACTTATTGGCGCTGGCAGTACGGTTTTTGCCAAGAATTTACTCGGCGATATTTTGTCTTACCCAGAACTCGAGCATTCACGCATTATGCTGTTTGACATTAATCCTGAGCGCTTAAAAACCTCGGAAATTGTGGCACATAAAGTTGCCCAAGCCCTTGGGGTTAAACCCAGCATTGTGGCAACCACCGATGCCGAAGTTGCGCTCGAGGGTGCGGATTATGCGATTAGCATGATTCAAGTTGGTGGTTATAAACCCAGCACGGTGATTGACTTTGAAATTCCAAAAAAATACGGTTTGCAACAGACCATTGCGGATACGCTTGGGATTGGTGGGATTATGCGTGGGCTGCGAACCATTCCGGTGCTGCTCGAGTACACCCGACTGATGGAACGGGTTTGCCCAAATGTGTTGCACTTAAATTATGTCAATCCAATGGCAATCAACTGTATTGCGCTGGCTAAAGCCAGCCCGATTAAATTGGTTGGCTTATGCCACAGCGTGCCGCACACCGCCCATGAACTGGCAAATGATTTAGGGATTCCGCCCGAAGAAGTCCAATACTTGGTGGCGGGCATTAACCACATGGCGTTTTACTTAAAACTCGAGCAGCACCATCAAAACGGTACGATTGAAGATTTATACCCAAAAGTTAAAGAATTTGTGGCAAAAGGAAAATTTACCCACCGTGTTTCGGCAGATATGCCTTGGGGTTTAACTGACCATGTGCGCTATGAGGTTTTTCGGCACTTTGGCTACAGCGTGACCGAATCCTCGGAGCATTTTAGCGAGTATGTGCCATGGTTTATTAAAAAGGGTCGCCCAGACTTACTCGAGCAATTTAACATCCCCATCGAAGAGTACATTCGGCGTTGTGAACTGAATAATGCCAAATGGGAAACCATGCGCTTGCGGCTCGAGAACCCAGCCGAACAACTCGAGGTCAAACGCAGTGTTGAATACGGTAGCCTGATTATTCATAGCCAAGAAACTGGACAACCACGGGTGATTTATGGCAATGTGCCGAATAAAGGCTTAATAGATAACCTGCCCGAAGATTGCTGTGTCGAAGTGCCGTGCTTGGTGGACAAAAATGGAATTCAGCCAACCAAAATTGGTAAGCTGCCGCCGCACTTAGCCGCCATGATGCGAACCAATGTCAATGTCCAAGAACTGACCGCCGAAGCGGTGCTGACCGGCAATCGAGCGCATATTTACCATGCTGCGATGCTCGACCCACACACGGCTGCCGAATTGGATTTGCAGCAGATTCACGACCTTGTGGATGAATTGCTCACAGCCCACGGCAACAGCATCCCCGAAGCCTTGCGGGCATGAAAAAGCGAGTCACCAGTCAAGAAGTTGCCACCAAGGCTGGTGTCTCGAGAACCACCGTTTCGTTTGTCTTAAACAACGTTGCAAACAGTCATATCCCACAAAGCACTCGAATTAAAGTTTTGGCGGCTGCCGAAGCACTGGGCTATGTACCCAATGCTGCCGCCAAAATGTTGGTCAGTGGTCAAACCCGCACCATTGGGGTGGTGATTTCTCAGGCACAGCATTTGGCGGTGGATGCTTTTATTCCACAGCTTTTGTACAGCCTTTGTCAGCACAGCCAAAAAGCTGGCTATAAGCTGCTGCTCGAGACCGTTCAAGATGTCACTGCCCCCGATGCTTACTTACAATTGGTGCGCGGTCATCATATTGATGGTTTGGTGGTGGTCAATCCGCGTTCCGATGACTCGCAACTGCCAACTTTAATTCAAAAGAATTTTCCTGTGGTGCTGATTGGTGCTGCCTTTGAGCCAGAACTGCACAATGTAGCAACCGATGCAGTTCTGGCTTCCAGCCTTGCCACCAAGCACCTGATTAGCCTTGGACATGGTAAAATTGCCCATTTAACTTTCTCGCCAGAACATTATTTTGCGACCCAAAAACGCCTGCTTGGCTACCGTCTCGCCCTTGAGCAAGCCCAACTGCCCTACCAAAAGAACTTGGTGGCAATTGGTAATTTTAGTGCCGAAAGTGGATTTATGGCGATGCAAAAGCTGCTTAAAATAAAACCAACGGCTGTCTTTGCGGGCAACGATACTGTGGCAATGGGTGCAATGGCTGCCATTCAGCAAGCTGGACTGCATATCCCCAAAGATATAGCGATTGTTGGTTACGACGACATACCAACCGCAGCCTATTTATCGCCAGCCCTGACAACCATTCGTGTCAGTGCAGTTGAACACGCCCAAAAAGCAATTCAATTACTCGAGCAACTGATGCGCGGCGAAAGCATCAGCCAAAAATCAATATCGTGCCAGACCAAACTGATTATTCGTGCCTCGTGTGGCGCTCGAGTAGCCCGCTAAACATCCGTGCATTCTCGAGTCCTTGTCCACGGGTGGTGTTTTCAAAAAAGACAAAAGCCTGCGGCACACGAATTTTTTGTAAAGCATCCGCCCATGGCTCGAGTTCGGCTTGTGTGTACAGGTAATCATGGCGCTCGGCAGCATCTTTGCCATCAAACCAGTTGGCGCTGTTACGACCATGCAAGCGCAGATAAACCATTGTATCGTGACGCAAAACTGGGGCTGGTAAACCTGATAAATTTGGCAAATCAAGACTGACGGGCTGTAAGCCCAAATCGGCAAGAAACTGATAAACGGCTCGTTTATCCCAACTGGCATGGCGAAATTCAATTGCTAAAGGAAATCCAGCAAACCAAATTGCTAATTGCTCGAGGTAAAGGCGCGACTCGAGGCTGTTCTTAAAAGCAAATGGAAACTGGGCTAACAACGCCCCAAGTTTTCCTGACTCGAGCATCGGCTGCATCGTGTAACAAAACTCGGCGGCACTTTGGGCGGTGGCAGTAAAGTCGTGGGTAAAACTTTTATGCAGTTTGGCACAGAAAGTCAGCATTCCTTGGGTACGAGTAATCATGTTTGCCATTTGCTTTTGGGCTGGCACAGCGTAAAAGGTACTGTTGATTTCGACAGCATTAAAGGTTTGAGCATAAAACTCGAGCCACTGGGTTTTTTTTAAGGTGTGCGGGTAAAAAAGCCCAACCCAGTCTTCGTTAGAAAATCCGCCAGTGCCAATTAAAACTTGCATCGCCCAATTATGGCATGAAAAAACCGTGCCTGATTGAGGCACGGTTGCTAGACTTTTAATTTAAGCGGCTGCAAGACTCGAGACTTTTTCAAGGGCAGCACTGATGATGGTACTTTTCTTGTCGGGAAATTGGCTTACGCCTTCAGCACTGATAAATTCGATGTCTTTCATACCAATAAATCCAAGAATACCTTTGAGGTGATTGCTGGCGTGGGTGTGGCTTTCGGCAGGTGTATTGCTAAAGTGGCTGCCACTTGCCTCGAGAATCACGGCTTTTTTGTTTGGGACTAAGCCGACTGGTCCGTTTTCGGTGTACTTAAAGGTTTTTCCTGCGGCAACCACAGCAGCATCAATATAGGCTTTAACCATCGGTGGATAGCCAAAATTCCACATTGGTGCAGCAAAAACCACCGTATCAGCAGCCAAAAATTGATCGGCGAGTTCGCCCATTCGGGCAACTTTTGCGCCCTCAGAAGCGGTCACTTCGCTGGCTTTACCATTTTGAAATTTGCCCCAAGCGCTCATCACTTCTGCGTCAATCAGTGGGATGTTATCGTTGTACAAATCCAGCACTTCAATGCTGTCATTTGGATTTTTGGCTTTGTAATCAGCTTGGAAACGCTCAAGCATTTGCACCGAGATGCTGGTTTGGCTTGTACCGGGGTGTCCTTTAATAAATAAAACTTTTGCCATGGTGTTCTCCTTTTGCACTTGAGCCATCGCTCTTAATGCGTAACAAAAATTATTACACATTTTAGAAAATAAGATGTCGCGCAGCCAACCAAGAAGATGTCAGCTAGGCAACAGCCTTTGGCGTTGGCATTTGCCGTGCCGTTTCTAAAATATCTTGTAAGGTCGTCTGCCGTAACGTCTCGAGAAAGGCTTGCTCGGCAGCACCAGAAGCCGTGTTAATTGTGGCTTCAAGCGCACTCGAGAAGACACAATCACAACTTGATCGATCGATATTTTTGAGCATTGTCTCGTCTTTGGTGATGGCAAAAACACACGCCAAAGTAATTTTTTCAGGAGCTAAACCTAATTTTAAGCCACCACCTGGACCAAGCCGTGACTGTACCATTTGGGCTTTGGTCAGTATTTGCGCCAACCGCCGTATGACTGCTGCATTTGTACCCACCATCTCGGCAAGCCGTTCAGAAGTCAGCAAACCATCACTCGAGGCGAGGATGGTTAAGATGTGCATTGAAAGCGCAAAACGCGAGTTCATGGTATAAGTGTACGACAGAACACCATAAATTGCAGTTATCCGAATAACCTAAATCCTCGTACACTGGTTCTATGCAAGTTTATGGTGTCAACTGACCCAAGTCTGATTCCTCGAGTTTGTTATCTCAAGCTATTTGATTAGCGCTCAAAAAAGCCAAAACGCCAAAAGATAGTTTCGTCAAGTGGTTTAGGTAAGCTGCCCAAAGGAATTCCGGCTGGACCGGCTGGACCGGCTGGACCCGTGTTACCTGTCTCGCCCTTAGCACCAGTATCGCCCTTTTCGCCAGTTGCCCCAGTATCACCTTTTACGCCTTGAATACCCTGCAAGCCAGTGAGACCTTGGATGCCTTGTAAGCCAGTGTCACCTTTCACACCTTGGATGCCTTGTGAGCCAGTTTCTCCAGTATCGCCTCTCAATCCTTGTAAACCAGTTGTGCCAGTCTCACCTTTTACGCCTTGAATCCCTTGGAGACCAGTCTCGCCTTTTGCGCCAACTGCGCCATCTGCTCCTCGAGAACCCGTATCACCTTTTGCGCCCTGAATCCCTTGTAAACCCGTCTCGCCCTTTGCACCAGTGAGTCCAATGAGACCCGTATCACCTTTTGTACCCTGAACACCCGTATCACCTTTTACGCCTTGAATCCCTTGTAAACCCGTCTCGCCTTTTGCACCAGTGTCGCCTTTTACGCCTTGAATTCCCATATCACCTTTTACGCCTTGAATCCCTTGCAAGCCAGTGTCACCTTTTACGCCTTGAATCCCTTGCAAGCCAGTGTCACCTTTTACGCCTTGAATCCCTTGGAGACCTGTATCGCCTTTTACGCCTTGAATCCCCGTCTCACCTTTTTCGCCCTTAACTCCGGTCTCACCTTTTGCGCCAATTTCGCCTTTTGCACCCTGAATCCCTTGGAGACCAGTCTCACCTTTTGCGCCAACTGCTCCATCTGCTCCTCGAGAACCTGTATCACCTTTTGGACCAACTGCTCCTGTCGCGCCAACTGCTCCCGTGTCACCTTTCGCGCCCGTTAGACCAACCGCGCCATCCGCCCCTCGAGCGCCAACTGCTCCTGCTGCGCCCGTATCACCTTTTGCACCTTGGATACCTTGTATGCCCGTGTCACCTTTTAGACCCTGAGCGCCCGTCGCACCTTGGATACCTTGTAAGCCCGTGTCACCTTTTGGACCTTGAGCGCCCGTCGCACCTCGAGCGCCGTCCGCACCCTGAGAACCCGTTTCACCCCTTGCACCGCGTAAGCTCGGAACAGATTCTGGACTGACCAGCACCAACTGACCATTTTGGACAATCAGTATTTTGCCTTCGTCGGCTCGAGTTAAGGTTAGCCCTGCTGGTGTGGGAACAACTTGGGCATGGGCGAGGCTCGAGATTGTGGTGAGCGCAAACGCAACGATAATTGTTTTGATGTTCATGATCTTCTCCTTTGATAAAGTGAAATAGAGGCTCGAGTTACGGGAGCTTAAAAGTTAATGGGCTGATGTCCGGCACATCGGTTTGACCAAAGCTGTTTGTTCCCCATACCACAAGGCTGCCGTCGGATTTCAGAGCCAGTCCATGATGGTCGCCGCCAGCCACAGCCACCATGTTGGCTAAATTGCTCGGCAAATCCAGTTGATTCCATGTGTTATCACCCCATACAATCACACCAAGGCTCGAGGTGATGGTCAGGTTAAAGTTTGAACCTGTGCCAATCGCACCAATCTGACTGACCGTGTTTGGCATGGTAAAATCTGTGCCATTGTTGCCCCACTGCACCACACTGCCGTCATCTTTAAGGACTAGGTTATGCGCCGAGCCTGCACTGATTGCCACAACGTTAGCCACACCACTGGGGATGTTTAATTGTCCAGCAGAATTATCGCCCCATGCAGTCACTGTGCCATTACTTTTCAGGGCTAAACTATGAAGCCCGCCAACACTGATGGCAACCACATCGGTTAAATCGGGTGGGATGCTGACTTGACCATAGCAATTGCAACCCCAGCCAAGCACCGTGCCATCGTTTTTAAGTGCAAGGCTCGAGTTTCCCCCTGCGGCAACTGCAATCACATCGCTTAAACCCGTTGGCACATCGGTTTGACCAGCACCATTGCTGCCCCAAGCCGCGACCGTACCATCACTTTTTAGGGCTAAATTATGAAAATTTCCTGCGCTGACCGAAATCACACCGCTTAAATCGTTTGGTACAATTGTTTCGCCAGCCACATTGCTGCCCCAAGCCGCGACTGTGCTATCTGATTTGATCGCAAGGCTGTACCAATACCCAGCATCCACCGTGACAATCGGATTGAGAACTTTGAAGTCACTGTTGATGGTGTAGCCGCAAGCCGTGGCGGTGATTGTGCCTTGACCGAGTTCTAAAGCCTCTAGGCGGTTTCCTACGACTCGTACCTTGGTAGTATTATTGGAGATGCTCTGGGCGGGCAAATAATATCCGCCGTCGGTGTTCACCCAAAGACTGGTTGGCAGAATTTGTCCTTTGCTGATGACCCGAACCACTGGCTCGAGGTTAGCAGCCGTAAAACTGCGGTTAATCAAATAGGCGCTTGGGTTGGTGGCACTACCCGCCGTGCGAAGACTGCACAGAGCATTGACGGTATTGCTGCTGGCTGGGCTGTTAAATGCCGATGGTAACGCCGTAATACTGGCACTGCTGCCAAGCGCGGCGGCTCGAGCCACCACGGCTGCATTGCCTTTGGCGCTTTGGGCTTCTAAAGTTTGGGTCACTCGAGTTTCAGAATCCGTTACTGGCACGGCACTAAAAGCAAAGGCATATGGGTCGTTTACGGGGTCGGCTGCCAAAGGCACTTTCATACCAACAATCATGCGGTTGGCGTTGGTGGTGGTCTCGAGGGTGCGCCCGCCCGTGCTGTTCAGGACAGTAAAACCATACGGCAGTAAACCAACCATGCCATCTGGCACGTAATCCAAAGCGCTTTCGGGCAGGTACTGCACCGTATCTTCGGTATTTGGCAATGGCACTATTTTTTTTGTGACCGAGTTATAGGTGCTGGCTTGGGCGGGTTTAACACGTAAAGCCAGTGTCCTGAGTTCGGTGCTGCTAAAGGCAACCCCACCGGGCGCACGAATCGCCGTACTTATTGCCGTATCTGCAATTGAACTGCTGCTGTTTCGCACCCCAAGAAAACTAACATTCTCGAGAATAGCGGTGCTGTTGACCGATAGCACCGCATAGACATAACGAAAGCCACTGGTACGCGGCTGCCCTTCTGGAATGTAATCCATGCTGCCCCGAGCCACCACCCGAATTGGTTTAACAGTTGCTTGTTGGTCAGTCAGGGCTTGGGGGCTGATACTGCTCGAGAGGCTGGCATTAAAATTGGGTGTACCAAGCCCATCAAAAGTTAGGGTAAAGGCTGCCCCGACTGGTTTTAGGCTGGGGACTGATGGAATGGTTTGCTGATTGCACGCGGCGAGTGCTACGCCTAGCAGAACAGGGATGGTGTAAGAACGTGACCTCTTACGCACTCCCCCTCGCTCCGCTCGACCCCTCAAAAGAGGGGTGCTAAGTTCAAGGTCTGGTACTTGAACCCCCTCACTCGAGGGGGTCAGCGCTCCGCGCTGGGGGGAGTGCGTAAGGCATTGCGCTTTTTCCGAGTCAGAATGACCGCATACCTGTTTTACAAGGTCAATCAAGGAATGTATTTTCTGTTTCATGGTTGCTCCTTTGCTCGAATTACGGGATTTTGAACGTCAGTGGTGCAATAACTGGAATGGTGGTTTGACCATATGAACTGTAGCCCCATGCGATAATGCTGCCATCGGCTTTTAAGGCAAGGTTGTGAACCTCTCCTGCTGCAATTGCCACAACACCCGTTAAGCCAGTAGGAACAGTTAATTGAGCAAAATCATTGCTACCCCAAGCCACCACTGTGCCGTCAGCTTTTAAGGCAATCGAGTGAAAATTCCCTGCACTTATCGCAATAACCCCAGTTAAGTCGGTCGGTACGGTACTCTGACCCTCGTCATTCCTTCCCCAAGCCACGACGGTACCGTTTTGTTGCAAAGCAAGGTTATGAAACGCTCCCGAACTAATCGCAATCACATCATTTAAGCCAGTTGGAATGTCGGTTTGTCCAGATTGGTTTTCTGATCCCCAAACCACAAGGCGACCATCGGATTTAAGGGCTAAACTATACCCATTCCCGCCTGTTATTGCCGCGACATTGGTTAAATCGGTAGGAACATCGGTTTGAGAGTTACTATTGAACCCCCACGCAACCACGCCACCAGTTCTGTTTAAGGCTAAATTATGATTTAAGCCTGTTTCTATGGCGACAATACCAACCAAGCCACTTGGTATTGTTGTTTGCCCTAAACCACCATATCCCCAAGCCCTGACTACACCATTGGTTTGTAATGCCAAACTATGATAAGAACCTCCAGCCACTGCTTGAACCGAGTAACCAGTTAAATCGCTTGGTATGGTTGTTTGCCCTAAACCATTACTTCCCCAAGCTGCCACAGTATCATCGGATTGTAAAGCCAGACTATGCAATGCTCCACCCGAAATCGGAATAATATCGGTCAGAACATTTAAGTGACTGACACCAGTCAGACCGCAAACATTGGTGCTAACTGTGGTTGCCCCAGCACCAAAAGCAGTTAAATGCTGACTTCGGATACCACCAAGGCTCGAGTCGGTCAGGCTTATTTGGGCGGGCAGGTAATACTCGCCAGCCGCATCAGAAATAGTGGTCTCGAGCGGTAGGGTTTGCCCCGTGGTAATCACTTGAGTCTTTAAGGCTACCGCAGTTGGTATGCGATTGACTAAATATGCTGTTGGGCTAATCGCAGTGCCAACCGTCCGAACTTGACAAATAGTCAGCGTTGTTTGACTTGGCGCAACTCGAGGCGATGAGTACAAATAGATTGGTGCTGATATGGACTTGGTTGTACCGGGCATGACCCGCAACTCCCCGCCGACTCGAGTTCTGACCGCCTTAAAAGCCGCTTGGTTGATTGGTAACTGGGCTTCTAGCGATTCGGTCATGATCGTGGTGCTGTCCTCATAGATTCCAAAGCGCAGTTTAATCGTGTACGGGTCATCTTTGGCTAAAGCCTGCAACGGTACACGCATGGCAATCGTGATTGTGCCTGTGCTAGTAATGGTGCGGCTTGTGCCATTGTGCGCCACAAAACCATAAGGCAGAACATTGCCTAAACTCGAGACTTCGTTTTCAGTGTAAATTTGCAGCGCATCTTCTTCGCCAGCCAGCAGCGTCGGGCTTTGGCTTCTAGGCTCGAGGCTGATCGGGCTGGTAGGTGCGATACTGGCGGCAAGTGCATCAAATTCGGATTGGGTATAAGCAGCTAAGCCGGGGTAACGACTTAGTTCTGAAACCGCGCTCAGGCTGCCGCTTTTTGGGTCGTTCATTGCCATAAAGGTTAGGTTAGTAAACGTTCCCTCGAGAAGGCTGATTGGTAATGTCACGTGCAAATACCGGTGTCCAGAAGTGCGAGCCTGTCCGAGTGGCACAATATCGGTACTCGAGCGGACAATCGCATCGCCTAAAATAATGCGGCTACTCACTTCTGTGTCAAGGGTTTGCGGACGAACTCGAGCCGAAAGTTTAGAGCCGCCAATCCCAGTTAGGGCAATTTCGATGGGGCTACCGACAACTTTAATGGGGGGTTCTGCTTTGGGTGGTGGCACAATCGGTGGTGTTGTACAAGCTCCAATCAGGATTAAAAATACAAGCAGCATTGATTTTTTTAACATGGCGTAACTCCTTGAGGTTTGTCTCTCGAGGTAGCATAAAAAGCAGGGCGTATATTGGCGTTATACGAGCGTTATATCTATTTCTAACTCGAGATAAGTTAGAGTTTGGCGCTAACGGTTCAGCAGTAGACTCGAGGAATTACCAAGATTGTTTGCAGTGATGATGTCGAGTCTAGCATCATCATTCATATCAGCCACAGCCACGGAAAGTGGAGTCGAACCCGTGGTGTAATCTGTTTTGGCTAGGAACGTACCAGTGCCAGTACCAAACAAGACACTCGAGGTATTAGCCCCAGAGTTTGCGGTGATGATGTCGAGTTTGGCATCTCCATTCATATCAGCTACAGAAACAGAATTAGGATTTGTACCTGTGGTGTAATCTGTTTTGGCTAGGAACGTACCATTGCCATTATTAAGCAGCACACTCGAGGAATGACCATAATAATTTGTGGTGATAATGTCGAGTTTAGTATCTCCATTGACATCCGCCACAACCACAGAACTAGCGCCTGCACCTGTGGCGTAATCCGTCTTGGCTTGAAAAGTCCCATTACCATTGCCAAGCAGCACACTCGAGGAATTGGCATTAAAGTTTGCGGTAATAATGTCGAGTTTGGCATCCCCGTTGACATCAGCCACTGCCACAGAAAAAGGATTGGCATCTGTGGTGAAATCCGTTTTGGCTTGGAACGTACCATTGCCATTGCCCAAAAGGAGGCTCACGGTATTAACCCCAGTGCCATTGTTTGCGGTAATGATGTCGAGTTTAGTATCCCCATTCATGTCAGCCACCACCACAGAAAATGGAAGTGTACCTGTGGCGTAATCTGTTTTGGCTAGGAAACCGCCACTGCCGTTGTTAAGCAGTACACTCGAGGTATTATCATTGGCATTTGCGGTAATCAGGTCGAGTTTGGCATCGCTGTTGACATCCGCTATCGCCACAGAATAAGGTCCTGAACCCGTCGGGTAATCTGTTTTGGCTTGGAACGTCCCATTGCCATTACCAAGCTGCACACTCGAGGAAAAAGCACTGGTGTTCGCGGTGATCATATCGAGTTTTGCATCCCCATTTATATCCGCCACGGTCACAAAAATAGGACTTGCACCCGTGGTGTAATCCGTTTTGGCTTGGAATGTACCGTAAGCATTATTACCGAGCAAGACACTCGAGGAATTGCCAAAATAGTTTGCCGTAATCAGGTCAAGTTTGGCATCGCCATTCATATCAGCTACAGCTACAGAACGGGGACTTAGACCCGTGGTGTAATCTATTTTGGCTTGGAACGTACCATTGCCATTACCAAACAAGACACTCGAGGTATTAGCCCCAGAGTTTGCGGTGATGATGTCGAGTTTAGCATCGCCATTCATATCAGCTATAGCCACAGAATTAGGATTTGTACCCGTGGTGTAAACCACTCCTGTTTGGAACGTACCATTGCCATTATTAAGCAGCACACTCGAGGTATTACCACCAAAGTTTGCGGTAATGATGTCGAGTTTTGCATCGCCGTTGACATCCGCTATCGCCACAGAACTAGCGCCTGCACCTGTGGTGTAATCCACTTTGGCTTGAAAAGTGCCATTGCCATTGCCAAGCAGCACACTCGAGGAGTTACCATTGTAATTTGCGGTGATAATGTCAGGTTTGGCATCCCCATTGACATCAGCTACAGCCACAGATTGAGGTTGTATACCCGTAGCGTAATCCACTTTGGCTAGGAATGTACCATTGCCGTTGCCCAAGAGGACACTCGAGGAATTACCATAGTTTGCGGTAATGATGTCGAGTTTGTAGGGCAAACGCACCAAGTTGAGCTTGCTGTACCCTAAAGAATGATTATCAATATCATCGAACATTTCAGTACCCTCGAAGACGCTCGTCGTGACC
>JAYWGM010000089.1:0-70091 GCA_043778225.1 Deinococcales bacterium | reverse complement strand
AACTCGTTCTGGTCGGTTCGGGCGAGTGTTTGCCGTAAAATTGCTGGGCATAATTTTCGGTTGTGGTTAGGGCTATGAACCACTAGCACCCGACGTATAAGATCGATACCCATCCGATAAGGCTTGAAAAGGTATCGGAATACCATCTTGTTCAAACAGCACCCGTCGGTTTTGTTCCATCCGTTCCATATCAAGCAACGTAAGCCAAGATGGTAGAAGGTCTTCAACGAAACGACTTATTTCTTTTGTACGCCCTAAAGAAAGCCTGGCAAACCAATATTCAAATGGAATCATTGCCAAGTGATCTTCAAATAATCCCGCAATTCGTTCATATCTTCCCGATCTAGATTTTCTTCTGGATGACGCATCAAAATCACCCGTTTCAGTACGCCGAGTAGCACCATATGCAGCCATAAAAAATTCCGAAGTCTCATCATCGTAAAGAATCTTAAATTCATTTGTGATTCCTGAAAGCGAAACTAATTCTTCCTTTTGACCAGTTCGTTCAATTCTTGCCCCAAGCTCTTGGAGTGGTAAAGCCTCTTGCTCCTGAGTTTGGTCAGCCTCGACTCGAACATCTATTTCGGCTTGTTTGTATTCAAAATTTATTGACCCACCTTTTTGAATATTGTCATGCCTCACCAAAAAATTTGGTACAAATCCTGTTGAAGGAAGCTGCCCCAAAAGCGACAACGCCACAGCTTTGAGGGCTGTGGTTTTACCCGCCCCATTCACACCAAGAATCACATTGACATTATCAAGATTTGGCACACCATCGGGCAATACTTTCTCGTCTCCAGGATAGCGAAAATCAAGTCGCCCCTTTTTGAAGCAACGTAAATTGGTAAATTCAACACTTTTGATATACATCTTAAAAGTAATTCTACTGCAAATCTCGAGGTTTAGACTTCCACCCACTCTTGAGACCCATATTCTTAAAATGCAGCTTGGGCTACATTCACAACCCACCCTGAGATGGGCGACAAGCAATTCGTTAGCGCTTACGATAGCGCCTAAGATGCCAGCCGTTTTACTCGAGCCACCTCCCCGCTATGCAAACGCGGTGTACCAAACGGTTTCCCAAGCACAGGCACGGATACCCGAGGAAATTGTCGGGACTTGGTATCCGATACACCTGCGTCAGGCATGGCATCGGCTCGAGATTCTGCACGGTGGCTTGGTTCTCTTAAAACTCGATTCTGGTGTCACGGTCAGTGGCACAATTGAATGCCTTGAGCCAGACAAATGCGTGTTTTGGCTTTTTATGAATCAAGCCACCAATCAGCCAATCCGCATCAGTGGTTCTTGGTGCTTATGGCATGGCGTACTCGATTTTCATTTTTTGGGTGAGTACCTGCTTTTTAAGCAACGTTAGGCGCAGCTTTAAGCACTTCTGGGGAAACACGACTTTCAAACTGCTTAAAGTTTTGATTGAACATGGCGGCAAGTCTCGAGGCTTGGGTATCGTATTCCTCGCCGTTTGCCCATGAGTCTTTTGGGTTAAGAACCGTGCTTGGTACGCCGTCAATCTCGAGTGGCATCGCCAAGTTAAAAATTGGGTGCAAAATCGTGACAGCGTTCTCGAGCCGACCACCCAGCGCGGCTCGAATCATTGTTCGGGTGTACTTAATGCTGATGCGATTGCCGACTCCATATGCCCCGCCACTCCAGCCGGTGTTGACCAGCCAAACTTGTGTACCGTGGATTTTAATTTTCTCGCGCAGTAAATCAGCATAGACATGGGGTTCTCGAGTTAAAAATGGTGCGCCAAAAGCCGTTTCAAAACTGGCTTGTGGTTCAATAATACCCTTTTCTGTACCCGCAATTTTAGCGGTATAGCCATTTAAGAAGTAATACATGGCTTGTTCTGGAGTCAGCTTAGAGATTGGCGGCAGCACCCCAAAAGCATCGGCAGCTAAAAAAATAATGTGCTTGGGGTGTCCGCCAAGGCTGGGAATTCGGGCGTTTTCGATGTTGGTTAAAGGGTATGCCGCACGGGTATTTTCGGTTAAAGCATCCGAATCCAAATCCAGTTCTCGAGTCTGCATATCAAAAACCACATTCTCGAGAACCGTGCCAAAGGTTCGGGTGGTTTTATAGATTTGTGGCTCGGCTTCTGGGTTTAATTTAATCACTTTGGCATAGCAACCGCCCTCAAAATTAAAAACGCCACTGTCCGACCAGCCATGTTCGTCGTCGCCGATTAAATCGCGCTCTGGGTCTGCCGAAAGGGTGGTCTTGCCCGTGCCGCTCATGCCAAAAAAGAGTGCCACATCTTCGGCTTTGCCGATATTTGCCGAGCAGTGCATTGGCATCACATTGCCGGCTGGTAACAAATGATTTAAGACCGTAAAAATACTTTTTTTAATTTCGCCGGCATAACTTGTGCCAACAATAATCACCAGTTTGCGCTTTAAGGAAATGGCAATTTGGGTCTCCGACCTCGAGCCATGGCGTTCGGGGTTGGCTTTGAAACTTGGGGCGCTGATGACTGTAAAACCGGGCGAAAAAAGCGGTGTTTCGGCGTATGGGCAGGGAATAAACAAATTTCGGGCAAAATGGTTATGCCAAGCATTTTCGGTCACCACCCGCACCCCAAGGCGGTAGCGGCTGTCTGCGCCAGCAAAGCAATCCAAGACAAAGGCTTCTTGGTTTTGGTAATGCGCCAAAACATCTTGATGTAGGGCTTCAAACTTTGCCTCCTCGAGTTCTTGTTGGTATGGGCTTGCCCACCAGATTTCCGAGCCATAAATTGGTCCACGCACCACAAATTTATCCTTGGCACTGCGCCCTGTGTGCTGCCCTGTGTGGGCAATAAATGCCCCAAACCTCGAGAGCCAACCTTCGTTGCGACGAATCGCTTCTTCGATTAAACGGGTGGTTGGCAAATTATAGTGGGTTTTTAAGGCAGCAAAGCCCTGAGTCTCGAGTGGGGTAGCACGGCTGGATTCTGCGGTCATGGGTTCTCCTGAGGCTTGTTTACACCAAATAAACAAACGATTGTTAGGGAATTCTAACGACTTAACTGCAATCTCGCAAGCTGTCACTGGCTCGAGAACACCAAGCCTTTATTTGGCTTTAAGCATCGCTTCAATTCCTGTCATCATCAGTGTTAAGCCAGTCTGAAAACTATTTTTGAACGGATTGGTGGTCAGTGGCTCGAGCAATTTTCTAGTGTGAATAAAGTCTGTTTCGGCTTCTTTGCCAAGGTTCTCGACCCCCGTATGAACTGCACTATTTTGTAAATCGTTAATTTCAAGAATCGCAAATCCAGTCACCAAGGCAAACAAACTATCACCCACTTGAACTGCCTCTATCGGGCTGAGTCCAGCCTCGAGCAGTGTACCAAGCAGCGTATCGAGGGCTTTGAGTTCGTTATGACCAATGTTGTTGGTGGCAATCAGACTTGGAAAAAGTTTGTGGTGGCGCAGCGCTAAATCCCGAAAGCGGCAAGCCAAGTCAATCAGTTTATCTTGCCAAGAATCTGGAAGATTACTGCCTGCCACAAACAATTTACCAAAAACCGTGTTGTATAAACCTTGCATCAGGGCAGCTTTATTCGGGATGTGATGATAAATCGCCATCGGGTCTACCCCAAGCCGAGCCGCCAATGCCCGCATCGAAAAATGCTCGAGTCCAGTTTGGTCAATAAGCTCGAGGGCGGTTTGGTGAATATGTTCAATACTCAGTGGGATACGTGGTTTTACTTTTGGCATGACGACCTCTTGCATTTATTCTACACTGTAGAGTATAGTAAAAACTCTACAGTGTAGAAATTTTATACTCCATCTAAAGTCCGATGACCAAAAACCAACAATCGAGGCATAATCTCGAGCAAAGGAGTTAAGCATGACAAACACAATGGTGCAAAATAATCTTTCAGACCTCGAGTGGCAACGCTTTGAACGGATTGGCGCGTGGCTGGTGCTGCTTGGGGTTTTTGCGACCCTTTTTGGTTTAAGTTGGGATGTCCAATGGCATTCGGATGTTGGACCAGACACCTTTTGGACACTGCCGCATATCTTTGTTTACGCTGGTGCAGCCCTGACCGGTGCAGCCGCTTTAACTGTGGTACTGCTTTGTACTGCAGTCTCGAGAAGCCAACGGCGGGCTGGTTGGATTCCAGTCTTTGGCTTTTTTTATGCCCCAATTGGTTTTATTGTGGCTGGTTTTGGTGCATTTGGCTTTTTACTGTTTGGTTTGTTTGACCAGTGGTGGCATCTTATTTTTGGCTTTGATGTGACAATTAGCTCACCGCCGCACCTTGGCTTAATTTTGTCCGATGTTTTAAGCATGGTTGGTTGCGCCCTGATTTTTGTGCGCGGCAAACAAACCAACACCTTTGGAATCAGTATAGCCACTGCTTTAGCGATTGCATTTTCGTTGCCATTTGTGATTGCGATTTTTAACGATTTTGGCTTTGATATTGCGCTGTTGGGTCTACAAGCCGTGCTGATTCCGCTTGGGATGCTGTTTGTGGTCTCGAGTACCCGTCAGCCTTTGGCTGCCTTAGCAATGGCGCTGGTGCTGGTGCTGTTTCGACTGCTTTGTGAACTGATTTTCCCGAGCATCACTTTGGCGTATGCCGAATCGCTTGGGCTTTTTTTGCGCGATGATGCCAGCAACCGTCCAGAACTACCAATGCTGATACCTTTGCTTAGCCCAGTGGCTGGACTGCTGGTCAGTGCAACGCTGCTTTTTTGGAAGGCTCGAGGCTTACCGATACTTTCTGGCTTACTGCTGTCTGGCGCATTGGCTGCGCCGATGTTGTACCTCGACTCGAGTTTAATCCCGATGCAAGACAGCGCTTTGTTGCTTTTAATTCCAATTGCCTTGGTCGGGGCAATCTCGGCTTGGTTGGGTTGGCAACTTGGTGTGGTGGCACGCAACGCCAATAACGAAATAGAAACAAAAGTGTCAACATGAAGCACTGGGTATTTTTACTTTTGGCAATTTTTGCCCTCGAGACCGCCCATGCCAGCCCAATCAAACATAGCCAAAGCCTGATGGTTGGCAACACCAAGGTGATGGTTGGGTTTAGCGAATACCCACTCCAAGCCGAGCGTTCACTCGATTTGACCTTTAACCCCGAAGGCGGAATTGTTGGCAAGGATGGTAAAATACAATTTATTCAGCCCAATGGCGAAAAGTGGTTTGCCAGCAAACTACCGCGCTATACTCGAGACCGCAATCTTTGGGGATTTGACAACCAAGCCTTCCCGACACAAGGCACGTGGGGCATGGAAATTAAAATCAATGGCAGTCTGGCAACCATGCCGCTCGAGGTTGGCGCACGACCCGTCGGACCACCCAACAACCTGATTATCGCTTTGGCGCTCTTGCCGATTTTGGCTGTTTTTATGCTGGTAATTCGAGCTTGGGTCAAAGTCCGCCCTTTGCGCCATATTGAATCAAGAACTTGGTGATTTATTTTTATCGTATGGAATAATTTTATCCCACTCATCGGCAGTGCTTCTCGAGACCACCGCCACGACTTCTTCGCTGTCGGACAGGTTGTAGACTTCGTGCGGCACACCCGCCTCGATATAAATAAAATCGCCTGCTTCGTGGTCTATAGACTTGGTTAAACCTGCGCCGTACAGATGACGCAAATGACCTTGCAGAATATATAAAATCACCTCAAAACCATCATGGATGTGGGCATAGGCAACACCGCTCGGGGCAATCGTGGCAACGTTCATCGAAAGGGCTTTGGTATCGGCATTTTTGCCACTGATGCCCTGTTTATAACGAATCCCATTCCAGCCTCGAGTCTTGCCACCGCCGCGCACCGTTTTAATCCCGCCGCCATCTTCGACAAAACTTGGGTCTACTTCCGAACCCACCAGATTGCCGCTATCACCAACACGTCCTTTGTCGTTTTCGGTCATGACTCGAGTCTACCGCAAAAAACCACCAAGGTCACTCGTATTCAAACAATTCATGACCGATGGTTTAGTGTGCATCGTACCAAGTGTCGCCATGACCAATGCCGACACCAAGCGGCACAGACAACAAAAAGGCATCTTCCATAACGCGCTGTACCAGACTCGAGACCGCCTCAACCTCAGCCATCGGAGACTCGAGAACAAGTTCGTCGTGAACTTGGAGCAGTAACCTTGCGCCGTATGGCGTAAGCAAAGGCTCGAGGTCTATCATGGCGCGTTTAATTATTCCTGCCGATGTGCCTTGAATCGGCATATTGATCGCGGCACGTTCGGCGGCTTCACGGACATTAAAGGCTTTTGAGTTAATTTCTGGGATGTACCTGCGCCGCCCAAATAAATCTTGGACATAGCCGTGTTCGTGGCAATGGGCTTTGGTCGTCTCGAGGTAATCTTTAATCCCAGGGTACGCCGCAAAGTACCCTTCGATAAAGGCTTTGGCTTGGCTGTGCGAAATACCTTCATCTCGAGAAAGTCGGTGTGCGCCCATGCCGTACAAGATGCCGTAATTGATCGCCTTTGCGCCACGGCGCTGGTCGGTTGTGACCGTCTCGAGTGGGATATTCAAAATTGCGGCAGCCGTGCGGCGGTGAATATCTTGGTTATTACGAAAGCCTTCGATTAAATTTTCTTCTTGGGTGATGTGCGCCAAAATTCGCAATTCGATTTGTGAATAATCAGCGCTAATCAGTTGATAGCCTTGGGTGGCAATAAATCCTTTGCGGATTTCACGCCCGATTTCAGTGCGAATTGGAATGTTCTGCAAGTTTGGATTGACGCTGCTGACCCGTCCGGTGGCTGTACCAAGTTGATTAAAAACCGTGTGCAAACGCCCAGTCTTGGGATTGACCATGTTCGGCAGTGGCTCGAGATACGTGCCGCGCAATTTGTTGATTTCGCGGTACTCGAGAATTTGCGCCACAATTGGGTGTTCTTCGATTAACGGCTCAAGCGCAGAAACTGCTGTGCTGCGCTTGCCCGTTAATTTGGTTTTTTTGCCAGCCGCCAGTTGCAATTTATCGTATAAAACCGTTTCGAGTTGGTCGCGGGAATTGACATTAAAAACCTCGCCAGCTAAGTCGTGAATTGCACTTTCTATCTGCTGCATTTTGGCTAAAAACTGGCTCGAGAGGGTCGCAAAAAAAGGCGCGTCAATACAGATTCCGGTGGCTTCCATATGTGCCAAGACTTTCGAGACTGGCTTTTCGAGTTCGGTATAAAGTTTCTCGAGGTCTGGGGCAAGTTCTGCCCTGATTTTCTCGAGCAGCGCACGGCTTTGGGCTGCTTGGGTGGCGGTGTCTTTGCTCCAGTCTTCTTGCAAATACCGATTACAGATGGCTTGGGGGTTGTTGTTGTTGGGGTCAAGCACATACGCCATCAAAAGTGGGTCGTCGCCCGGTTCGGTCTTGGTGGCAATCGCCAAGGCTTTAGCATCGGCAGCACAGACTTCGCCGCTTGGCAAGTAATCGGGTGGCGCAAGACTCGAGCCATTGGCATCGGCAAAAGCCAGTTGCAGCAGACTCGAGCCAACTGGGTCGTTGGGATTGCCCAGTGTAAACGCCCAAACCACATCTTGACTTGGGACTGCCCAATCAAACAAAGTCACCTCGCGCTTAATCGTTTCGGGGGCGGCTGGCACGGTTGCACCACGGCTCTCGAGCAAAGTCTGGACTTCTTTCAGGACACTGTTCATCTCGAGGTCGCGCAATAACGGAATCAATCGTTCGGTGTCGGGCATAAATTGATTGGCGGCAGTTAAATCCATTTCGATTGGCAAATTGGTAATAATCCTCGAAAGTTCCATGCTTAAAACCACGTTCATGTGGCTATCTTTGACTTTCTGGACTTCTTTTTTTGGCTCGGCGGTCTCTAAGTTATCTAAAATATGTTGCAGTGTGCCATTAACCTCGAGCAACTTGACCGCGCCTTTTGGTCCAATCCCTTTTGCGCCAGGAATATTATCCGAGCTATCGCCAGTCAGCGCTCGGTAATCTGTCCATTGCTCGACCGTCACACCATATTTGGCTTTGACATCGGCTGGGGTAATCAGTCTTTCATCCGAGCCAATGACCCGCACTTTATCAGACAGCAGTTGGTAGGCATCGCGGTCTGAGGTCAGAATATAGGCATCAATACCTTCGGTTTCGGCACGTTTGGCAATCGTACCGATCACATCATCGGCTTCATAGCCAGCCAACTCGAGGCGGGTTAGGCACATCGCGTCGACAATTTCTTTGATGCGCTGGATTTGCTTGGGCAAGTCTTCGGGGGTTTCGGCTCGACCGGCTTTGTAGTCGGCAAACATTTCGTGGCGAAAGGTTTTGACCGGTGGGTCAAAAACCACAATCACTGCCCCTTCGCCTTTTTTTAAGCCCTCGCGGATGTGTTTCAGAATCGTTTTAATAAAGCCATAAATCGCGTGGGTCGGTTCGCCTTTAGAATTCTGTAGCCGCTCCGAACCTCGAGCCAAGCCAAAATAAGACCGATACGCCAGCGCATGACCATCCACAATCACCACCCGTTTGGGTTTGGTGCCGCCCGTCATGCGTGGGGCTGGTGGCAGTGGGTCGCGGGCTTGGGGCGGGATGCCGTATTCGTCGGATTCAGGGTGACTCGAGGCAACTGCGGTTTTTGGGTCAGGCGAGGCAAGCCCCGCCCCTACGGTTTGGGGGATGCCAAATAGGTCTTCTTGGGTCATGTGGTCAGTCTACTCGATAATTCTGTCTCGAGCGAAATGTCCCGACACTTCTCGAGCGAACTGATATTTCTCGAGAATGGTTTCCTCTTTTCTCTTTGTCAAATGACAACTCGCGAACTAACTCGCTTTTAACCTTTTGACCTTTTGACCCTGCCCCTAACTTCTACCAAATTTCTTTTCAGGCGCAACCCAGCGAATCGCTTCCCAATCAGTGTTGAGGGTCATGCGTTGGACTTGCTTAAACTCGAGCCGAGTGGCAATTGTCCAGCCTCGGTCATAATCGAGTTCATCGTTGGTTTTGCTGATGTTTGGAAAAAGTGTCCAGATAAACCCTTTTTGGCGCAACGAACGCACCGCTCGTGGAAAATAGCCTTCGATATGTTCGCGGCTGGTTAAGAATAAAATCACAACATCAAATAAACCATCCAAATGGGTTTCGACAAAGATTTCTGGAATCAGTCGAATTTTTTCTAAAATCTCGTCTGGGGCGTTGCAAACACTAACCGTACTGCCGTGGCGAATCTCGAATTTATTGGTGATTGGGCTTTGCGGGTTCATACGACCTCCAAGGCAAAAACTTTGAGCGGTGCTTCCTCGGTCTCTGGCACAGGAAAATCGAGGCTGGATTGTCCGAGGGATTTAATCAGATTATAACCCCGTTTAGCTGCTTTGAGTCCACGCTCGATGGCTTTTTTGAATTGTAGGCGGCTGAGCTTGGCATGATTGCAGCACGCCAACAACAAACCGCCCGGCTCGAGCAAGGCGACCGCCTCTTGTACAAGGTCGTCGTAATTGTTGGCAGCCGAGAACCTAGTGCGCTGGCTGGTGGCAAAACTTGGTGGGTCAAGAATAATCGCCTCAAAGGTGTCGTTGCGCCGCGCAAAGCGCTTAAACCAATCAAAAGTATCGCCTGAAATAAAGTCCATGGCTCGAGGCTCGAGGTTGTTGAGGCGGTAATTTTCTTGTCCCCAATCCAAGACTTTTTTTGATAAATCTAAATTCACGACCCGACTCGAGCCGCCCAAACTGGTAGCCAAACCAAAACCACAGGTGTACGAAAAACAATTCAAAACACGGCTGCTGCCGATGTTTTGCTGTAACCAAGTTCGAGTCTCACGCATATCCAAAAAGACCCCAACTGATAAATCACCGCCCGGACGAATCAAAAACCGTCTGCCAGACTCAAGTACCGCCACCTCTGGGGTCTCGAGTCCCCAAGCTGCTGTGTTGGGTGCAAGTTCTGAGCGTCGGGTGTTGGCGACCACTCGTGCCTCTTTTGGACGGCGCTTTAAGTAAATACTACTCGGCTCGAGGACACTGGCAATCATTTCTAATAAGGTTATCTCGAGTTCAGTCGTTAGTTCTTCGTAAACCGATACAACCAAGACATCGGCAAAGCGGTCTATGGTCAAACCCTGTAGCCCGTCGCTTGCTCCGTTGACTACCCGATAGCAGTTGGTATCTCGAGCCGCCTCTAGGGGCGCACGGCGCTTCTGAGCCGCTTTTAGCCGTGGCTCGAGTTGTGGCATTTGTTGGGCAAAAAACATTTTTCTAGTCTACACCAAGTCGTCTGACACGAGTTCAAAAGTTATGTCTTCGCACAGCACAGGGTTATGTGCTACTCTGAGTTTTTTGGTTATCGGCAACAGCGTTTGTGACAGTCTTCTCGAGCAACCAACCTCGAGACGTGTTGTCACTGGCGAAGTATTCGGTTTTAGGCGAAGTGCATTTGCGTCTCAGACAAGTCAGATTTGACTTACCCCCTTGACAAATTAGCTGTGTCCGTAGCAAAGTAATGCACGGAGGTACTACACATGGCAGATCGTATGGGTAAGGCACATCTCGTTCAGGAAGTCGCAGCCAAAGCAAGCATCACCCGCAAAGCAGCCGGAGCAGCCGTAGACGCAATGATTGGTGCAGTCTTGGCGGGTTCAAAGAAGGGGCATAGCGTGACATTGCCCGGACTCGGTACATTTAGCGTGGTCAAAACCAAAGCTCGAACCGGTGTAAAACCAGGCACCAAAGACAAAATCAAAATCCCATCAGGCAAGCGCTTGAAGTTTAAGGCTTCCAGCACCCTCAAGGGCAAGCTCTAAAAATAGTTTTTCGCGTCAAACAAAAGCAACTCGGTTAAACGGGTTGCTTTTTTTATGGCTCGAGCAACCCAGTAGGCTCATCTGTCCAACGACCCAGTAGGCTCATCTGTCCAGCAGCCATTTCTCGAGGGCTTTGTTATACCCGCCGTTTTGTTTCCAAGTTTGAATGGCTTGATTAACAAACGGTACTAAATCCGAATTTTTGGGCAGCGCAAAAGCATAGCGCTCCTGCACCAAAACCCCTGCCACTCGGTCTATTGGAATCCTGCGCCCACGGTAGGCTTCAAAACTTGGCAAGTCTAAAATCAGACTTGAGAGTTTACCAGCTTGCAATTCGGCAAGCGCTTTTTGATTGGTTTCAAAAACCTTGATTTTTGCACCAAGCGGCACGAGGCGCTGAAAAGCCGCCAAAAAACCGATGGTGTTGGCACGAACCCCGATTTGCTTGTCGGTCAGGTCTGCATTCTGAAAAACAAATTTGCTTGGATTGCCCGCCCGAACTGCAAAAATTTGGGCATTATCAAAAAAAATATCGCTGTACAGCACATCTTTTCGAGCCGTTGGGGTGATTCCACTACCAGCAAAATCGGCTCGACCAGTTTTGACAGCATTCAGCAAACCATTAAACAGCATCGGCTGAGACTCGAGCGGCACACCAATTTGAACCGCAAAGGCTCGAGCCAAATCCACATCAAAGCCAACGATTTTGCTTTTTTCGTCGCGCAAGGCAAATGGCGCAAATTGCGGGTCAAATGCGACAATCAAACGCCCCCGAGCGCGAATCGTTTGCACCACACTCGAGCTTGAAAGTTGCGGTACAACTGGCGCTGGAGTTGGAGCTATCGGCTGAGGACTTGGTGGTTTAGGTGCAATTGGTGGCAGATTCGTTTGCGACAAACCCAAAGACCCAAAGACGACCGTCAAACCAATTAAAAAAACGCGCACGCTTCAGAAGATACCGTAAGTCCAGATGTGAACCTCGAGAATCGCAGGGAATCCGCACCTCGAGAATCGCAGGGAATCCGCACCTCGAGAATTCGCATCTCACGTCTATATGACGCTGCCCTGTTAGAGTACCCACGGAAAGGTGATTGATAATGATTCAAAAAACCGCAAAAAAAGCCTACAGCAAGCCACAACTCGAGCAGCATCAAACTTGGGTTGTCAGCACTGGAGCTACTTTTCGGATGGGTACAACCGACTTTACCAACCCACTGGGGGATTTTATGGATGCTCCAACGGAGGGACAATGAAAAAGTTCTTGCTAATTCCAGCCTTAGCAGCCCTGATACTGGCGTGCCAACAACAACCGATTCTGCCAGCCAGCCAAAGTCTTTTAGGAACACTAGAAATGCAGTTTGGCAGCAACGATAACCCGATTTTTAACGCTTCTAAACTTGGTACAAGTGCCTTGACCCCCAAGCCAGACAGCAGCATTGTGGCTACTTTTGAAAGTTTTGTAACTCGAGACGAAGGCACAGTGCGGACTTTAACGGCAGTTTATCAAATTAAAAATAACACTGCCAGCACATTCAATAACTTGAGTTTAGTGGCATATGCCAAGACTGGCAATTCAAACTCGAGTGCCTTAAAAAGTATCAATGCCTTTGGCGGAGCGCCAAGCAGTACCGATGTTAAGAATGTTTTTCCAGCCCAAGGAACAGATGGCGCTGTGGCGGTCAGCCAATTTCACTCAGATTTGCAAGTTTACACCACCAGCGAAGCTGATACGTTGACCGATACTGCCCGAGTCGCAAACCTAATCACGACTTCTGAGTACGCCCTCGAGTATGGTTTTGTGGTGCGCTACAATGGTTCAACCCATTTGCGTACCTTAGAAGCTGGGGAAACAGGTCGGGTCGCTTTAAGCATGAGCATTCCAGCCAGTGCCGATGTGGCTTCGGGTTCTCGGTTTAGCCTGACTTTTATTGTTGCCGAAAACGATGATGCCCATGTCGTGCAAAGTCTTGAAGAACCGCTACTTGGCACAGAGGCAGCGGCTCGAGCCAGTGCGGTTGGGGTTGGTACACAAGTTCGGGTATTTGAGACTTCGACTTCGACTGCCACACCAAAATCAACCATAAGTGCTGTGCGAATTGCTGGGGATTCGGGCGCAGCAGTTTCGATGTTGTACCCGACTTTGAAGTATCAATTATTGGGCATTGGTGCATTTATTCCAGATGGACTCGCTCCAGATTATTATTCCTATGGAGTTGCCGTTAGTCGTACCTTTACTGTTCTTAACTTGACTGGCATAGCTTCCAAAGTGACATTGCGTGTCAAAATTAAACATACCTATCGCGGTGACATCCGAATTATCCTGACTTCACCCAACAACACGAATACGGTATTGTTTTTTCCAGCACCTCAAGATTTCGCTTCGGGCAACAATATTGATATTACTTTTGATGATGCTGCAAGTTCCACCTTAGCTGCGGCTTGTTACACAAGCTCAGACACCACTTGTGTTGGCAGTGTACAACCAGACAGTCCACTGGCTGCTCTGAATGGGTCTGCCGTTTCTGGTGATTGGGTTGTAGAAGTTGATGATGGACACTCCTCAGAGGTCGGAACACTCAACGAATTGGAACTTACTATTTCTAACACACAGTAAATCATTGCTCGAGCGTTAGTTCACGCTCTGTAGTCTGGGGATGTTTTCTTCTATACTTGCTCAAGTCAGCCACAGCGCAGTATTCTGAGGCGTGAATGATTTGTTTGAAGACGCAGCCGCCATCCCCGAATCTCGGGTACTGCGCGAACAACTCGAAACCCTTGGCAATCAGTTGGTCTGGAAAATCGGCAAGGATGAAGTTTCTGAGGGCATTATTGTGCGGGTCGGTTATGCCGATGCGACCCAAAGTTTTCGTGATTTACCCAAGTTGCGTGGTGCGACTGACCAAGAAATTGCCGCCGCCGCCAAAGATGGCGCTTTGACGGTCGAGTGGATTGAATGATTATTGAAGTCTCAAAAGACTTTATTCTCGAGTACCCAGACTCGCTCGAGCAAGCTGTTTTGTACCTAACCGATGTCAAAAAAAGTTTGGCTCATGTCTCGTTTATAGAAAATTTACGACTCGAGCAAAATCATATTTTTGCTGACCTTGTGGTGGATGTGCCAGTCTTGGGTTCGCAATGCCTCGATTTTGATTCGATTCTCGAGCCACACGCCACGGGCGCAAACCTAGTTGCCCAAAAGCGCGAGGGTCGGGCATGGGCAGCCGTTTCTGGGCAAGGCAGGGCAGTGCAAACCAACAACCAAACCCAGATTCACTATGCGCTGCAAATCGCGGTTTATCTCGAATTACCTAGCACCGATAAATGGGGTGGGCGAGCCTTTGAAAAAATGGCACAAGCCACGGCTAAAACTGCAATTGAACGCCTGACTCGAGAATTTGGACATGGCGTGAGTCAAGGCATGAGCTAGGGGTCTGGTTGCTTAGTTTTTGGGTATAACCGCCTTAAAACGCTTGGTAATGTCTCGAGGATTGGTGATGGCAGTTCCAACCACCACACCGTTTGCACCTATGACAAAAGCTCTTGCAACCTGTTCTGGTGTCCAGAATCGTCCCTCCGCAACCACAGGGATGTTCACGCTCTGGCAGATTTGCTCGAGCAGGGCAAAGTCTGGTTCGTCGGTCTTCTGGGCTTCGGTTTCTGGGGTGTAGCCAGCCATTGTGGTACTGACCACATCTGCCCCTAGCGCGGCGGCTCGAGTGGCATCGGACAGCGTGGCACAATCGGCAAAGACTTTTTTACCAAGGCTCTGGATTTTGGCAAACAGCACCTCGAGCATCACAGGGCGGCTGCGGTGCGTCACGTCAAGCGCAATATAATCTGCGCCAGCTTCAACAATCTCTTCTACGCTCTCGAGGTCTGGAGTGATATAAACCTCAAAATCCAACACGTCTTTTTTTAGTAAACCAATAATTGGTTTATCGGTAATTTGCCGAATTGCCACAATATCGGCTGCCCCATTGGCACGAATTGCATCCGCCCCGCCTTGCAATGCTGCCAGTGCCATCGCTTGCATAAAAATCGCTCCAGTCAGTGGGTTATCGTCGCGGGCTTGGCAGGACACAATCAAACAAGGTTTCTTGAGCATAGAAGCATAGGTTAAAGGGTCAAAAGGTGAAAAGGGTAAAAGGTCGTAAAACTTTTCACCTTTTTTACTTTTTCCCTTTTTCCCTTAGCTTTTGATACTCGAGATAAACGGGATATTGCGGTCAAAATGGGCGCGGTCAAGTCCATAGCCGTACACGTAGGCATCGGGGATTTCAAAGCCAAGGTAGTCCACTGGAACTTTTATTTTTCTTCTCGAGGGTTTTGAGAGTAAGGCTGCCACTTTGAGGCTGTTTGGTCCGCGTCCCTCAAGATAACCCAGTAAGTAGTTCATGGTTAAACCGGTGTCCACAATGTCTTCGACCAGAATCACTTCGCGCCCAGAGAGTGGCAACGATAAATCTTTGACCAATTTGACTTCGCCACTGGTTTTGGTTTCCACGCCATAACTCGAGACCGCCAAAAAGTCCACCGTAATTGGCAAATGAATGGCTCGAGAAAGGTCAGACATAAAGTGGTACGCGCCATTCAAGACACAAATCAGGTGTGGTTGTTTACCCGTGTAGTCTTGAGTGATTTGGGCTCCAAGTTGGGCAATCCGTGCTTGAATTTCTTCTTGCGAGATGTGAACTTCGCCGTCGCCGGGGTTAAAAAAATTCATTGGAATTTCTTTTTCTGGGCAAAGCTACGCGAGAAAATATAAATGCCAGCCGCCACGACCACCAAGCAAACCAAGGGGTATTGAATTGCCAAGAATGGAATCATGACGCAACCAATAATCGAAGCAATCACAAAAAGAACAATGTTAAGTGCCAGTTTCATGTTAGCAGTCTAGCAAAAAAATTCGGTGGCGTAAATGTGATTTCGTGGTGCAAAGTGCGACTTTCGATTTCGTGGTGCAAAGTGCGACTTTCGATTTCGTTGTACAGTATTTCATGCAAAATCAGAATTTTTTACACCGTTTACTCGAAACACCCGGTCCAAGTGGCTTTGAGTCTCGAGTCAGTGCGCTTTGGGCAGACGAGGCTCGAGCGTTCTCGAGTGTGACTCACGATCCACACGGCAATGTCTATGCCACCATTGGGCGCGAGCGCGGTCTTAAAGTCATGCTCTGTGGGCATTTGGACGAAATTGGCTTAATGATTTCCCAGATTGGCGAAAAGGGTTTTGTACGGGTTAAAGCGCTGGGCGGTTGGGATTTGCAGGTTTTGCCCGGTCAACGGGTGCGTGTGCTGGCAAAAGATGGCGATCTAATGGCGGTTGTGGGGCGTAAACCAGTGCATTTAATGAGTGGTGACGACAGTTCCAAAGCCGTCAAAATCGAAGATATTTGGCTTGACTTTGGTTTACCACTCGAGGAGCTTAAATTAAAAGTCCAGCTTGGCGATGTGGCGGTGATTGAGCAGCCAGTTTTGCAAATCGGCGATAAATTGGTCTCTAAAGCCCTCGATAATCGCGTTGGCGGCTTTATCGTTTTCGAGGCACTACGCCGTTTGAGTGCTTTGGATTGTCTGCACGAGGTCACGGCGGTGGCTACCAGCCAAGAAGAAATTGGATCGTTTGGGGCGCGTTTTGCTGTCCAGCACCTCGAGCCAAAACTTGCCATTGCCATAGACATGACTTTTGAAAGCCTTCAGCCAGGGGTGGACAGTGCCGATGTTGGCGAAGTGCCTTTTGGCAGTGGGGTCAACATCACGCTTGGCGCGGTGGTCAATCCCAAACTGAATGCCATGTTGCTCGAGAGCGCCAAAAAGCACGATATTAAAACCAGTCTGACCGTCAGTCCAAAATCCACTGGCACAGATGCCGACGCAACTGCGCTTTTTGGTAAGGGTACGCCGAGCGCTGCTTTGTCTGTGCCTTTACGCTATATGCACTCACCCAACGAAATGGTGCAACTTTCGGACATTGAAGACTGCATCAATTTAATTGTCCAGTTTATTTTGGATTTACCGGGCGATGCAGATTTCTCGAGAAGCGTTTAAGCCGACCTGACAAAACCATGACGTTTGGCGCAGAATCTAAGACCAATGGCTGTGACTGTATTGCTGGTAGAAGACGAAACCTCGGTTCGTGAGGCACTGCGTTTTCATCTCGAGCGTTCTGGCTATACCGTTCGTGCCTGTCAAACCGCACTCGAGGCATGGGAAGGCTTGGCTGGAGCGGATGTGGTGGTTTTGGATTGGATGCTGCCAGACGAACCGGGCATTGCGTGGCTGCGGCGTTTACGAGAATCAGCCTTTGCGGGTTTACCAGTCTTAATGCTGACGGCTCGAGCTTCGGAAATGGATCGGGTCGAAGGCTTAGATGCCGGAGCAGACGATTACCTGACCAAGCCATTTAGTGCCGCCGAATTGGCAGCTCGAGTTCGTGCCTTGTTGCGCCGTTCAAGTGGCGAACGTCTGCGGGGCGCTATTCGGGTTGGTTTACTCGAACTCAATCTTGATGCCAGCAGTGCAATTTTTGCGGGGCGAGAACTGCATTTAACGCGCCGTGAATTTGATTTATTGGCGTTTTTGGCGGGACACCTTGGGCGGGTCTACTCGAGACAAGAACTGCTTGATAAAGTCTGGGGCGTGGATTTTATTGGTGGCGAACGCACCGTAGACCAGCACATCACCCAACTTAGGGCGCACCTTGGCGATGAACCATCCGAACCCGCTTACCTCGAGACAGTGCGTGGCAAGGGTTATCGAATGCGAGTTGAACCGTTATGAGCCTCAACAATGCTTTTCAGGCACTTGAGCTTGCGGTTGTACTTTTTGAACAAGGGCGGGTTTCGGGCTTAAATCTGGCAGCCGAACAACTTTTTGGGATTTCGAGCGAACGGGCTATTCAACGTCTGCCAATCGAAATTTTGCGGCATCATCGGCTCGAGCGACTTATCTTAGAGGGCGGTTCACTCGAGCTAGAACTCAGTGGGCGCACTTTTGTTGCTAAATCGGTGACTGGTGCTTTATTGCTCGAGGATGTTACAGCAGCACGGCAACGCGAATCGGAGTTGCGCGAAGTCATGGCAGTCTTGTCGCACGAGTTTCGCACCCCAGTAGCAGCGATTAAAAGCCTCCTAGAAGCCTTGGCACTCGAGCCACCGCCGCTCACCCAAGCCTCGTTTATCCAAATGGGTTTACTCGAGGTTGAGCGGCTGGTGCGCTTGGTCGAGGATTTAACAGTTGGTTTCCGCCCACAAGCCGAGCGAACGTTGTTGTTGCTTGAGTGTTTAGAGCGAGTACAGCGTTTGACCAATGCCGAATTAGGACGGCGCGATGTACGTCTCGAGCTTTGTTTTAGCGATGTGCTGGTGCGCTGTGACCCAGATAAATTGGTGCAAGTTTTACTCAATTTAATCGAAAATGCTGCCCGTCATGCACCCAACCCCGGACGAATCCGTATTTTTGCAACCCGAAGCGACGCATTTTGGAAAATCGGCGTGGTTGATGAAGGCACAGTTTTACCCGATTATCATGGTATTTTTGAAGCCCAACGGCGCAGTTTGCAATCTCGAGGGTCTGGCATGGGTTTGTATATTGTCCGCAGCATCGTGCGGGCTTGGGGCGGCGAAGTTGCTGGTTCGTACCGAGCCGACTTGAGTGGCAATGAGTTTTTATTTTTTGTACCAGCCGCGTAAAGCAAACTGTACCAGTCGCGTAAAGCAAACTGTACCAGCCGCGTAAAGCAGTAGCTTTAATCACAAAAATCCGAGGAGAGTTAAACCATGCGTGAAGCCTTAGAACGAGATTTAAGAACCCTACGAGCCGACTTTATCCGAATGATTTCTCAGGTCAGTGAACAACTCCACTTGGCTGGCGGGGTACTTTTAGAGGGTAAAATCGAAGCAGTCACTCAAGTTCACGAAATGGACAGGCTGGTAGACGACCTCGAGGTGAGGATTGAAAGCGAATGTTTGCGGGTTATCGCATTGCATCAGCCCGTAGCCCGAGACCTGCGCTTGGTGGCAGCCATTCTTAAAAGCCTTTCTGACCTCGAGCGGGTCGGCGATTATGCAGTTCATGTTGCCGACGACGGACGACTGTTGGCTGCCGAACCACCCTTAAAACGCTATGTTAATTTTGGCTTGATGCTGGCAAGACTGAAGACCATGCTTGAACTTGCTTCTCGAGCCTTTACCGAACAAGATGCCGTCGTGGCTAGAACTGTTGCCGAAATGGATTCAGAAATAGATGATTTATACGAACAAACGCAACGAGAATTGGTGACCTATATGCTCGAAGACCCTCGCACGATTACCAAAGCCTTAGCATTATTGCGTGTTGGACGGTCTTTGCAGCGCATTGGCGACCACATCGAAAACTTAGCAGACCGCCTTGGCTATTGGCTGACTGGCGCTCGAGTACCCAACGACCCGCCTGAAGAGGGTTAAGGTTTGAGTCTCGAGCTTTGCTTGGTTTACATTGGTGTCTATTGTGCCATTTCAGTGTGATGCTGCTTATTATCGTGATTTATCCAGCCGCCTAAAATATGCACATGGGTATGAAACACAATTTGACCCGCTCCAGCCCCAACATTGACCGTCAAGCGGTAATCGGTTAAACCACAAGCCTCTCGAGCAACCTGAGCAGCCGTACAAAATAAGCGTCCAAGCTCGAGTATATCAGTAATTTCATCCAAGCGATTCGTTACTTTTTTTGGCACACACAAAACATGGACTGGAGCTTTTGGGTTGATGTCCTTAAAGGCAATAAATTCTTCGTTTTCAAAGACAATGCTGCTTGGAATTTCTCGGGCGATAATTTTCTCAAAAATAGTCATTTAAGCCTCATAGCCCAATATCTCAAGAATTCGATGTAAGTCCTCAAGATTGTGATAATACAACTCGAGTTTGCCTTTGTCTTCGCCCACAATTTTGACTTTTGTACCAGCAATTCTCGAGAGTTCAAGCTCCAATTGCCGATGCAGCCGTGGTTTTTCAAGGGTAGCTTGCTTGGCTAAAATTTCGGGGGCTGGTTCGCGCTTGAGCATTTCGGCTTGGCGCACCGTTAAGTCTCGCACCACAATCTGTTCTAATGCCCAATCGCGGTCAACGGCGGGTTGTCCCAAAATCGCGCGAGCGTGTCCAGCCGTAATGCTGTTGTCCTCGAGTGCCAATTGGGCATCGCGGGTCAGTTGCAGTAAGCGCAAACTGTTGGTAATCGTACTGCGGGCTTTGCCAACCGCTTTAGCAACTTCGTCTTGGGTTGTACCAAGTTCCAAAAGTTGATTGTATGCCTTTGCTTCCTCGAGTGCGCCAAGGTCTTCGCGTTGCAAATTTTCGATTAATGCAATTTCAAGCGTTTCACGGTCGGTCAGTTCTCGAATCACCACCGGAACTTGCTCAAGTCCAGCTCGAGTGGCGGCACGCCAACGGCGTTCTCCAGCCACAATTTCATAGCGCTTACCGCGTGGGCGCACCAAAAGCGGCTGTAAAACACCTTTTTCACGAATACTGGCGGTGAGTTCTTCAAGGGCTTCTTCGTTGAAGTTTCTACGTGGTTGTTTGGAGTTTGGCTCGAGCAATTTAATTGCCAACATATTGGGAACGACTACTTTTTCTTCCAAGTTGGCTTTAGGAATTAAAGCATCCAAACCCCTGCCTAAGCCGCCGGTTTTTACTGGGCTAGAGCTTTTGGACACGCTGCATCACCTCCTGAGCCAGTCTTTTGTATGCACCCGCACCACTCGAGATTGGTGCATATTTATTGATTGTTTGCCCATAGCTTGGGGCTTCGGAGAGTTTGACATTGCGGGGAATAACGCTCCAAAAAACTGAATCACCAAAATGCTGACGGACATTCTGCTCGACTTGCTGCGCCAGATTGGTACGGGTGTCAAACATTGTCACGACAATCCCAAGGGTTTTTAAGTTTGGGTTGAGATTGACTTTAATTCGCTCGACTGTATCAAGCATTCCAGCGATTCCCTCAAGGGCATAGTATTCAGCTTGCAGTGGAATAATCAGGGCATTTGAAGCCGTCAGAGCGTTAATCGTCAGTGCGCCCAAGGAAGGCGGCGCGTCAATCAACACAATATCAAAATCTTTTAAGCTGCCCAAAACAGATTTTAGTTTATTGGGGTGGTCGGTGAGTTCTACTGTTGCCCCAGCCAAGTCTGGCGTGGCTGGTAGTACACTCAAGTTTTCTTGTTCGGTCTTTTGGATTGCCGCTTCAAGGCTCGAGTCGCCCATCAGCACATCATAGATACCAAGCTCAGCTTTTTGGATTCCCAAGCCACTGCTGGCGTTGGCTTGTGGGTCGAGGTCTATCAGCAAAATGCGCTGTCCATGACTGGCAAGATAGGCTGCCAGATTAACGGCAGTGGTGGTTTTACCAACCCCACCCTTTTGATTGACCAAACTAATGATTTTTGCTGCCATATTTGCCTCCCTTCATTCTTGTCTTTCACTCAGGATAACCAACCATGCGCCATCCTCGAGTTGCTGGGTTTTGAGTTCGATATTTGGATTATTTTTTTGTAGTTTGGCAAATTCCGTTTCGAGTTCAATCCCTTTTCGAGTGATGATACTCCATTGCCCGATAAGTCTCGGTTTGACCAGCTTTACAATTTCCTCGAGACTTCCCAGCCACAGTGCCGTGGCGGTATCAAAAGTCGCCTCCAGTTTACGGACATCACCCTGAAAAACACTTGCATTCTCAAGCTGAAGCACACTGATGGCTCGTTCAAGGAAAGCCGCTCGTTTATTGCGTATTTCGCAAAGTGTAATTTGCACATCTGGTCTGAGAATGGCGATCGGAATAGCTGGTAAGCCTGCACCACTGCCAACATCCAAAACTCGAGCCTTGGGTTGAATAGCATTGGCAAAATGCTGGCTTCGTTCAATGCCAGTTTCAAATTGCTCAAGCATTTTTGGCGAACTCAAATCCAAGACTCGTGAATAGTCTTTGACCAGTTTTTTATATTGCTCGAGTTTATCGGTTTGGGTCATGTTGTCTCCTCAAGCGCTGGTGCTTCTGTCTTTGATTCTGGAATTGGTGGCAGTTTATGGGCGTATTTTTTCCACCACTCGAGAAATTGTCTACGTTTTCGACTGTTTGGCAAGTATTGGTAAAAAAGTTCAGTGGCTTTCCAAAGGGCTGCGCCGCGCAGCATCCAAACATAGTAGCGACGTTCGCTATGGTTATATGGTCCATAAATACTACCACCCAATAGCCGATTGAGTCGTTTGAGTGGTTCAGGGTCATCATCTTTAAGCCGAAGTTGTAAGGCTGGCTGTTCTTTATCACCAGTAAATGAGCCTTCGCCAACCATTAAACCCATAATGTAACCTAAATCAAATTCGTTTAACGCCATTTCATATGTTTATCAGAAAAACAGTTGCCCGTGAAACATCACTTTGTCCCCCTAACACACGTAGACTTGTTTACCAGAAAAACAGTTGCCCGTGAAACATTAAAGTTATCCACAATTACCCTAAGTTATCCACATTCAAAGTCAAACCTAATAGTGTGTTAAAATTTCAAAACTACCACTCAAAAACCTATAAAATTCTTCTATAGCGCATTACTTTATAAAAACAACCGAACTCGAGTTCAAACTCACACCTTTATTTCTACCACTATCGCTGCCTGTGGATAACCTATAGAATAACGTACTGTGAGTCAACTCGACATTTGGGAGCAAGTCAAGGATTATGTCAAACGCAACGTATCCGATGTGGAATACCACACTTGGTTTATTCGTATCAAACCGCAAGGACTCGAGAATGGCACATATGTTCTTGGTGTTCCCAATTCTTTTGCTGCCGATTGGCTCAAGCAGCATTACTTAAATTTGCTCGAGGAAGCCTTGCGTAACATTGGGGCAGAGAATCCAAAAATTGGCTTCAAGGTGCTGCCCAGTACCCCAGAAGCGATGCTGATGCCCGAAGTAAAAAATAAAAGCACCACACCAATTCACGACGATGGACGCTTAAAACTCAATATCAAATACACTTTTGAAAAATTTGTGATTGGTCCAAATAATAATTTTGCTCATGCGGCGGCTTTAGCGGTTGCCGAGCAACCGGGTAAAGCCTACAATCCACTTTTTATTTATGGTGGCGTTGGGCTTGGCAAAACACATTTAATGCACGCTGTTGGTCACAGTGTTGCCGAGCGTTTTCCCGATAAGCGAATCGAGTACATCAGCACTGAAACTTTTACCAACGAACTGATTAATTCGATTCGTGAAGACAAAATGACCAATTTTAAGGATCGTTATCGCAGTGTGGACTTATTGATGGTCGACGATATTCAATTTATTGCTGGCAAGGAGCGTACCCAAGAAGAATTTTTTCATACTTTTAATGCCTTGTACGAAGCTGGAAAACAAATTATCCTTTCCTCAGACCGCCCGCCAAAAGACATTCTTACCCTTGAGGCACGACTTCGCAGCCGTTTTGAATGGGGTTTGATTACCGATATTCAAAGCCCAGAATTTGAAACTCGAGTCGCTATTTTACGCATGAACAGCGAATACCGCCGAGTCTATATTCCTGATGAAGTTCTTGAGTTTATTGCCAAACAAGTCACCAGCAACATCCGTGAACTCGAGGGCGCACTGATGCGGGTGATTGCCTTTGCCAGCCTGAACGGACTTGAAGGTAATCAGGTTTCTCGAGCCATTGCCGCTAAAGCCCTCAGCAATGTCTTTACCGAAACCGAAGTGAGCCTAGAAATGCAGGATATTCTTGATATTGTGGCGCTGCATTACTCGATTCCGACCGAAAATCTAAAATCTGCTGGGCGTGCTAAAGAAGTCGTGATGCCACGCCAAGTGGCGATGTTTATGATTCGAGAACTGACCAACCACAGCCTGCCAGAAATTGGCGCTTTTTTTGCTCGAGACCACAGCACAATTTTGTATGCAATTCAAAAAATTACTGAGCAAGCCGAGCAAGACAACGATCTACAAGGCAACATCCGAGCCATTCGAGCCAAGCTCTCTTAGGTTCGTAGTCGCCTGTGGATAACCCTGTTCATAACCCTGTGGAAAAGCTGTGGACAAACTGTGGATAACTTGTGGATAACTCGAGTCTCCTTCAGCCCTGTGGACAAGTGCCAAGTTGTTAGACAGTTATCCACAAGCAAGGGGGTAGTTATACACAGTTTTATCCACAAGACAAATACCGTGCTGAACAATTCAAAAGGCACTTATCCACACTATCCACAGCCCCTATTACTACTACTACTATTTATATAATTTAATCTGTTAGTATTAAACCAGCGCTCCAAAAGTCTTTAATTTGAAAGATTTCAGCCAAAGAAAAAACCTTAAAACCCCACTCATGGAGGAATTCTCATGCAAGTACAAATCCCTAAAAAACAACTCAGTGAAGCCCTTGGAATCCTCGAGCGGATAGTTCCAGCCCGCAGCAGCAATGCTGCCTTAACCCAACTCAAAGTCTCAGTCACACCGCAAGGCTTATCTTTGTCTGGCACAAATCTTGAAATTGACATCGAGTATTTTCTCGAGGCACAAATCGTGGACGGACAAGATTTTGTTGTTCCAGCCCAACTTTTTGCCCAAATCACCAAAGCCCTCTCTGGCGAATTGGTCGAATTGCAGCTCAATGGTTCTGAACTCACTGTGGCTAGTGCTGGCAGCACCTTCAAGATTCAAACTGGCGACCTCAGCGCGTACCCAGAATTGCAATTTCCAACCGAAACGCATTTGACTTTGGATGCTCGAGAATTTACCAAAAGCCTGACCAGTGTGCGCTATGCGGCGGCTGCCGAGGAATTCCGTGCTATTTTTCGTGGTGTCCAACTCGAATTGACTCCAACCAGTTCGAGGGTCGTGGCAACCGATGGTTTCAGGCTTGCCTACCGTAATTTTGCCGCCTCGAGTACCCTGGAAGCCCGTAAATTGGTGATTCCAGCCCGCAATGCCGATGAATTGATTCGGGTGCTTAAAGATGGCGAAGTGCGCCTGACGATTTCTCAAGGTACGCTCTCGGTGGCAACCGACCGTGTGCGCGTCAATGCCAAGCTGATGGATGGCGAATTGCCAGACTATGCCCGAGTCATTCCAAATAGCTCGAGTGTGACTGTGGCGGTTTCGGCGGGGGCATTGCGCGAAGCTGTGGCTCGAGTGGCGGTCGTGGCGGACAAAAGCAGCAACAACAAAGTTGAATTTATTGTTGCAGGCGGAAAGTTGCAACTGGTGGCTGAGTCTGATTTTGGACGCGCCCAAGACGTTTTGGATGTGGTGCAACACGGCTCAGAACCCGCAATCACGGTTGGTTTTCGTGCCAAACAATTGACCGAAGCACTCTCGCCGATCGAAGGCGAAGTTTTGATTGGTTTAGGCTTAAATGCCCCCGCCAAATTTACCGCAGAATCTGACCCCGGCTACTTGGCAATTGTCAATCCACTGCGGGTTTAAGAGTTATCCACAGCTTTGGGATAACTCTGTGGATAATGTGGATAACTATTTTTAAGGTTGTGTTTGACAGCTTAGATTGCTTGGAAATAAGTTTAAGCCTGTGGATAAGTCAAATAAATCTGACGATTTTTTGCCATCAATCCCACCTTAAAAGCCGTTAGATTAAAGACATGACCTTTGCTGCGCCGTGGTTTCTACTGGGGCTAACTTTTATTCCGATTGTGCTGTGGCTGCATTTTATTCGTCAAGCCAAACGCCAAAGAACTGTCAGTGCCTTATGGCTTTGGGGTGCAGAAGAAGCCCCAGAACGCCGCGCCAAGTTTCATCCCAACATCTTTTTGCTGCTCCAACTGCTGACAGTTCTGCTGGCAACGTTAGGCGCAGCCGCACCACAACTGGGCGGCGATACTCGAGAAAGAGTGCTGATTTTTGATGTTGGCGCAACCATGACCGCCAAAGATGTTCTAAGCAATAACCAAACAACCTCGAGGCTTGCCTCTGCCAAAGAACTTGCTAAAACCCAACTCTCGGGGCGTGTGACCATCATTAGGGCAGGTCTGAGCGCTACAGTTGAGACTGGTGCAGCCGCCACCCCCGAAACCCGTCTGAAGGCATTACAGAGCCTAGCAGCCGGAGATTCGAGCAGCGATCTTGTTCCAGCTTTGGCTTTAGCAAAAAGCATTTCGCCACAAGCCCAAATCGTTGTCTACTCAAGTCAAGCTGCGCCAAATTCTTTTCAGGGGACATGGCAACGCATACTTGGCAGCGGCGAAAATGTTGGAATCACTTCGTTTGCAATTCGTGGCGCACAAGTATTTGCGGCACTCGAGAGCAACCAGTCTAAGCCAGTCAGTGCTAAAGTACGCCTAACTCGAGACCAGAAAACAATTGCCGAAAGCGAGCTAAAAATCCCAACTCGAGGGCGAATCAGTTGGACTCCAAAGGTGGTTTTGCAACCCGGCACATATAAACTCGAGCTTATTAAGCCAGATGCTTTAGATCTCGATAACCAAGCCTATGCCTACTTAATTTCCAGTCGGGTGCTGGTCACGCCACCACAAGATGATGTCCTCAAAGCGATGGTCAGTGTGCCGGGAATTCGCACGGCTGCCCGCGATACGCCACCCAGCACGGCTCGAGGCTACGATGTGATTGTTTTGGTTGGCGCAATTCCACAATCTTTGCCAAGTGGTAATTACATTATTTTTGCACCACTGCCCAAAGCCAACCAGATTCCAAAACTCGAGCGCATCACCCGCAGCAGCAGCGATGGTATCCTGCGTTTTGTGCAACTCGAGGGCGTTCGGGTGCGCCGTTCACCTCAAATGCCGCCAGAACTGCCCAATGGGACTTGGACACCACTGGTTTATGTCGGCGATCAGCCCTTAATTTGGCGCGGTGTTGCCTCAGGAGTTCGAGCCATTTACTTGGCGGTGCATCCGCTCGAGACCGAACTGCGAAAATTTCCAGCTTTTCCAGTGCTGCTTTTTAATATCATTCAAGAATATGCCAACGCCCAAAATGTGCCACTCGGGACACGCCTTGGCACAAATGTGACTTACCAAGGCAACATTGCCACTGGTTTCACTCGAGCTTTATTGCCGGGGCTATACACCAGCGATGGCGAACGCTTGGTGGCAAACCTTGGCTCGAGTCAACAAAGCCGCTTTACCACTGGACAATCCGAAACCCAAAATCTAAGCGGCAGTCAAAATAGTAATCAGCAAAATCAAAATAGCGATACTTTTAGCCCTTGGCGTTTACCACTCCTTTTGATTGCCTTGTTGGCGTTGCTGCTCGAGGCGGCGCTGCGCGGTCAGCCGACACTGTTCTCGAGATTTCGGCGGACAGCATGAGTTTGGCTTTTGAATCACCGATTTTTTTGGTTTTGGGCATTTTGGCGTTCGTGGCTGCCTTGTGGTTTTCCAAAGCCGCGATTGTGCGCCAGCCGATTTTACGGCTGCGAACATTGGCACTGGTGGTGCTTGGTTTGGCAATCGCTAACCCGTTGCTCGAGCAGAACCGTGCTGGTCTTATCATTCTCGAGGATGTCTCGGACAGTGCCGCCCGAATTACATTTAATCTGAGCAGCAAAGCCCAATTGTCTTTTGCTGGGCAAACAGGAACAGCCAGCCGTGAGAATCTCGAGCCAACCCAAACCGATATTGCCACAGCGTTACAAACTGCCACGGCACTCGAGCCAAGCCGAATTTTACTGATTTCTGATGGCAACCAAACTCGAGGACAAGCGCTACAAGGTTTACCAAATGTCCCTGTGGATACTTTAGTGGTCAGTAACCGAGGCAATGCCGCCGTGGCTGATTTGATTGCTCCCAATAGCCTTGCGCCCGGCGCAACAGTGCAGACCAATGCGGTTCTCGAGACCAGTCAAAAGTCTTTGGTGCGGGTTAAGGCAGTGCTAAATGGAGTTCAAATTCTGGCGAAAACCATAACCTTGCCCGTTGGGCGCAGCAGCATACCACTCGAGTTTCGTGTTCCAGAACGTGGCGGTGTCTCGCTCGAGGTCAGCATCGTGCCAGATTTTGCCCAGCCAACCAGCGATGACCAACGCAGTTTAGCCCTGAGCATCAAAGCCCCTCGAGAAGTTTTGGTGGTCAATGACCCAGCTTTGGCGAAGTTACTCCGCGCTCAGGGTTTCAAAACCAAAGAAGGCACAGTCGGGCTGGTGCGTGAACCATTGGCTTACAGTGCGGTTTTTATTCGGGCTGGTGCGGCTTTAACCGAACAGGTTGGCACGGCACTCACTCGCTCACAACAAGAATTACTGCGGCGCTATATCGAAGATGGCGGTGGGGTGATGCTGACCGGCGGTGACCAGAGTTTTGGTTTGGGTGGCTGGAATCGCAGTCCGCTTGAGGCATTTTTGCCAGTCTCGAGCGATTTACGCACCCGAGTGGATGTCCCACTGGTGGCAATGGTCATGGTCGTAGACCGCAGTCTGAGCATGGTTGGCTCTGGTGGCAGCAGCAATTCACAAAAACTTGGTTTGGCACTTGAGGGTGTTGCCAATGTGGTCGAGTTAGCCAACGAGCGCGATTATTTAGGTTTAATCGTTTTTTCCGATACGCCACAATGGATTTTTAAGCCGACTCGAGCCAACGAAAATAATAAATTACAGATGCTACGCGCCATCGAAACCATCGAAGCAGTCGGTGGCACGATTGTCGCGCCCGCTTACCAACAAGCGATTGCCGCCCTCGAGGCTTCTAACGCCGCAGTCAAACACATTATTTTACTAACCGATGGGCAATTTGCCGACGGTGAAGGCGGTAATCCACCGAATTTTCGGGGGCTGGCGCAAGCCGCTAAAACCAAAGGCATCACCACCTCGAGTATTGCGGTCGGTGGCGATGCTGACAGTAAAAACCTGAAAATTATTGCTCAAGCTGGTGGAGGGCGCTATTACCAAGCCCTTGACCCCGACACCTTGCCACGAATTTTTACGACCGAAGCCCTGACCTCTAAACGCGCTTTGGTTCGCACCAATCAAGCTGTAACCTTACAAACCCATCCATTGGCGGGCAGTGTCTCGAGTCAACCACCAAAAGCGGCTAAGTACATTGCCACAACCCTCAAGTCTGAAGCCGAATCGATTTTAATGGGCGCAGACCGCGAACCTGTGCTGGCAATTATCCGTAAAGGCTTAGGGCGCAGTGCTGCCTTGACCATAGACCTGAACCGCACCGATGCCCTGACCCAGTGGCGTGATCTACCCGGCTTAATCGGCACAGTTGCCCGTTGGCTCGAGATTCCAGAAACACCCTATGCCTTGTCGGTCAGTCCAGATGGCGGTCTGGTGACGGTGGATGCAGTCGAGGGCAACCAGTACCGCAACAACTTAGCGCTGCAAGTGCGGGTTGGCTCAGAGACGATTGCCTTGCAGCAAACTGCCCCCGGAAGATACGAAGCAGCCTTGCCTAAAAATGCTGAAGGTTCTTTAGCCCTGCTCTCACGCGGGGTTTTACTCGAGCGCCGCAGTCTGAGCAGCCAAAATCGAGAACTCGAGACAACTGGTGGTGTGGCATTGCTGCGTCAGATTGCCAGTGCCACAGGTGGGCGTTTTTTGGAGAACTTAGAAGGCTACATTCCAGCCCAGCAAGTCTCGAGGCTTTCTTTAGCCCCATGGTTGGCATTGCTGGCGCTGCTTATTTTGGTGACCGAATTGGCGTGGCGGCGTTTTCGTGGCTGAGAAAGCAGTCCTAAAATTAAAGTTGGTTTTGTAAAATCAGCAAATACTGTTCGGCTTCAAGACAAATAGGTATTTTGGTCGTCCTGAGTAAATATCTTGAGAATACTTTCAAAAACTCGGAGGTTGTCAATGCAAATGATGAATGCAGTTGTTGTTCACGAGGTGGGCGAGCCTGAAGTCTTGAAGCTCGAGCGTCGCCCCATTCCGAAAACTCGAGAAGGTTGGGTGCTGATTCGCGTTAAGGCGTTTGGTCTGAACCGTTCGGAACTGTACACCCGCCAAGGTCACTCGCCTGGTGTGCAGTTCCCTCGAGTCCTCGGGATTGAAGCGGTTGGTGTTGTCGAACAGGCTTTAGGTGGGGAATTCCAGCAGGGTGATGTTGTTGCCACCGTCATGGGCGGTATGGGTCGGGATTTTGACGGCGGTTATGCCGAATTCACTTCTGTGCCTGCAACTCAGGTTCAAGCCGTTGAGGCAAAATCGCCTTGGGAGATTCTCGGGGCGCTCCCCGAAATGCTGCAAACCGCTTGGGGTGCGTTGTTCAAATCTTTGCGGCTGACCAAAGGAGATCGGCTGCTGATTCGTGGTGGCACGACATCGGTCGGACTGGCGGCTGCCGCTATCGCCAAAAATCATGGTGCAGTTGTGACAGCGACCACGCGCAACCCTGAACGTGAGGGGTTGTTACGCGCTCACGGGGTAGAACGGGTTTTTATTGATACAGGCAGCATCGAAGCCCAAGTGAGAGCGCTTTATCCAGACGGCGTGGATAAGGTGCTGGAGCTTGTCGGCACGACGACATTGCTCGATTCGCTGCGCTGCGTGAATTCACAAGGTATTGTCAGCATGACAGGCATCGTCGGCAATCGGTGGACGCTGGACGGTTTCAATCCAATGGAGGGAATCCCAAGCAACGTCTGCTTGACATCGTACAGTGGTACGGCACAAGATTTCATGGATATGCCACTGAACAATTTAGTTCAACAGGTCGCGGCTGGAATTTTGCCTGTTCAAGTGGGCAGAACCTTTCGGTTAGACCAGATTGTCGAGGCGCACCACTGCATGGAGGCGAACTTGGCAGGTGGCAAAATTGTGGTGCTGACCTGAGACCAAAGCAGCCTGACCACGGCAATACGAACAGTCATTCAAAGCGATTTACGCGACCCATCGGCGGTGGTGAACGTCAATGGATAGGGATATTTGCTTGTCAATGAATCCCAACTGGGTTTCGCCTTCGGGGTGGACAAAGGACAAGCGAGTAAATCGTATCAAGTTAAGGTATTTAAGCGTTAATAACTTCTTCTAAAAACGCACCTCTCAAAACCACGCTCGAGTCAAGCTATTTTGGTTCTTTGACTCGAGCATCTTTCAATTAGCCAAAGTCTTACTTTTCGCGTTACACTATGCGCCCATGACGGCGCTCGAGAACCCAGAACCAGCTTGGCTACAATACGGCGGTGCTTCGTTGCTGATGCAGCATGGTTTCCCAGACCTAGCCCAACGCCTTGGGCATTTATCGCTTGGCTCGAGAGAACGAATCGAACGGGCATACCGTTTTGCGGCTGCGGCTCACGACGGGCAACTGCGTAAAAGCGGCGAGCCGTACATCACCCATCCGGTGGCGGTGGCGGTTATCTTAGCCGATTTACGAATGGACTCGAGCGCCATCCAAGCTGGTCTGTTGCACGATACGGTCGAGGACACCAGCGTGACTTTGGCAGATGTCGAACATGAATTTGGCGCAACTGTGCGGCGGATTGTCGAGGGCGAAACCAAGGTTTCTAAACTGAGTAAGCAAGCCAAAGACGGCATCGAGGACGAACAAGCCGAAAATCTGCGCCAGTTGTTGGTGCAGATGACCAAGGATATTCGGATAATTATTGTCAAACTCGCTGACCGCCTGCACAATATGCGAACCCTAGCCAGCATGAGACCCGATAAACAAATACGAATCGCCACCGAAACTTTAGAGATTTATGCGCCCTTAGCACACCGCTTGGGGATTGGCAGCCTAAAATGGGAACTCGAGGATTTAAGTTTTTTATACCTGCACCCACAAGCCTATGCCGAATTGGCACTCGAGATTCGTCAAGCCCAAGCCGAGCGCGATTTGGTGGTGCAGCACGCCATAGACGACCTACGCGAAGTCCTCGAGACCGACCGCGAACTGAACCGTTGGCTGATTCGCTTTGAAATTACGGGGCGCAGCAAGCACTTGTATAGCATTTGGGGCAAGATGCAGCGCGACACTAAGCATCTCGAGCAGATTTTTGATTTGCTGGCAATCCGTGTGATTCTCGAGCCGCGTGGTGTCACTGAAGCCGAACTCAGTAACGGCGAGGGTGCAAGCCGCGAGACTTTAGAAACCCAGCGCGAAAAAAGGGTTTGCTATCATACCTTGGGTGTGGTGCATAGTTTGTACACCCCAATTCCGGGGCGATTTAAGGATTATATCGCTGTGCCAAAGCCCAACGGCTACCAGAGTTTACACAGCACCGTGATTTCTCTGGAAGGGCAGCCGATCGAAGTCCAGATTCGCACCACCCGAATGCACAGCGTGGCTGAATTTGGTGTGGCAGCCCACTGGCTCTATAAATCTGGCATTGAAGATGGGTCGGATTTTGAAAACCGCAGTGCTGGCTTAAATGAATTGCGAAGTGGTATGAACTGGCTCGAGAACCTTGAGAAACTATCGAGCGAAATTTCGGACGCTGGCGATTTTGTGGATGCTGTGCAGCAAGATTTGTTGTCCACCCGTATTTTTGTTTTTACCCCCAAAGGAAAAAGTATTTCTTTGCCTCTGGGCGCAACCCCAATAGACTTGGCATACCATATCCACACCAACATTGGGCATCATGCGATTGGTGCTAAAGTCAATGGCAGTATTGTGCCACTGTCGTATAAACTCGATAATGGCGAACGGGTCGAAATTATTGTCAATCGGGGTTCGCCAGGTCCAAGCCGCGACTGGATGGATTTTGCGGCAACGCGCAGCGCTAAAAGTAAAATTCGGGCTTTTTTTCGGGTGCAAGAACGCAGCGAAGCCCTGACTCACGGCTACGAAAGTTTAGACCGCTACCTCAAAAAACGCGGCTTACCCGCCCGTAAACTGATGCGAACCAAGAATCTCGAGGACATCACCGAAAAAATGATCGGTTCGCGCAACCCCGACGACCTCTACATGGCGCTGCATTCTGGGCGCTACACTGCCCAACAAGTGGCTCGCGCTCTTGTGCCAGACCTCGAGCCAAGCCAAGCCCTGCCCACGCCACAAGAAAAGCCACCACCCAGCACCAGTGGGGTCTATCTCGAGGGCGGTTTGCAAGCCCCAGTTAAATTTGCCCAGTGCTGCAAACCAGCCCAAGGCGATGCAATTTTGGGCTACATTACCCGCGGGCGTGGTGTGACGATTCACAAAGCCAATTGCAGCAACTCCAAACGCTTGCGGCTCGAGGAAAACAACCGTGTGATTGGTGCGGGCTGGGATGTGAAAAGTGTTTCGGGCAGCACCATAGATTTTGAAGTGGTTGCCCAAGACCGTGTGGGTTTATTAAAAGATGTGTTGGATGTCCTCGAGAAACTACAAAAAAGTGCCTTAAAAGTCGAAGCCAATGTCGCAAATGGCGAAGCGCGAATTGGCTTACGGATTGAACTGCGGCACGCTGGGGAGTTTGAAACTGCTAAAGCGGCGTTTCTCGAGATTCGTGGCGTGCAGGCTGTCATCCTTGTAAATAAATAATTACGATTTAAGTTCGCCAGTCTTTATTCTCGAGCCAGCCCTTTTTTGAGCTATAATTGATGCCAATGAATTTTCTCGAGTTGGCATCGATTATTTTTTTAACGCCTTATGGGCGTGGGCTGCTGATGACCGTCATTGGTTTGGGTATGGTCGTGGCTGGCTTTGGGCAGACTAACCAAGCCAAAGATTATCAGCAAGGAGCGGTGGCGTATTCGCTCGAGAATCCACAGCCAATAAAATACAATTTTCTCAAACTCGATGGGCGCACTGATGGGCGCTACAGCACCTTTGAAACAACAGAGAAAGCCTACGGCGTTTTTTATGCGCTTTACGCCAAAAATGCCGCCTCAAACACCCCAGCAGCAGCGATTGTCAGAGCTTGGCTGCCTTATGAAAAATACGATTGTGTCAAACAAAATAACTGTATTCAGGCTGGTTTGGTGCGTGTATCTGGTCTAGGCTCGAGCGATGCTTTTGATTTGAGTGCTACAACCGACAACGCCGCCGATGTCTTCGCAAAATGGAACAAAGTGGGTTTAACCGATCAAAAAACGGTTTATCTGATTGCCGATTGGCAACCGAGTACAGGTGGAGACTCGTTACTGTTGTTTGGGGTTGGTGGTTTATTGATTGCACTTGGGGTCGGCAGTTTTGTTTTGGGGCGCGTGGCTAAACCAAAAGCCTAAACACCAAAAGCACCCGAGACGATTTTTTGAGCCTCCTCGAGTACCTCGTTTACATGGCTCTCGGAAATAAAACTTTCGGCATAGATTTTATAGAGTTCTTCTGTGCCGCTTGGTCGAGCGGTAAACCAAGCGTTAGCTGTACAGACTTTTAAGCCGCCAATCGGTTCGTTGTTGCTGGGCGCTCGAGTGAGTTTGGCGGTAATTTCTTCGCCGGCTAAACTTGTGGCAGTCACCATTTCTGGACTTAAACTGGATAAGATTTTTTTCTGCTGGCTGCTGGCTGGGGCATCAATGCGTTTATAAAAACTGCGTCCAAATTCTGCCTCGAGCCTCGAGTAATACTCATCTGGGGTTTGCCCTGTTACTGCCGTGATTTCGGCTGCCAGTAAACCCAGAATAATCCCGTCCTTGTCGGTACTCCAAGCGCTGCCATCAAAGCGCTGGAAACTTGCCCCCGCCGATTCCTCGCCGCCAAAGCCAATCCGCCCCGAAGCCAGACCATCCACAAAGTATTTGAAACCGACTGGCACTTCCTCGAGCCTGCGCCCAAGTCGAGCCACCACACGGTCTATTAGGCTGCTCGAGACAAGGGTCTTACCAACGCCCATGTCGGCATTCCAGTCTGGGCGATGGGTAAACAAATAGTCTATACAAACCGCCAAAAAGTGATTTGGATTCATCAAGCCGCTTGGGGTGACAATTCCGTGGCGGTCGGCATCGGGGTCGTTACCAATGGCAACGGCAAAACTGTTTTTAAGTTCGATTAAACCCGCCATGGCACTTGGGCTGCTGCAATCCATACGGATTTTACCGTCCTTGTCCACGCGCATAAACGCAAAAGTTGGATCAATCCGATCATTGACAATCGTTAAATCCAAACCATAAAGCTCGAGAATTTTTTGCCAGACTGGTAAACTCGAGCCACCAAGCGGGTCAACGCCAATTTTAACACCAGCCTTTTTGATTGCCTCGAGATTGACCACATTTGGTAAATTTTGCACATAAGGCGTAATAAAATCAAAGGCTGTGGCTGCCTCGAGCGCTGCCGCAAACGGGATTCGCTTGACACCATCAAGCCCAACCTCGAGCAAGGCATTGGCACGAGTTTCAATCCATTTGGTGACCACACCATCGGCAGGACCACCGGTTGGTGGGTTGTACTTAAAACCGCCATCTTCGGGTGGATTATGTGAAGGCGTAATCACAATCCCGTCGGCTTGTACAGCACTGTTTTTATTGGCGTTAAGAATCGCATAGGAAACCAAAGGCGTTGGCGTGTAGCCTCGAGCCACATCAAAACGCACCTTCACACCATTGGCAACCAGCACCTCGAGGGCAGTATTAAAAGCAGGTTCGGACAGGGCGTGCGAATCCACACCCAAGAATAAATCGCCTGTAATACCAGCTTCGGCACGGTACTCGGCAGTCGCCTGAGCGATTGCCGCGATATGGGCATCATTGAACGTACCACGCAAACTCGAGCCTCGATGACCACTCGTGCCAAACGCCACGCGTTGGGCAGGGTTGCTTGGGTCAGGCGCAAAACTGTAATACGCAGCGATTAAACGCGGAATATTCTCGAGAAGACCAAACGGCGCGGGAAGACCAGCCAGAGGATGAGCCATGAGGGTATTCTAATGCAAAAGTGACTCGAGAATTGGAAGTTCCGAGCTACTGTTTTCAAGAAAATTAGCTCGAGCCAAAACAAGTCAAGTGTTAACCTTTGGAAAGAGAATGATACTGCTGGGTAAAACAATTTGGACACCCTAGACGACATTTTTTAGTCTTAGGTGTTAAGCTATTGTCTCAAGCGAGGCGTAAAATGGCTAAAAAGAAAGTACAGCGTAGCGGTAACAGCAGTGCTTTAGGCAGTATCCGTGATTCCACGAAGCAAATTCAGGAAGCCTTAGGATTTTTACAACACAGCCCTAAAGCCACAGACGAAGCCCTCACACTATTGGTTCAATCGCTTAATCTACAGACCGATGCTTTTGTTTCCACACAACTTCAAAGACAAGAAATTGTGCAGTCATCCCGCCGTACAATGGGGGAAACCTTACGGGAAATTGCTGCAAAAGAAAATTGCGAATGTGAATTTCGTCCGCCAAATGCTTACTTCGGGTGCGTCAATTTTCTCGAGCAACAACCCAATACTTGGCGTGTGAGCGTACTTGATGATGTTGTCATTACAACCATAGAAACGGTTAATGCCGAAGTCTTAGCAATAACGGCACTCGAGATTATTATGGGAATTGAAGCAATTTTAACTAAAGCCAAAGCCCTTGCCAAAATTTTTGAAAGCAGTTATCAGCTTTTACATCGAGCAACCCATTTTCAATTTGTGAGTCCAAACATTTTAATGTTGCTGATGACCAGCGATAAATTACTAAAAGCACACTTAACTTCAACCGATGATGTCACAAGAACTGTGATAACTCGAGCGCAAATGGCTTATCTCTTAAAAGCCTTCAAGCAAGGTAACGATTTAGACATTTCTTTTACAGGAGCAACCCAACACAGCACCAAAGAACCACATCTGTATTTATCGCTACCTAGTTTTCTCGAGCCTCGTAAGCACCCGCAGCCCACACCAATTTCTGGCATTGCCTTGGCGGTGAAGAAATGATTTCACGATCTCAAGCGCAACAAGCCTTACACGCTTTGCAGAATGCTATTCCACCAAGCGGTGAAATTATAGAGTTTATCAGCATTGGTCTTGAAGCTGACCTCGAGATATTTCGGGAAGAATACTTTAGTGCCGAAAATGGTTTATTGCCAAATAGTGAACAAGGTGCATTCAAAATCGTTGAAGCCTATTACGGAGGCGGAAAGACACATTATTTGCGCTCTGTAGAGCGTTTAGCGCATCAACATGGTTTTGCCAGTGCTTTTATTGAATTGCACAAAGACTCATGTCCCTTAACGAATTTTGAACTTATTTATCAAAAAGTAATTGAAAAATTAGCCTTACCAGCCACCGAATCCCAGCCTCGAGCCGAAGGAATTGAACAAGTCTTACGGCGTTTGGTTTTACCACCACCCGAAGATACCGAAACTGACCCTGCAACCTATGCTGATACAAAAATGCGGAACATCCGCGATTTACCTTTACCCAGTATCCGCATTGTTTTGCATAAGGCAGCCATGGCGATTGTATCTGATGACCGAAACACACTTGACGAATGCCTAATTTATTTACGGGCAGGTAAATCTAGCCCAAATTTGCGACGCAAAACCACGCTTGAGCCAATTGATAAAAAAACAGGTGCATTGGCAATCCGTTCGATTGCTTTGTGGTTGCGACAAATGGGTTTGCCAGGTCTAGTTTTTATTATGGACGAAGGTGATCGCTCGCTTTCTCTATCGCGTAATAGCGAAAGAACTGTCGCCTCAAATAATTTAGTGCAACTGATTAACGAAACTACTGGTGGTTGGGGTGGCGTACTGTTTTTGTATTCAATCCCAAGTTGGACGAGTTTCCTAGAAATTTTTGGTGGAGTACACGCCTTAATTCAGCGTGTACAATCAGTTGGGTTTCCGAGTAACCCGTTAGCCACAAGAATTGTATTGGACGAACGCAATCAAAGCACCGAAGCCAAAATGCAGCTTTGCCAAGAGGTCAGCCTTAAATTGGTGGAGCTTTTTCAAATTGCCTACCGCACGAGCATAGATGACACAAGTCGGCAGCGATTTGCTGATTTGACCAGTAAAGAAGTGATTAAGCAAGCAGATGATGTGTACTTTAGACGTTTATTTTTTCAGGCTTTTATTAGTGTTTTATTTGAGTTAAAAAGTGGTAAACACCCGACCAGTGCGGATATTGAAGCCATTGTCAGCAATACTCCCAGATAGTAAAATCCTTATGAAGCCACAATATCGTGCCACCATGTTCAAAGCTCGAGCTGCTCTTGAAGCACTGCGTTGTGGCATTGTCTCGCCAGCTGTCACGGATTTAATGGCATCTTATGGACGTGACAATGAACTCGATGTCCTAAAAAATCATATTCAGCAAAACGAAAATGGCTCGAGTCAAATTCTGGTAGGTGGGTATGGTGTTGGTAAGTCGCATTTGCTCGAGATTTTGACTCAGCACCTGCTCGAGCAAGGTTATGCTGTTGCAGCACTTGAATTGGGGTCGTCAAACGAACGCGCTGAAAACCCTGATGCAGTTTTGAAAGCTATTGAGCATTCATTTCAGGTCAAAATCGCGACAGAATTTATCGCTGGTGCTGAAGGTATGTTTTTGTTGCAGCGTGCAATGAATACAAGAGAATTTATGCCTTCAAGAAGTGTTCTGGATGGTATGAAGGAACTTCGTGAACATTTTTTAGAACGGTTTGGCAACTTGACAGAACTTGTTGAAAATCAAAACCTGTCAAGTCAAATACCTGCTGCAATGACAGCCGCAAATCGTGTAGTCGGAAAACTCGTTGAGTTTGCGATGCAACTCAAAAGCGAGGTTAAAGTCAAAGGCTTTGTTATTCTATTCGACGAAGCAGAGCGAAGTGAATGGGCGTATACACTACATCGTGCCACTCAGGCACAAAACCTAATGACTTGGTTTGCTACTCGTTCAGCAAACAAAAGTACCAAAGCCTTAAAAACTTATCGAGATGAGTATAACTCAGACCTTCAAACCTCCTCTTTTTTGCATACAATTTTTGCTTTCACCCACAAATTTGGATTAGCACAAGTGCTGAGTAATAGGCTTAACATCCCAGTAATTCAACTAAAAATCATTGACCGCTCGAACCGAATTGCAATTGCAGAACAAATCGGACTAATTTATCAAATTGCTTATAATCAAAAAAAAGGACAACTCAGAAAAAAATTACTTGACAATGTTCTGGAAAATACAGATAACGAAGATATACGTTTATTTACCCGTACTATTGTCGCCGCATTAGACCATCTGAGGCTAGGTGAGCCTTCATGATAATTAGTCAAGTGGTTAAACGGGCTTTCTTTTCGCGTTTTGGCGGTAAATTACGCCCACTGCAAGAACAGGCTTTTGCTTTGCTCGAGTTAGAGCGAGATGGATTGGTTACTGCGCCGACTGGTATGGGTAAAACAGAAGCGGTCTTTGTTCCAGTTGCCCAGCGTTTATTACTGCGCCCTCGAGAACAACAAAATCAATTAGGAGCATTGATAATCAGTCCAACTCGAGCTTTGGCAACTGATTTACACAAGCGAATGTCACCAATTTTTGAACAATTAGGACTGCGTTTAGATGTTGCTACTGGTGATAAAAATACGCAAAGCAAAATAAGACCAAGCGATGCTCTGATTCGTACTCCAGAAGGTTTAGATAGCACCTTGGTACGAAGACCAAGTGACCTTCAAAATGTGCAAGATATTATCATTGACGAGATTCATACATTCTTAAATAATCCTCGAGGTACACAATTGGTGGGTTTACTACACCGAATTTCTATGCTCAATTCTCAGCACAGGCGTTTGGGAATCTCGGCGACTTTGCCCCAGCCTGACATTGTTACCAAAACAGGTTTATTGCGAAAAAACAGTGTTTTAGTAAGTATCGAAGAACAAAGCCAAATTGAATTTTTAACTCATCATTGGGCTGGCGAAGAAATTATTGGAGCAACTGGCTTTTTGCAATTCCTAAAAGACACTGGAATCAAAAAAGCCCTTGGCTTTGTTCTCTCGAGAAAACGTGCCGAACAAGTCACACTTTGGTTAAATCAAGGACATTTACGAGATTGTGTCTTTGTGCATCATGGGTCAACTTCTTCTACGCACCGAAAACAAACGGAAGAACACCTCAGAACTCGCCGCATTGTTTTGGTTGTGGCAACTAAAACGCTTGAGGTTGGTATTGATATTGGTGACGTAGACACTTGTATCCTTTTCGATACTCCACTAGATGCAAGTTCTTTGGTACAACGTGCAGGGCGAGCAGGGCGACGTGGTGGAATCCGCCGTGTTGTCTTAGTTAGTGGATTATTCGATAGTATTTCGGAATTCATGCCATTGTTACAACAGGTCAAAAATAAACAAATTCACACAGACTATGATCCACGCCCATCGCTCACAGGCTGCTTGCAACAAGTGGCATCGTATCTCATGCAAATAAGCAGTTCCACCAAAAATGGCTTACTCGGATTTCTAATGCAAGCCTATCAAATCCCAGAATCTGCTGCCGAAGATGTAATACGACTTGCTTTAATAAGTAATTTTTTACTCATGAACCAGTTTGAAGATTTTTTACCATCACCAGTTACTGAAAAAATGTTTGAAACTCGAGCCTTACATCGTACTTTTGCCGCCACGAGTGGAACAACTGTTATTGATGAACGTACCCAACAAGTCATTGGCTGGGCGGATACTCGAGCAGGTAACACAATGCTGTTGGCAGGTAAGGGACGTGAGCCTGTAGCGTGGTCGAATGATCAAAGAAAGGTTTTTGTTAAAATCGTTGAAAGTGGTGAAGCCGCCTTTGTAAAAGCCGGAAAAAGCAATTTTGAATTTGCTACTTTAGCAAATGAAATTTTATCACAAGAATGCTTTCAAGCATAGGTTTTTTAAGTCATACACAACTCCTTTTTTGAGTGGACACTAATTTCTCGACCAAGTTAGCTTCCAATCTACGCGGAGACTTCATTTCCAGTTGCAAAACCCGTAAATTGACGCTTGAACGGCGCATGGAACGCCAACACAATTTGTTCTGGTATTATTCCTTGCTCGAGTAGTGCGTCGGTAATACCCGGTTCGGTGTTATCTACTTGAATCCAAATTAAATTATTTTGAATACTGATATGCACCACAACATCAAATGTTCGGTTGAATTCGTGCCAACCAATGTTTAGAACTTGATAATGCCCTGCGGCATCGTCCATGATAATGTGTCTGGTAGTACCGGGTAAGCTCAGGAACGGGCGCTTAAACTTCTCGAGTGCCGCATGAACTGCTTTTTGCATCGGTGTTAGGGTTTCCATAATTCAATCACCTCGGTTTTCGGGTTGTACACAATTAATGGAATCTGATACTTTTTTAGACTATCTTGTGTAAATGGCAACTGAAAAAACGTGTTGTACGCATCCGATGGCACTGCCAAAAAGAGTTTTCGGTCTGGTTGCAAGTTTTGAAGTGCCTCATGATAGTTCAGATACTGACCAAGTGCTGTGTGAAACTCACTAATTGCAGATTTACTCAGAAAACTTTTAATCTCCACCGCTATTTTCTCGAGTCCACGTTCGGCAGCAATTAGACGTTCGGCGGCAAGGTCAATTTCAAAATCTGCTTGCTTAAAACTGAGTTCGAGTGGGTCGTTAGTCACAACCCACTTTTCTTTTTCAAGTGCAATTCGTGCTGCGTAATGGTACTTATCTCGAGCCATATAAAAAGTATAGCAGACTCATTCTTCGCTGCTTAAACTCTGGTAATTTATTCCTGTAGGTACTTTGTGGCGCGTCCAGCCCCATGTTTCTTAAATAGTAGCGTGGGAAGACCAGCCAAAGGATGTACCATAAGGGTATTCTAATGCAAAATGATTATCGAAGTACCATCATCTGGATTGGCACTGGGGTACTCGAGCAAGTGTTTTTTGCGGCAAGATTACAGGATTTTTTATAAACGCATACCAAAAACATGGCGTAGTCCCAAAATTCCCGCTTCGGTGACACGCAAAGCCCGGCTCGAGGTGTGCCGCACCACCCATTTTTGTTCAAGAAAATACGTGGTTAAACCACGTCCGAGTTCACCTCCAAGATGATGCCGTCGTTCTGTCCAATCAAGACAAGCTCGGGCTTGATTGGGTTTAATGCCAAGAAATTCGAGGTTGCGGCTGCCAAGTTCGGTGGTGGTCATGACAAGGTGTTGTTGTGTAATCCAGTTGTTCTCGAGCATGGTTTGGCAAAGCAGTACCCCGAGCCATCCTGCCAGATGATCATAACAAGTGCGGGCATAACAAAGGTCTTTGTCGGGTAATAATCGTTTTTTGTGCTGCAACGGGGCAATCACCATCAGCGCTTCAAGGGCAACGGCTACATCCGCATTCTCGAGTCGGTAGTAACGGTGCCTGCCATGTGTTTCGACTTGCAAATAATTGTTCTCCAATAGTTTTTGTAAGTGCATGCTGGCGGTTTGAGGGCTGACTCCTGCTAATTCTGCAAGTTCGCCTGCGGGTAGGGCAAGTCCGGTCATTAAGGCGGTCAGCATGGTGGCTCGAGTTGGTTCGCCAATCAGGGCTGCGGCACTTGAAAGGTCAGGTTCGGTGGCTTGCTTTTCTTGTTGAATAACGTTCATGCTTTGAGTGTACGGGTTTATGCCACAAATTGTTTCGATGAAACTTGAAACGTTTGTTACTATGCTTCTTTTAGATTGCTAGAATGAAAACACGTTCGATAAAACTAAGTATTTTGTATTTTGGAACTCCTGTGGCTTTGATGACAACCTTAAATGCAGATGGCTCGAGTAATATTTCGGTCATGAGTAGCGCTTGGGCATTGGCAGATCGGATTGTTCTTGGTTTGGGGGTTCACGGGCAAGGTTTTAATAATCTCGAACGGTGCGGTGAAGCAGTGATTAACCTTCCTTCAAGTGATATGCACGCAGCCGTAGAACGAATCGCAGCCACAACTGGACATGACCCAGTACCAACTTATAAGGTCGCTATGGGGTATTCGTATGTGCGTAATAAATTTGCTTTGGCTGGTTGGTCAGAAGCACAAAGTATTGTTGTAAAACCAAGTCGGATTCTCGAGTGTCCGTTGCAACTCGAAGCCAAGGTTTTAGCTGTTCATGCTTGTTCACCAGATGAATTGGGACTTGCTGATGAATGCCGAATTGTGGAAATGCAGGTCATGCAAGTTCATGCCCATGAAAACATGGTCTTCACGGGTACGAATCATGTGGATACCAGTCAGTGGTCGCCGTTGTTATATGTTTTTCGGCATTACTTTGGATTTGCTCAAAAACTGGGTACGAATTTTCGGGCGGAGGTTTCATGATATTTTCTCGAGACAATCAAATTGCATGGGGTTTAGCGCTTGGTGCAACGGTTGCTTTGGGTTTAGCGCGGTTTGCTTATGCTTTGTTATTACCACCAATGCGAACCGAGCTTCTTTGGACGTATGCTTTAGCAGGTGGCATGAACACCGCCAATGCCCTAGGGTATTTATGTGGTGCGTTACTGGCTGGTTTTGCCATGAAATCATTTGGTACTCGACACGTGTTCATTGGTGGTTTGCTGTTGACTGCTTTGGCTTTAATTGGCAGTGGTTTTGTTGATACTTACTTTTGGTTGTTGTTATTGCGTTGTTTAGCTGGCATCAGTGGCGCAGTTGTTTTTATTGCAGGTGGTGTTCTGATTGCCCATGCTGCTTCAAATTATCCAACTCGAGCCGCTACCATGCTCGGCACGTACTATGCAGGGGCTGGTTTTGGTATTTTACTTTCAGGTGCAACACTACCGTTTGCACTTGAAGCAAATATCAATTGGCGTTCTTTATGGATAATTCTGGGTTGTACTGCACTTATTTTTGGTGTTCTTTCAAGTTATGTTGCTTGGCAATTGCCTGATGTTAAGAATAATTCCTCGAGTACCACAACTTGGTCTGCTTGGCGACTCAAATTTTCTTTTTTAGCCTATGCTTGTTTTGCCCTTGGATACATTGCCTACATGACTTTCTCGGTGGCATTTATGAAAAGTAAAGGCGCAACAACACCCGAAATTGCTTTGTTTTGGGCTACCCTTGGACTTAGTACGATGTTCGCAGCACGAATTTGGAGTGTGCCAATCGTTGCTTGGCAAGGCGCTCGGGGTTTAGCGGCTGCCTTAGCCGTGGTGGCTATTGGTGCAATCTTATCGTTATTCTCGAGTCATGTTCTAATCATGTTACTTTCAGCCATTTGTTTTGGTTCTTTTTTATCGGTGGTCAGTGCAACCACAGCTTTAGCCCGCAGGTACTTACCAACTGGTGCTTGGAGCGCAGGGATTACTTTATTTACAATTGTTTTTGCGGCTGGGCAAAGTATTGGTCCGCTTATTTCTGGATGGATAAGTGATAACGCTGGTGGTTTACAGATTGGTCTGGCATGGTCGGCTGGTGTGTTGGTGCTTGGGTCATTGCTGGCGCTCAAACAACCCATTTAGAAAGTACGTTTCTCTAGGGTTTTCGCGTGTACTTGGTGGCACGTCCAGCCCCGTGTTTCTCGGGCAAACCCATTTGCATCATTTGCACCAAGTCTCAAGTAAGTTTGGGTCAAAAATCATAACAGAATCGTAACACAATCATAACATCGGCTGTAATTCACAGTTGGAATCCACCTGCAACCTCGAGAACTTGTCCGGTGATGTACGAATTTTGCGTTAAGAACCATGCCGCTTCGGCTATTTCCTCGAGCGTCCCGAGTCGCCCTGCGGGTATTAACTCGAGTGGCTTAGAAATACTATTTTCGATTACGCCCGGGCTTATAACATTGGCGGTTATTCCACCAGCAGCTTCGGCTTGGGCAATGGCTTTGGTCAGGAGTATCACGCCTGTTTTGGCAATTGCATAAGGCAATACCGTGGCTCGAGCAGTCAGGTTTTGTGTGCCTGCAAAGCCAAGGTTAATGATTCGCCCATAACCCTGCACGCGCATGATTGGCAGGGCAGCATGGCAGGTGTAAAAGGTATTGTTCAAGTTGCTATTGAGCATTTCGTGCCAATCTGGAATACTTAAATCCACCAGTGGTTTTTTAATGTAATTCCCAACGTTATTAACCAGTACACCCAACCCGCCAAGTTCTCGAGCCGCCGCTTCTACAAGATTCTGCGCTTGGCTCGAGTCGCGCAGGTCAGCTTGCAGGGCAATGGCTTTTACACCAAGAGCCTCGAGTTCACCGCAGGTGCTAATCGCTTCGGCACTCGAGGCATTGTAATGCACCACCACGTCATAACCTTCTTTGGCGAGGCGTATGGCAATGGCACGCCCGATGCCTTTGGCTGCGCCGGTCACAAGGGCAGTTTTCATGATTCACTCGGAAAATTGTGTTCCACGCACCACTCGAGTAAACGCTTGGTATAAGAATTAATTGGATAAGTAAAAGATTCTTCTAAGCTCACCCATGCAAATTCCGCAATTTCTTCATTCATAATTACCTTGTCAGAATCCGAGTACGCCACAAACTCGAGGCTCAGAAAATGGGCTGGTTTATGAAAATTGGTATCTTCGATAATATCCGAGTAAAACGCATAGACAGGGTTGCGAATCTCGAGTCCGACTTCTTCGCGCATTTCTCGAGCCAAGGCGGTCAGGGCATTCTCGCCATAATCTATTTTGCCGCCCGGCACGCCCCAAAGTCCGCTCCATTTATGGGTTCGGACAATCAGGACTTTATTGTTATGCGCGATTAAAGCGGCAACAGCAGGTAAAGGGTATTGCTTCATGGGTTTAAGGCTACGGCTTTGGGCTGGCTCGAGACAAGGGAGTTGAGCTACGGTGTTAGGTTTTCTCGACTAAAAATAGAAACTCGAGATTTGAGCTTTGGGCATCACGAACCCATTGGTTTGTCCATCGCATACCCGCCATGACGTTGCGCTTATGGTCTATCTGCATGACTTCAAGTAAACGCCCTGTCCTAGCAATCACTTCGTGTAGTTCGTCGCTTGTGGCACGACCACCCGAACTGTACGAAAGTAAAATATGTTTGGCTTGAACTTCTGCGATTGCGCGGCTAATGGCATCTACTGCAATCAGTTTGCCTTGGTCATTGCGGCGAAATTCTTCAAAAACCGAAGCGCTTATGGTGTCGGACGTATCCACCCTGCGTTTGGCTTTACCAAAAGTTTGTGGCTGGTCATGTAAACAAATGGTTGTCCAAAGATGATAATACGCCGAGTAACGCACTCGAGATGGTGGCATTTTTTCGTTATTAGAACCATACGGGGGGTCAAAATATGCCAAATCAACTTCAACCTTTGGCAGAAGTTCAAAAATATTTTTGCGGTGTACCTGATGCGTGGCTTGTTTCTCGAGTAAATTTGGCACTCGAAGTTCTAAGGGCTTAAACGAACGCGGTGACCAATCGTTTAAGTATGAAGCAAAATGCCCAAGTGTACTGTCTACTTCGTCAAGCGCATGAATCAAGCTAGTCAGCAGCACAGCACGTTCAACTTGCAAAAGGTTTAAGCACTCAATTTCGTTTCTGATCGCATCTAAGCGCCGCGTATTATGTAACTGCCAAGGTTTTTTAAGTCCATCAGCGCTGACAGAATTATGGGTACTCGAGTCACCCCCATAGTGTTCGGAAAACCAACCATGAACAGGTGGTAAGTTATTCAAGTGTTCAATCAAAGGCTGATAGTGTGCTTTACTCAGGTCATTCAGCAAATAGCACTGTAAGAATGTTTCCGACCAAACAGAAATATCATTGGCAATCACGGTATGCCCTGTTTTTGCAAAGGCTTGTGAAACCCTTGTTGAACCGGCAAAACCATCAAGTACCACTTTTGGTTTCACTTTTTTGGCAAGCGACAAAATATAAGGTAATAATTTTTGTTTAGACCCAGCATACTTAATACCTTCTGTCTCAGGTGCAGAAAGCACAACCTCATCAAACAAAGGCATTGTAGTGTCGGCAATCATTGCAATACCGATTTTTGTTTTTGCAATTCAATATTTTGTTTTAGTGACTCGAGTGCAGTCTCGTGACCTTCTTGAGTTGCCAGTAAAGCATGGGAAAATAACTTTACAAGAACAGTATTATGGGCGTAGGTTATCCAGCCATCAGTAATACTCTCAAAATAGGGTAATCCATTTTTTGTATTTGTCCATAGTCCACGTTGCAAAGCATTGGCTGTCCCACTCCCATAACGAACTTCACAAACATAATTATTGTTGGCATCATAAAAACGATACACAGGATGGGTACGCCCTTTACCTGAATCCTCAAGTATAATTCTTTGAATAGCCTCTTTTGCCTTTTCATCCTCGAAAACAAGAATATTGCATCTCTGAGCTTTTTCATTGTAAATAAGCGGTAAAATGTTGAGCGTACCAAAACTTAAAAAAGCAGTATCATCCCATAATTTCTCAAGTGTTTTACCTTCAATCAACCTGCCAAGTTGCTGTAATTTTGGAAACATTGCAAAGTGTTTATCGGTAGAAAGCTGTAAAGGTCCATCACCATAGGCTTTTAGACTAATCGGAAATTCAACTTTGGTGATTTCGTTGATGACTTGAATATCTTCTTCGCGCTCTTTGGCTCGGTACAAGTCTTTGCCAATATGAATTGACCGAAAATCATACATATATTGATTGATAAATTCAGCAATTGCAATTTCTGCTAAATCGCCATGCGTTTTATTGCCAATTAAACGCATCGTAAAAATGTTGCTTAGGGTTGTGATTATTAAATCAGGATGTTTTGCAATCAACAATGCAAAACGTTTTGTGAAGTCTTTATACGGAGTCATAGATTTACCTTCTTAGCCAAAAGTTTACACCACTGTCTAAGCGTCTGCCAAAATAGGGCAATCATTTGCATAAACTAAAGCAATCTGATATGTTTTTAGCAGAAAAAAATTGTGTCTCAAGGAAACCATGAAACTTGACCTAATCAGTATTGTCGTCGAAAACATTCCACGTAGCCTTGCATTTTATCGCTTGCTTGGCTGGGAAATCCCCGAAGCTGAAGCGGGCGAAAAACACGTTGAAATCACCCTCGAGAACGGTCTGCGTTTTGCTTGGGACGACCTCGAGATGATACGTTCATTTGACCCAAGTGCCAGTATTCAAGCCCATACTGTTGGTGCTTTTTTATGCTCAAACCCCGAAGAGGTCAACCAAAAATACGCGCTGCTGACTGCGGCTGGGTATCATGGGCATCTCGAACCTTGGGATGCCTTTTGGGGGCAGCGTTATGCAGTGGTTCACGATCCAGATGGACACGGCATTGATTTATTCGCCCCACTTTAACCTTTGGCATAGCGCCCACCTGGTAACTCGAGAACCAAGTTTTTCAGGGTCAGCATCATCAGCGCGACCGTGGCTCGAGACGAGTCAAAACCAGTTTTGGTGCATACATCATCGAGCAGCAGTTCGCCGTTTAAGGCTTGGTAAATTGTGGCTTCGTCGCCTTCGAGTTGAGGCAAAAGTCTGGGCGGAGCAGCTGTCCAACGCAGGGCTTCTAACACATCGGCTGCCGATTCAATCAGGGTTGCGCCTTGTTTAATCAGTTTGTGTGGACCTCGAGCCAAGGGGTCGCCGGCTCTTCCGGGAACGGCAAAAACTTCGCGCCCAGCCTCGAGGGCGGCTACTGCGGTTATCATTGCGCCACTATCGGTGTCGCCCTCGACCACCACACTGCCACTGCTTAAACCAGCAATAATTCGGTTGCGTGGTGGAAAATTATAGCTGTTGGGTGGTGTGCCAATACAGTAAGCCGAAATCACGGTTAAGCGCTCGGCGAGGGCTTTATTCTCGGCTGGGTAAATTGTGTCCACGCCGCAGCCCAAAACAGCAATGCTCGAGCCACCCGCCTCGACGGCGGCTGTGTGGGCTACAGTGTCTATGCCTCGAGCCAAACCAGAAACAACGGTTGTGCCAACCAAGGCTAAATCATGGGCAAGTTTTTGGGTAAATGCCTTGGCATAAGTGCTGGCTTTGCGTGTGCCAACCACGCCAATACTGCGCGGCAGCACGCCTACTAAATTCTCGAGAACCGCCACGTCACCGCGCACCCATAAAATTGGCGGTGGGTCGTAAATGGCTTTGAGACTTTCTGGGTAACGCAAATCGGATAAAGCGAGTAAGGTCAAACCCATTTTCTCGGCGCGTTCAAGTTCGGTCTTGGCTCGAGTCTGGGCTGTTTCTGAACCAATCGCAGCCACACTGGCGCTATCTAAACCGGGGATGTCTCGCAACTCGAGCAACCGCGCCGATAAAACCGCTTCGGCACTGCCAAAATGCTCAAGCAGGCTTTTGATTCGCACTGCCCCGAGTCCGGGGGTAAAAAATAAGTTGAGTGTGGCGCTTAGTTGATCATTCACTTTCGTACCAATCCTCGAGTTTTTCGACCACTTCTTGCACCACTTCACGGCGCAAACGCCCATCGGTCGAGACTTGAATTGGTGCTTGGTCGTAAAAAGGCTTTCTAATTTCCAGTAATTCCCGAATTTTTTTTAAGGGGTCTGGAACTTGTAGCAAGACCCGTGGGCTGCGTTTGGTGCGCTCGAGAATTGTTTCTGGGCTGGCAAAAAGTGCCACCACCGGACCTCGAGCCAGTAATTTCTGGCGGTTTTCGGGGTTGTTAAATGTTCCACCACCACAAGAAATCACGGCTTGGTCAAGGGCGGTGCAACGGTCTACCGTTTCGGACTCGTAAGCCCGAAAGGTTGGTTCGCCATACGCCTCAAAAATTTGTGCCACGGTTAAACCCGCCACTTTTTCAATCACTTTATCAGTGTCAAAAAAATGCAGTGCCAGCGCTCTGGATAACTCCCAACCGATGCGGCTTTTGCCTGTTCCCATAAAACCAACCAGCGCCACCCAAGAAACAGGACGTTCGATTTCTATTGGGTCACCAATGCGTGACATACGCACCCCCACGCTCAGCCGACTTTTGTTTTACCTTGGCTCGAGGTGGAGGGGCTGCCATGCAGTTGAGAAAGAAGAAAGGACTCATGGTCACATTCTATCGCAAATTTTTTAGGTCAACTCACCTGCGCCGTTTGGCGGCTGGTTCGATCAATTCGAGCGATTGTTTCGTGCGGCACATCGTAATCTGGTAAATGCCCAGCCCCACGAAATAAAATTAGGGTCACATACTCGAACTCGCCACTTTTTTCTTTGATTTCGGGCGGGTCGCTGTCGCGTGCGCCACGCGAGTATTTAATCGCTGCCGCCAATTTCATTTTTTTGGTCTCGAGCGCCTCGAGTTCGCGGCGTTTATAAAAATCGCCTTTGTACCAAACACCAGCCTCTAAAGTTTGGGTGGTGTTATTGCGAAGTTCGGCAGCCCTTGCGCCAATTAAGCGCCAATCAAAGCGTTCAGCATTCTCGAGTGGCAAGCGCAGTCCGCCATTTTTGACGACATCGCCGCTTGTCCAGCCGCTTGCGCCGTGTTTTCGCAGTGCGCTCAGTGCGGTTTCATGAGGCTCGAGTTCAACACTGATGTTTGCGCCGAGCGGTGTGGTGAAGTGAATTGTGGTGGGCATGGTTTCTCCTGTGTGTTCTGGTGAAGGGCGAAGAACGGCTTGATTAAATTACGTCTAAATCATAACAGGATGTTTGGCTCGAGTCAAGTCTTACCAATAAACGCAGTCAAGCCGTACAATGTTGGGTGTGAGTAAGCCCCGTATTTACATAGATGGACAAGCCGGCACAACCGGATTGCAAATTCGCGCTCGACTCGAGAACCGCGACGACCTTGAGTTGGTTTCTATAGACCCAGCCAAGCGCAAAGACGAACTCGAGCGGCAACGTTTACTCAACAGTGTGGATTTAGCGGTGCTGTGTCTGCATGACGACCTTGCACGGGCAGCCGTCGCCATGATTAGCAACCCCAACGTCCGAGTTCTTGATGCCAGCACCGCCCACCGTACCGCACCCAATTGGGTTTACGGATTTCCAGAACTTGTGGCGCAGCAAGCCTCGAGTATTGCCCAAGCTCGGTTGGTCGCCAACCCCGGATGTTATGCCCAAAATGCGATTGCGCTCTTGCGTCCGTTGCTGGATGCAGCCATCATCCCAGCCGATTATCCGCTCAGCATCCAAGGTGTCCAAGGCTACAGCGGCGGTGGTCGGCAACTGATAGATGCTGTCGAGGGAAACGGCGAACATCATTTGGCTGGGGCATATCGAGGCTATGGTTTGTCTTTAGCCCATAAGCATTTGCCCGAAATAACAAAATACGCCAACCTCGAGACTGAGCCAATTTTTACACCAGCCGTTGGCAAGTGGTACAAAGGAATGTTGGTGCAAATTCCGTTGCATTTAGGTCATCTGCCCAAGAATCCAAACCCAGCCGACCTTCAAGCTGTTCTCGAGCAGCACTATAGCGGTCAGCCTTTTATTACAGTTTTGCCGCTCGAGACTGATGCGCCAAGCAATGCGGTCTTAAATCCAGAAACCCTTAACGGCACAAACCAAATGGAACTGATGATTTTTGCTAATTTAGCCAAAAAACAAGTCCTCTTGGTGGCTCGAGCCGACAACCTAGGCAAAGGCGCATCGGGTGCAGCCGCCCAGAATATAGACCTAATGCTTGGCTTGGGCGGTTCTCGAGATTATGCTTTAAATGATTAAAAAAAGCGACTTTTAAGGGTCGCCTTTTTTGCTTCTACAAAATAGCTTTACTCAGCCGCAGGTGCAGCAAAGTTACTTTTTCGCAGTGGAATCTCGGGCAAAATAAGGGTCAGTAAAAACGCCACAAAAGCAACCAGAATACCAAGTTTATAAATGGTCGTGATGCTGTCGGTCAAGACGCTCTTAAAAGCCGTCCCCACTTTATCTATGGTCTCGAGAATTGTGATTTTGTTGCGCTCGAGGCTCTTTAGGCTGCTCTGATAAATGCCAGCCGCTACGGTTTTGGGTTGTGGTTGATTCTTGGCAATGGCTGCCAAGGCTTCGTTGATTGCCCCCGAAACCACCTGTGGAGTCGCCGCATTAAGGCTCTGCCGAGTTTGTACCAAAATAGCGCTGCGGCGCTCTGGATAAGTCAGGACGGCGGCGGGGATACTGGTCAGTTGGGCTTTAATTGGGGTGGGGATATTTGGATTTTTGGCGAGGGCAGCCAGCGCCTCTTTGGGTTTCTCGGCATTCATCGCGGTTTCAATTAAGGTGTAGGTCGCATCCAGATTTTGGCGAACTTGGGCAGCAATACCACCAGCTTCTAGGGTCTTTTTGAGTTGACTTGGAATTTGTGGATTTTTGAGCAGGGCTGTTTTGGCAACAGGGTCGTTATCGCGCAGGGCTCGAATCGTTAAAAGCTGCACATCACGATTTTGAGCCTCGAGGTACTGCCAAAAGCCACCAGCCGTGACGGCTTTGGCAAATTGAGTTTTCATGGCTTCGGGCATTTGTTTATTGGTGGCTAAGACTTTTAAGGCAGCCAAATCATTTTTTAAGAGGGCTTTCTCGAGGTTGCGCTCGGTGTTGTTGATACTCTGCAAAGCCGTTTTTTTAATTCCCTCACTGTCAAAGCGCAGGTTGTTGCTGCCCTCGCTGTCCACACTGCCACCGCCGCCTTGGGTCAATTGGGCGCGTAAAGCGGGTGGTACATCTTTGGTGACTTCAGCCAGTTTAGGTGCAAGGTTTTGCGACAAGACATTGCCAAAGACACTAAAGAACACAGCTAAGCCAACACTGCTGCCCATTTGTCTAAAAAAAGTTGCACTCGAGGTTGCAACCCCCATTTTTTGCACAGGTGCAGCCGCTTGAATCGCTAGGGTGTACAACGGAATACTTGGTCCTAAGCCCATACCCATGACCAACATTTTAAGAAAAACTTCCCAGAAGGTGCTTTGTGGTGTTAGCGTAAACCCAGCTATCGCAAAGCCAAGCATCATGATGATTAAGCCACCGAGCATCAGTGGCTTATAGCGTCCAAAACGGCTGACCAATTGCCCACTGAGCACATTGCCAATCACCAAGCCAATCACCAATGGTAAACCCGCAAAACCGCTCGAGGTGGCGCTTAATCCAACCACGTTCTGCATAAAAATTGGTAAGAAGACAATCGCGCTTAAAAATGCCATCCCAATCACAAAGGCGGCGGCGTTACCGATGCTAAAAGCTGGATTCTTAAATAAGCCCAAGTCCAACAACGGGTCTTTGGCACGGCGTTCAATCACCATAAAAGCAATTAAAGAAACAAAGGAAAGCGCAAACATTCCTAGAATCTCGAGGCTGCCCCACAAAAAGCCAGTCTCGTTGGGACGGACTTCGGTTTTGCCTAAAGAGAGTGCCAATAAAAGCGGTATAGTCGTCAGCAACAAAGCAGCTGCACCAGCGTAATCAATGCTTGGTTTATTTTGCACCAAATTAAGGTTTGGCATTTTAGAAAGAATAAATCCTAAAGCAATTGCACCAACTGGGATATTGACAAAAAAGACCCAGTGCCAAGAAAAATTATCGGTTAAAAAACCACCGACAAGCGGACCAACCACACTCGAAAGTCCAAAAACCGCCCCAAATAAACCACTGTACTTGCCGCGTTCGGTCGGCGGAAAAATATCAGAAATAATCGCTAAGGCGCTGGTAAAAAGGGCAGCACTGCCCAGCCCCTGAATCCCTCGAGCCGCAATAATTTGCCATGTTTCAGTGGCAAAACCACACAGCACACTGCCGACTAAAAAAATGCCAATGCCGATTAAAAGAATCGGTTTACGCCCAAAAATATCGGACAATTTGCCGTAAATCGGGACCATCACGGTACTCGAGACAAGGTATGCAGTCGTTACCCAACCAAAAAGTGTGGCTTCGATGTTCAGGTCGGCTTGGATACTCGGACCTGCGGTGGCGACAATCGTCTGGTCAAGGGCGGCAAGCAGCACCCCTAAAAAAGCACCAATTAAAGTAAAGATTTTTTGCTGCTGGGTTAATTCTGGGATTTGTGGCATCGACATGGCTGGGGCAGACATAACAGACTCCTTACAAAAATGAGCGAATGGACTTATGGATTTGTGAATTGGGCTTTGATACCGTCGGTTAGGTGCTTCATGGTGCTGGCAAAACGTTCGAGTTCGTTGGCGGGCATATTTTCTACGGCTTTAAGGATGTGTTCTGCCATTGCCAGCCGCTTATGCTCGAGCGTAGCAAGACCGTGGGTGGTTAAAACCACCCGAATACGGCGTGAATCTTCGGGGTCGAGCGCCCGAGTGACCAATTGTTTTTCTTCGAGTTTCTCGAGAATGCGCGAGATGTCCGACGGGTTGGTGGCAAGCCGACTGCAAATCAGTTTAGGAAAAATTGCACCATCGTCAATTGCCACCAGTGCCAAAAAATCCTTAAATTCAAGGTCGAGTTGCCCGAGGACTTTAGGCATGATGTGCTGTCGCATGACTTGTCCAAAAGACCACCACGACTCGAGCAATGCCTCGGCATGGCTGCTTCGTGTGTCTTCATCAAGCAAAGATGATTTAATCACGCGATTATTCTACTATAAAATAGTTTCACTTTGCAAATAAATCAAATGGCTTATTTTATTGGTAATGGTCCTTCACGCAGCCCGCGCAACCAGAGTTCGGTGTTCTGCACCGAACTCTCCCAAATTAAAAGCACTGCCATTGCCCCATAAATCGGCAGATGCCCGACCAGTTCAGTCCAGTCAAAAATCGTTAAGGTCAAATTGAGCGGAATCCACGCAATCACAATGATTTCCCGAGTAAAAACATTGGCAACCAAACACAAACCGACCAAAAGTTCAACACTGCCAGCAAAACGCAAAAAAATCTCGTTAGGAATTGGTACACCTAGCGCTGCTGTAAAATTTAAGGGCTGCTGCTCGAGAAACGAAACCGCCAACATTGGGTTACCAAGTTTTTCGCTAAAAGCCGCCACAATTAAACCAAAACCAACCCCGATTCGTAAGGCAGTCACCGCATGGCGCATTAGGTCTGGGCTGGGTTCAAAACGGGTCAAAATCAGGCGGTCAATGGCAATCGGTCCTCGCCCAGCCAAATAGAAAAAAATCGCAAAACCAAGCACATGGGCGTTATCCAAACTGGCTTCTAAACCAACAAAGGCAATCCCAATCAGCCAAAGCCAAGCCAGCAGCACGGCGGCGGCTCGAGTAAAACCACCATAAAACAGCGCTAGCGCCACGCCAGCTTGCAATAAACCAATAAAATACGCCCAAGCTCCGGGCAATTTTAAGGAAGGCGCAAATAAATTTCCTTGAACACTCGCCACAAAAAGCGGCACTGCAAAATGCACTGCTAAAATAGCTGGAACAAGACCATACAACGCCATACGCCGCTCTGGGATTGCCCCAAACCACTCAAGGTTGGGTAAAAACCCTTGCCCACCACGGGCGCGTTGCCAGAAAGCTAAGCCCAGCACAGTCAGGCAAACAGCCGCTATAAAAATCAGGCTGAGTGGCGAAAAAACCGCCTCCCAATCAAATGGCGGGCGCTGCCCTTGGTAAAACCACTTAACGTGTGCCTCGGCTTGGCTCGAGAACAAAAAGACTGCCGACCACCAATAGATGAACTTCAGCATGGAATAACTGTAGCAAGCGCTACAGCAGCAAGTGTCCCAGCTTAAAGTTGGTGATTGTTCGCCACACAAGTTAGACTGACCACATGACAGTCGATACCCGCGCTTTGGTGCAACAGGCAAGGGGCGGACGGGTGATTCGCACAGGTTTTTTAGAAGGCGCAGAACTTGACCGTCGAGCTTTGGCAGCCGATGGAATTCGCTTTGCGGCGCACGGTGGTTTCCCCGATGCCAGCCGTGTGATTTACACCCTCTACCCAGAACATATTCCCAGTGTAGACGACCCTGTGCGGGTACTGCGGCTCGAGACCGAAGACCCCGATTTTGACACCGACGACTTGCGGGTGGCGTTGGCATTGCCGCCCGAGCTTTTGGGCGATTTGCGCGAAGACCGAAACAGTTTTATGTTCGCCACCACCCAAAAAGGAGTCAAGCTACTCGAGAATATCACGATGCTGGTTTTATTGGGGCGAACTCGAGAAGTTAAATTTGTCCCCGCCGAAGGTCAAGCCCTCGAGCGTGGCAGTAAAACCCGCAGTGTGGTCGTACCGAGTTTACGGCTTGATGTGGTTGGGGCAAAAGGTTTTGGAGTCTCGAGGGCGTATTTTCAAGCGGGTATTGAAGGTAAAAAAGTTCGGGTTAATGGCAGTCTGGCAACCTCGAGTACCGCCGTTAGGGTTGGCGATACTTTGGCTGCCGAAGGTCTGGGCAGAATCGAATTTAAGCGTATTGAGGGCGAAACAAGGCGGGGTAATACAAAATTAGAACTTGAAGTGCATAAGTAAATTACTTGCTGATTCCACCGCGCCAAAAGCCATGAATAAACATCTCTTGGGTAATCACACCATGCACTGTGTCTTGGTCGGCGATAATCACAAACGGATGCTTAGAGAGTAAGCCACGCAATTCGGTCACAGCCACAGCACCACTGGCTTTTGGCACACTGCCCCACTCGAGGCTGCGGTCGCGCAGACCATCAAATAAACCAATGGCGACACCATTTTCACGCAGTACCGCGATGCTTTGACCCATTTCGAGGTTGCTGGGCGAAAATTCCTCGAGTTTTTGCGCGAACAACTTGGCAGCTGGTGGGGTTTCTAAACCAAACGAAAGCAAAGTTGAAATCGGCAAAGAAAACAGTTGCCGAGTCCAGAGCAGGGCATAGGAAAAAACCAGCACAAAGCCCAGTAACTCGAGCAAACCGCCCAAGTTGATGTCCTCAAAACCAGCCCGTCCAGCGTTGCCGAACAAGAGGTGCATCAGGTAAGCCGCCAGCATTCCAGCCAAGACTGATAAAGCAAACGCCACGATTGCCGTCAAGCGCACGGTTTGTGGGGTACGAAGCGGCGGTGGGGCAGACCCACGTGGGGTGCTTTCTCGAGAAACAGAAGGGTTCATGCCTTATTCTGCACTATTGTTGAACAAAAAGATGTGGCATACGCCCTAGATGCAATGGCTTAATTGACTGCCCTTGGGTCGAGAACATCGCGCAAACCGTCGCCAAGTAAATTATAGCCAAGCACCGAAACCAGAATTGCCAGCCCCGGAAAAATCGTTGTCCAAGGCGCAGAATCCCAGTATGCCCCACGAAAGGCATCGGCAATCATTGTTCCCCATTCTGGGGTGGGCGGTTGCGCCCCAAGCCCCAGAAAGCCAAGTCCTGCGGTCTCGAGGGTGGCAGTGGCAACCGACAAGGTGGCTTGCACAATCAGCGGCGTTAAGGCATTTGGCACAAGATGCTTGAACAAGACCCGCAAGCGATTTGCCCCAAGCGCATTGGCAGCTTGGACATACTCGAGGTCGCGTAAGCCCAACACGCTGCCACGAGAGAGCCGAATATAAACTGGAATCTGGACAATGCTGATGGCTAAAAGTGTGGTCTCGAGACTGGGTTTAGGACTGATTGCCACAATCCCAATGGCTAAAAGCGTACCCGGAAATGCCAGCATTAAATCGGTAATCCAGCCCAGTACGGTATCGAACCAACCACCAAAAAAACCCGCCAGAAAACCAAAAAAACTGCCGATAATCAAAGCCACCGAAACAGAAATCACACCGACCCGCAAACTGATTTGTGCGCCATGCCAAACCCGCACCGCAATATCGCGCCCGAGGTCGTCTGTACCCATCAGGTGCTGCATACTTGGTGGCAGGAATTTTTGTGCAAGGTTTCCATCCATACTGGCATCGTAAGGGCGCAAAACTGGCGCAAGTAACGCCAAAGCCACAAACAAAATGGTCAGAACCAGCCCGACTCTGCCTGGAGCGGACTTAGCAAACCGACGACGAATAATCGAAAAAGGCGTTTCTATTTTTGCGGCTGTAACCATTTTTAGCTCCTGACAGGGGGTGAGGCAAGCCCTACCTCTACGGATTTTTGAAATTTATTTTTCCTAAATTTTGAAAATCATTTGGTTTATCGGTATTGAATTCTTGGGTCAAAAAAAGCGTAACTCATGTCCACCATTAAATTGACCAGCACAAAAACCAAGCTGACCAGCAGCACACCACTTTGAATCACAGGATAATCGCGCTGAAAAATCCCTTCGTAAATCCAAGACCCAATACCACTCCAAGCAAAAATGGTTTCGGTCAGCACTGCGCCACTTAAAAGTCCACCAAAACTTAAACCCACAACCGTAATCACGGGCAGCATGGCGTTTCGTAGGGCGTGTTTCCAAATCACGCTTTGCTGCATTAAACCTTTGGCTCGAGCCGTCCGCACATAGTCTTGGCTTAAAACCTCGACCATGCTCGAGCGGGTCATACGGGCAATAATCGCCATTGGAATCGTACCGAGTGCCACAGCTGGCATCACCAAATGTAGCAGCGCATCCCAGATAACTGTGCCATTAAAGCGTAAAATACCATCCAGTACGTACATATTGGTGATTGGCACAAAACTAAAAGACAAAAGATCGTCTATCCGAGCCGAAGGCGGGAAAATTTTAGTGGAAATTGAAAAAATGTATTTCATGATCATCCCGAGCCAAAATACGGGCATCGAAACACCGACCAAAGCCACGACCATGGCGATGTTATCCACACTGGTGTTGCGCCGTACTGCCGCCAGAATACCCAGTGGCACACCGACCAAGAGCGCAAAGAACATCGCTGCCAGACTTAGTTCGAGGGTGGCGGGGAAACGGCGTTTCATATCGTCGCTGACTGGAATTTGCGAAAAGATACTCGTGCCAAGGTCGCCCTTAAAAATCCCACCCATGTACTTAAAGTATTGCTCCACCACAGGACGGTCTAAACCCATATCCTGACGAATTTGGCGTACCGATTCTTCGGTGGCACGTTCGCCCAGCATGACTCGAGCAGGGTCGCCGGGAATGGCTCGGACAAAAGCAAACACCAGAATGCTGATGCCAAATAAAACCGGGATTAAACCCAATAAGCGACGAAAAAAATAGGCAGTCAAAAGAAATTCCTTTTTTATCATGTGCTTTAAGCGATAGGTTTTGAGGAAATCCCCAAAACCTATCGCTCGAGATTGACTTATTTTACAAAAACATCAATCAAAGGTTCGCTGCCCAGTGGTCCGGGAATCCAACCCTCGAGTACAGTTCGACGAGCCAATAATGGGCGGCTGTGAACGATTGGCATTTTTACGATGTCATCAAACAGGATTTCGGCAACTTGACCATAGAGTTCGCCTTTTCTGGCTTTGCTCGGGGCTTTACGGGCTTCATCCAACAAAGCGAAGAGCTTAGGATTGTTGTAACCCGTTTCTTTGGTTGTGCCAGGTCCAATCAGTGGGGTGTAGAAGTTATCTGGGTCAGCATAATCGCCAGTCCAGCCAAGCATATAGGCTTGGTACTTACCTGCGTCAACATCGTCTAGGTACGCGCCCCAATCCTTAGATTTGAGTTCAACTTTAATACCAACCGCCGCCAAGTCCTTTGCCATTGTTTCTGCCAAAGGTTTAGCATTTGGGAAGTATGGACGGCTGACGGGCATATACCAGAGTTCCATGCTAAAGCCATTTGGGTAGCCAGCCTCTGCCAGCAGTTTCTTGGCAGCTTCTGGGTTAAAGACATAATCTTTTTGGTTCTTTGGGTAGCTCCAGTTCATCGTGAGCGGTGGCAAGTAGGCATTGGTCACGCCGTATTCACCATAGAAACTCTGAACTAAGGATTTCTTATCAATCGCACTGGCGACTGCCAAACGAACTTTTTGGTTTGAAAGTGGGTTTTTTGCGCCGCCAAATTCGGCAACCTGATTCAAAGCCAAGTAACCGACATTAAAGCCCGGACGGAAAACAGCTTGGACACTTGGGTCGGCTTTAATCGCTGGCAAGGTGTCGTAAGGCAGTGCGCCGGTTGGAATCATGTCAATGTTACCAGCCCTAAGTTCAGCCACTTGCGCGGCTGCATTGGCAAGGAAACGCACAATCATACCGGGTGCTTTAGGAAAACCTTTCTTCCAGTAACTTTTGTTGGACTCGAGCAAAATGCGGTCGCCGGTTTGCCAGCTTTTAACCACAAACGGACCTGTGCCGACTGCCAAGGTGTTGGCAGAGCCGTACTTATCTTCGCCGACTTTAGCAATCGCGGCTGGGCTGGCAATACCAAAGTAACCCGTCGCAAAAACCTCATCGAGGTTGGCAAATGGCGAGTTCATGTTGATTCGCACTTGCAAATTATTGACCACTTCAACGCTCTTAATCAGGCTCTTACCGCTTTTATAAGCCTCAAAGATGTCTGGAACAATGCTGTTACCGCTTTTGAAGAAATCAGCGCGGGTGTCGTCCCACCAGAAATCAAAATTGGCTTTAACGGCTTTGGCATCAAAGACGGTGTTGTCATGAAAACGCACGCCGCCACGCAAGGTGAATAACCAACTGGTGGCATTGGCATTTGGACGAGCCGAAAGTGCCAAAGCTGGCATGACTTCGCTTGTACCGGGCTTAAAGTCGAGCAAACGATCATAAATTTGTTGCTGCACAAAAATGCTATTGCCATCCGAGATTTTACCCGATGCCAATGAAACGGGTTGACCACCCGAACCGACCACAATCGGTTTATTACTTTGTGCCACGGCAGCGATTAACGCCCCCGTGCCAAGCAAAGTCAGAGCCATTGCTACTTTCTTCATATATCCTCCTTGGGAAAAGCGCCCGAGCGTGGAATTGTAACGAGCGTATGTGGAGTCTAACAAGTTCTGATGGTTGTGTCGAGCATTTTTAGGTCAAAACTGTGACAAAAAAAGGTTTCTCGAGCCAGCCTTGAGCCTATTTATTAGGACAAAGGTCAAAGCCAGTTGGCACAACCTGTTCGGGGGTATTGGCATCTATCGAGAGAATAAAGTTGATTAAGTCGGTGCGGTCTCTTGACGGATTGCCCGAACTTAAAAAGACTGGATTGGCTGCCTTGAGGTGATTACTCCAACGTGGGTCGGTGAACAATTCCTCGAGCGTCTGGGCTTGTCCGTGGTGCAAATACGGCGCACCTAGGCTCATGCCATACAGACTTGGCACATTAAAGCCGCCTCGTCCTTGGGCGCGAGTACCATCTGGTTTTTTCTCGAGTGCATCGGTTTTGGCTATATCTCCCGGAAGCCCAAAAGTACCGATGTTTCTCAGCACACAGGTGATTTGTTTTGGAGCGACAGCCGCCGCTTCTGGTGCGCCTGTGGTGGTGTCGGTCACGGGTGCTTGGGTGCTGATTTGCTTGCTGTTAAAATTCCAAGTGGATGGCACATTTGGTGGCAACTTAAAATCTTGTGTATTAAGGGCAGCATTGGTGGCGGTGCTTGGCTCAAAAAAGACCCTCGAGACTGTCCAACCCGCTCCACCATGACAAGCCGTGCAGTTACCTGCATTGACGCGGTTGGTTGGTGCGCCAAACAATTGCGCCCCTCGAGCCACACTTTCGGGGTCAAGGTCACGCAAGGCTTTGGCGGGGCGAACAGTTTTACTAAAAGCCTCGATTTCATCCCAATCTTTGGTGCAGTTGCCAGCCGTGCCGTTCTGCGATTCGCGCACAGGTTTATCCAGACCCCCAGCCAGTTCGGTTCTGGTTTCTTCGTTGAGGTCGCCGCAGCCGCCCGTCGTGACTGCTCCAAAACCGCCCGAGACATCGCGGGTATTGCGTTCAAAGTCGTGAACTTCGTCAAAAATACCAGTCCAATTAAAAACCCGTTGCTTTTGTGGTCCAGACCCGTGGCTGTAACTGCCATCCATGGCAGTGGTTTGGCGTGGTCCAGCACCAAAAATCCAAGTGATGTTATCCGATAAGCCATCTGGATGACACGAGCCACAGCTTGACCACGATTCTTTGCTCCAACGTCCGCGCCCCGTAAAGTAAAAACGCCGCCCTTTGTTGACGGCTGCTTCTTCGCCCGTCGGGGCGCTGCTCGAGTCTAAGGTGGCATTGACGCTTTGGGTAGACAAATCCACAACCCCAAGGTTACGGCTGACCCAGCAATTGACATAGGCGCGTGGTCCTTCGTGGGCAATCACAATTCCTGTTGGGGTTTGGCAGGCTTTGTTGCCTTGTGGCACTTTGCCAAGGTCTATCTGTTTGTTAAAAGTGCTGCCCAAGACCATACCGGTTGGCTCGAGAACGATTCTTTGCACCACATCTGCGCCCCGCGAAAGCACATAGCCAATGTTGCTTTCGCCCACAAAGCCAAGGTCTACGATGTCGGCTAAAAAGTGCCGAGGTTGCCCAGCCGCAATTGTGTCGGCAACTTTTTTAGCCAAATTGGTTGTGCCGTTTATGCCTTTGTCTTCGGCTTTTTTGCCCAAGTCAGCCACATATAGCACCGGATAAACATTGCCATTAAATCTGGCTGGGGCAGCCGGCGAAGCGCTGATGCTGGGTATAAAAATTTTGCCGTTTTGGATTGTTGCGCCCCAAAGTTGGTTTGGGCTGGTTTTGACTGTGCCTCTGTTTGTGCCGTCTGGAACAAAACCAGAATCCAGAGCCTCGAGTCCAATACCCAGTTCTTGGCGCAGCGTGCCGACATTAAAAAGTCGTACATTGCCCAATCGGCTGGTGTCTGTCCCTTCGCCGTCAGGTACAGGTTTACCGTAAAACTCTGGAATCACCACGGTCTCATCGCTATCGTCCGAGTTTCCATTGTTTGAAACTGCTAAACCACGCGGATTTTTGACTGCTAAAGTGCCGATTCGGGTCATGGTTTTGGTTTCCCAAACCGAGACTCGAGACTGGGCAAATTCAGCCACAAATAATTTTGCCCCCGTCGGTGAAAGCGCCAAACCGGTTGGCTCAGAGCCAACTTGGACTGTCCCAGAGACCACAAACGCGCCAGTTTTTAAGCCCGAGACTCGAGTCACGGTTGCATCGGCGCGGTTAGCCACAAAAAAAGTGTTGTCATCGGGGGAAATGACAACACTGCTTGGTTCATCACCCGTTTTAAGCGTGGTGATACGACGATTTGTATCCATGTCAAAGACCGACACAGAATCATCTTCTGAATTGACCATCACGACCCTTGCATCATCGGTGGTAATCGCCAGAGTCGAAGATTTACTTGAGCGCGGCAAAACTTTAGGATTGTCCTGCGCCAAACTGTTCAGTTGTGTTGCAGCAACACCAACCAGACCAAGTGCGAGCAGACTCGTCAGCACTCGAGCAGCTGTGATTTTCATAATTCTCCTTAGGAGCAAGGTGAAAAGGTAAAAAGGGCAAAGGGTTAAACTTCTTGACCATAGACACGCACCTGTCTTGACTTAAAGATGCACCTCACGGGCTGGTCGCCTTTACCTTTTCACCTTTTACCCTCTACTTTATGTCTCCACAAACAATGCCGCCGCCAATGCCACCGTCTGCGCCAACATCGCGCTGATGGTACTGGACATATTGACCGCCGACTAATTTGGCAGTGTCCACCACAGTTTCGGCGCTTGCGTTGCCGTTGGCATCTGCCTCGAGTCGCAATAGCACAATTGCCACAGGACCTTGGGCGGCACACGTGCCATTATGAACATGACCAATGTGTTTGGTGCTTTTGGTTAAGCCAGCCACCGAAACAATGATTTTGGTCTTGCCATCGGTTTGGGCAACCAAGGTCGCCTCGCCTTTGGCGGTGCTGGATGTACCATCAGCAAAGGTGCTCAAGCTCGAGAGGGCAACTTTTTTGCCATCCACGGCGGCTGGGGCGCAAGCGGCAAAACCAAGTGAAAGGGCAACGATAACGAACTTCTCGAGTAACTTCATAATGACCTCCAAGGGAACAGGGCGAAAGGGTTAAAAGGAAAAAGGGTTAAAAGGGGTTACTTTTTCCTTTTTCTACTTTTCACCTTGCTTCTAAGGCTTGTACTGCTCTAATCCGCCAGCTTTTTCAAAAGCCGCACTCAAAGCACTGGCAACCACCAAGGGAGCGCTGTCTTTATTGCCCGGTAATGTGCCAGCAAAAACCTCGAGCATATCGAGGTAGCCATCGCCGTCTGAGTCTTTTTTGTCGGATAAGACATCGAAAAGGGCTTTGGAGATGTCGCCCGTCAATTTATTTTGCACCGCTTGCCCAAAAGAATTCCATGGCGCACCACCATCGTTGCTGACATGGCAATAGGTGCAGCCAATGCGGTTGTTGGTCAGCTTAAATTGCTTGACCACTTGTTCGCGGTAACTGCCAAACGCACTGACCGAACCAAGCTGCGAGATGCCAAAACCGCCCAAAGCCAAGAGTACCAAAACCCAACGGATGTTTCTCATACCAACCCCCAAATTGAAATTCTAAGTACATTCTAATACAAAAGCGTCTCAAAAGCGTCTCAAGGTGTTTTTTTATTGTCTTAGACAGTGCCGAGCCGCCCCAACCAAGTACAGCGAACCAGCCACCAAGACTTTTTTGGAAGGTCTGACTGCCTCTATCGCTGCCTCGAGGCTGGAGTGCGCTGTTCCACCATAAATGCGTGCCAACTCGAGCGGGTTTACCCCTTGTGGGCTGACCGAGACAAAATGCAGTTGGCTGGCTAAACCGAGGAGTGGCTCGAGGATTTCGCTAACCCGCTTACGGCTCATGGCGGCAAAAATCAAGGAAAATTGCTGACCAGCTAAACTCTGCGCCAAGGCTCGAGCGCCAGCCGGGTTATGCGCTCCATCCAGTATAAAAGTGCAATCGTGGTGCAAGATGGTCTCGAGCCGTCCAGCCCAAGTGGCGCTCAGGGCAGCTTCTAGGGTGTGTTCTGGATAACCCAAAAGCCGTAGAGTTGCCAGTGCCAGTGCGGCGTTCTCGAGTTGATGTGCGCCTTGCAACAGTGGGGCGTGTGGCAGAACAAAAAGTGGATTGTTTGGCTCGAGAATATAAAGCGGTGCGGCTTCTTGGAGCGCCACGCTGCGGATTACTTCTAAAGCTGCACCTTTGGCTGCCGTCAGGACTGGCACACCTGCCCGAATCGCGCCAGCTTTTTCCCATGCGATGTTCTCGAGCATACTTGGGTAATCGCCAATGCCAATCGTGGTTTCGTGGTCAAGGTCAATGTTGGTAATAATCGTGGCTTTGACATTTTTAATACTCGAGGTGGCATCGTGGCGAGCGCCAACCCCAGCTTCGACTACGGCTATATCTACTTTTTGCTGCCGAAAATATTCGAGTCCCAGCACCAAGGTTAAATCAAAAAAAGCCGCATCGGTGGTGTTGGCTTGCGCCCATTGTAGAAACTCGAGAACCGCTTCTTTGGAAATCATTTGTTCGCCAATCACAATTCGTTCACGGTAATCCTCGAGGTGCGGCGACGTAAAACGCCCAACCCGTAAGCCAGTTGCCCCCAGCCCAGCCGCTAACATTGCACAGGTGCTGCCTTTGCCATTTGTGCCAACCACATGAATGCTTTCAAAAGCATTCTGCGGATGTCTCCATTGCTCGAGCAAGCCCAAGGTGCGAAGCCCAGAGCGAATATCTCCGGCTCGAGTGCGAGCAAATAACCACTCAAGGGCAGTTTCGTAAGTCTGTACCTTTTGGCTCATCGGTTTAAGGCGCACGTGTTTGGTCATCTCGAGATACGGAATTGCACCGCACCAAGCGTTAAACTTGTTCCTTCTTGGAGGCTTGCGGTTTGGTTTGTGGTCAATCGTCGGTCGTTGACAAATGTGCCATTGGTGCTGCCTAAATCGGTGATGCTCAAATTTTCAGCCCCAACCTCGAGCAGCGCATGATACCCACTGATGCTCTGGGCAGTAATCACCAATTGGTTGTCTTCGCTGCGCCCAAGTCTGACTGTGCCAAAGGGCAACTCAAAGGTTTCAGCACCACGCAATTTCCAAGATTTTGGCGCAATCTGAGCCTCTGGCGGCACAACTCGAGCTTCTGGGGTTGCTTCGGGGACAGGAGGCATTGTGACTTCTTCTCGTGGTGCGTTGCCGCCGTCTTTGGTTTCAAATAAAAATTCGGTTGCCCCAAATTTGATCGTGTCGCCGTTGACCAGTGCTGCACTCGAGAGGCTGTTGCCATTGACCAGCACAGCTTCGCCGTTGTACAGCCAGCGCCCAGCATTAAAGTTAAATGTGCCAAGTTTGAGCGCCAAGTTTTTCTCGCGGTACAAGCCAATGTCGTTGCCATCCGAGCGCCCAATGGTCACGATTGGCTTACCTAAAATATATTGCTTGCCCTCATAAGCTCCTGTGGTGATGCCCGTCAGCCAAGCGGTTTTTAAGGCTTGTTGGACCAATTGCAGCATTAAGCCGACCGCAAAGCCAAGCACCGCAAAACCCAATAAGCGCCCGAGCAATTCTAAAATCCCACTCGAGAAAGCACTGCCCAAAAGACTAAACACCAGCCCACCAACCACCCCGCCAACTGTGCCACCGATTGCCCCACGCAGCGCTTTGGCAGAAGAACGGTCGGCTAAACCCAAGACTGCCCCAGCAATTGTGCCAACCACTGCCCAGCCAACCACCCGAGCGCCATCACCAAAAATTGCAAACAGGGCTTGCCCGAGTAGCGCTCCACCAACCCCAAGTAAGGCACTGGCTGGAATCACCCAAAGTACATCGCGCCACCAACGCCCCCGTAAGCCAAGCGTATTTTCGGCAACTAACAAGGCTGTGCCTAAAAAAAGCGTCACCAAAGCACCCAGAATTAAAGCATCGGCAAATCCACGGTTGCCACCTGTGCCGCTCGAGAACAAATTGCGGATTTTGGCATCGGCTTTGGAAAACGCGGCTGCAAAATTACCAGCACTGGTTGGAAAAACCAGACTTGGGTCGCCAGTTATCTGCCCTAAAAAATCAATATCGGCATCGAGCGTACCGACGGCAATAATTCGGTAGCCAGAGGCGCGTAAACTGTTGGCGGTCGCCAGTGTGCGCGGCTTGGCAACATCGGCGGGTTCGATATTTGAACCCGGCTGACCATCGGTAAAAAGCAGAATCAGTCGGGTTGTGCCTAGCTCTGCCGCCCCCAAAGACTGGGCAGCCGTCTCGAGACCCGAAGCCATTTCGGTTGCACCGCTTGCCACAAAGCGAGAAATAACACTTTGGTGCGAATTGAAATCTTGGCTGTACAAAGAAACCGTTTGGGCATCGCTCGAGAAACGATTGATGCTCATGCCCTCGAGGGTCGTATTGCTGGTTTGTCGCGCCACATAGTCGGCTGCCGCCCGCTTGACTTCCTCGAGTTTGCCCTCTTGTTCCATGCTGCCACTGGTGTCGATTAGCAGTGCCACAGCCACCCGTGTGTTTTCGGAGGCAAGGTTAGCGCGGGCTGGAAAGAGAATTTCAAACAAAATTGCGCCAATCACACAGGCAATCGCGCCAATAATGGCAAAGGTCAGACTCGAGGCTTTCATGGCAGTAGTTTACGCGACTTGGAAGCCAGAAGTTTCAACAATGCAATTGGTCTTGTCTGAAACGCGGTCAATGCTTGGCTCGAGACCAAAATATGGTTTTTGCCGTAGACTGTTGCCATGAAAAAGTTTATTTGGCTTGGTTTGGCGTTAGCTTTTGTTTTGGTTGCTTGCCCAACGCCGCCATATGTACCAACAATCAACAACGAAGTTGCCAATTCGTTTTACGATGCGATTAATACAAAAAGACAAAGCGCTTCTGGAGGTACACCTATCAACTGTGCTGCTTCAGGTGCTTCGTTTCCAGCCAAGAGTTTTACGACTCCATCGCCAAATTTAATCATTGATGTACAATTGCAAAAAGCTGCTCACAACCATGCCGACTACATGGCAAAGAATCATAAAACTGCAATGCCATCAGACCCACACGATGGGGCTGGCGATGGCACAGTTATTTCTCGAGTGCGTGCTGCTGGATTCTCGGGTACAAGTCTTGGTGAGATTATGGCATTTGAATTTACCGACCCCAATCCAGTGATTACAGCTTGGATTGGTAGCACTGTCGGACACTGCCAAGTCTTTATGGACACAGATTTTAATCGTTATGGGGCAGCCATTGTCACGATTCCAGAAAACAATAAAAAATACTGGATTGTCTCTTTTGGAAAGCTCTAAAGCTATTTTTGAAGCCGTTCTGTTTTTGTTTCTTCGAGTATTGTCTCTGAGCGCTCGAGTTGGGCTGCCTCTGAGCGCTCGAGTTGCCCAGCCTCTGAGCGCTCGAGTTGCACCGCTTGGTCAAGGCTTTGGGTTGAACGGTGCTTGATTAAACGCACTCGAGAAGGCGTGACTTCGTTGGATAAGCGCATATGATTTCGAGCTTTTTGTGGGTCGCGCTCGAGAAACCAAACCGCCAAACCAAAGTGCAGTAACTTTTTGCCTTTGAGCGGCGTTAAGGTTGCGGCAATTTGGCGCACCATTGGCAGCGAAAAAACAAATTCGGTCTCGCCAATAATCGCACTTGGAAAAAGCTCGGTCAGCCAGCCACCTTGCTGCATTTTAAGAATATCTGCCCCGACCTCGCGGTTCAAAATAGCCTCGAGCGCTCCAGCAAAAACACCATCGGAAAAAAGCGCGGCTGCCGATAAGGTTTCTCTGGCTGAACGAGGTAATTCATCCAGTTTTTCCAGCACGGCTCGAGCCACACTTTCTGGTAACTGCGCCGCCTCTGCCTTAAAATCAGGTTCGAGTGTGGTTCGTCCCAAACGCTCGAGTAACCACGGATTTCCAGCCGAGATTTCTAGCCAGCCTTGAATCAAACTGATTGGCTGTGGACCACTGAGGCTTTCTAGTAAAGCTCGAGTTTCGATAAACCCCAGACCCGTCAAGCGCAAAGACTCGAGTCCTGGGGCTTGGCTGCGCCGATGGTGCAAAATTAAACGCGGTTTAGAGGTTGGTAAACTGATTTGCTCAATCATGTTTGGCTCAAATTGCTCGGCGTTCTCCAAGACTACAACCAGTGCCTCATGTTCATCTAAGCGTTCCAATGCCCCATCTTCAAGTTTTAACTGCTTTGGGTGCAAGGTAATACAACGGGCTTCTTGCTCAAGGCGTTGGGTAAATTCTTGCAACAGTCGGCTTTTGCCCGTGCCACTTGCACCAAAAATCTGGGCTTGTACCAGACCTTGGTTTTGCGCCAAACTCCACAAGTTCTCGAGCCACAAAAGTTCGCTGCGCCGCCCTTGAAATGGAGTCAAAACGGCTGCATTCTTGGCGATCTTAAAATTGACCAGACGATACGGACCGCGTTCTTCGCTGTAATCGCGAATAATTCTGCTGTGCGCCAGCATAAATTGGGCTTGTCCTCGAGCCACATCGCGGATACGTTCCGAAACCAAGACCTCGCCGGGTTCAGCTGCACTCGATAAACGCCTCGAAAGATTGACCACATTACCAAACAAGGTCAGTTCTTTACCGACCCAACCCGTCGTGGCATCATCGGTGTCTATCCCAGCCCGTCCCTCGAGTTCCAAACCGACTCGTGTCCCATAAGCCTCGATTGCATTTAAGCAAGATTTTGCTGCCCGCAAAGCACGCACTGCATCATCTGGGTGAGTTTTGGTCAGCCCAAAAGCTGCCAGCACTGCATCGCCTTGAAACTGCACGACATGACCATCCAAGGCTTCGATTTCGCCAGCCAGCACGGTCAAAATCTCGCCCATCAAATCAAAATACTCTTCGCTGCCATAACTTTTTGCCAATTTGGTACTGGCAACCAAATCCACAAACAAGACTGCCACGCGCCGTTGCTCTTGCGCTCTGTCTGGCATCAAAATCGCACCACAAGCTGGGCAAAAACGCCATCCAGCTTTGATTGGGTCAGCGCAACTCGGACACTGCATGGCTCTATTGTGACATAAATGAGAAAAAACTGTGTAATGCCAGTTTACAAGCGAATACTTTTGACAAAAAATCCATGGACTGGTTCTAAACTCGAGAAACCAACCCAATCCCCAACTTTGATTTTACGCCATGAATCATCCAGCACCCCAATCACCAAAGGCGCTCGAGCCTCGAGAACCACATGATTTGGTTCGACTGCCAGCACTTGCCCAACTCCCTCAAGCCTAGAAACGCCAACCACGCGCAAATCGGCTTCTTGTATTTCCGAGATTGCCAAGCTCTCCACCATCGGATTAATAATCATCAACGCTTCGCCATTGACAGCAGCATATGGACCCATGCGGTCAAACAAATAAATCACCCGCCCACCAACTCGAGCCTCGAGAAGCGGCGAAGCCTCAATCTGAGGGTACAAAAAAACGCGGGCGGCAGAAGCCTTAAAATGCTCCATAAATTCGTTGGTCGAATGCTCCAAAACTGGCATGGCTCGAGTCTAACGCTTTTTTTACTAAAAGCGCCTTTTTCCATTTTCCGAGAGAGCTTCTCCCATGTGGGATAGCCATAAACCGAACGAAGTTCGTGGAAACGCAGGAAAAAAGGATAAGTTGCAACGGCTGCCGAAAGCTGAAGAGGGGCTTCCCGACCGTTGCTTTTTAGCTTTTTCCTGTCTGAGACGCAATTATCACTTCTAGCTCAGTTTTCTACTCTCGAGCCATCTTTATCTTTATACTCGAGTTCACACACCCTAACTTTTCCTTTGTCTCGAGCCTGACCCAACCCTTTTGACCTGTCCTTCACGCACTATCTATCTTTCCCCCGAGATGTCCCCTTTGGTGTTGACACATCTGTTTTCTAGTGATACATTCTTTGTCGCTCTGCACGAGGTCACCTCGAGTACGAGCGAGTTCTTTGACAGTGTGGTTGTTGTTGACGAGATAAAACTCGTTTCT
>JAYWGM010000088.1:0-14429 GCA_043778225.1 Deinococcales bacterium | reverse complement strand
GACTAAAAGGAGTGATAAAAGACCGAATTAACGCTTGAGCGACAGTTTGACCGTTTTTGGGTCAAACGAGAGTGATTAAGTTAATTCGGTATCAGTTATTAGAAACACTGGTCAATGTTTCAAAAACCATGTACACTCAGGCATGGCAAGAAATGCTTGTGCTAGAAGGTGGTGAGCGGTAATGCGTAAACAAAAAGAACTGACTGCGCCAAAAGTAGAATACTATTTCTACGGAAAAACCCCTGTGATGATCCTGCGTGACCAGCAACACGCTACCGTCAAAGCCTTTCAAATCAGCACCCAGCGTTTTGTAGCCGATTTTAGTTTCTTTGGTCTAATTATGTTTGACAAGGACAATTTGGCTCGAGAAACCAATCGTCAGGATTTTGAGAAAGCCGTGAAGCAATACGGTGGTAATGATGCCATCCTTAGGGCAGCGATTAGCATCTGAATACGAAATTAAAGCCTCGAGCAAAGGCTGTGGCTCGAGGCAAAAAAAGATGGGCAAAGCCCATTCTGTACACTGCTAGGCTCGAGTTTTAGTTCATAGAAAATGAATACAATTTTTGTAGTCAGTGATATGATTGATTAGGATACCAAGCCAACCTACAAACACGATTTCTAAACACTACTGGGGAAAAAACCATGAATGATTGGGATGATTTGCTGCTCACAGGAGGATTTGCGCCACGTGAATCCATTTTTACGGGACTGACCCTTGAACAAGTAAGGGCGCGTCCCAACGAAGTTCCCCATAGTATCTATCAAGAACTCTGGCACACAGCTATGGTTCTAAAAATTAGTTTGGATGAGGGCAGAGCAGCTTTGGAGCGCTGGTCGTATGAAGAGCATTTTCCTCAATCTTCTGCACCAGCCAATCAGCAGGAATGGGATGACCTTGTTTTGATGTTCCTGACATACTCTAAGCGAGCTGTAGAACTAGCCAAGGACGAGAACTGGTTAAATTCACAAGAACCAGAGTATCCGCATTCAAGGTGGCGCGATGCCTTGGAGTTTCTGGCAGTTCACACGGCATATCATTTGGGAAAGATAATATGTTTGCGGCAAGTCATGAAAATCTGGAAGTAGTGAACGTGTTGTACGTCAACTCGTTCAAAAGTGTAGGCTAGGCTTTGCCCAAATCTATAGCCATAAGCTCGAGCCACAGCATTTTCTTGATACTTTTAAGCCCAAGCTGTATCCTTAATCGCATGAAAACCCTGATTCGTGAACAAGCCCAGCGTTTGCTCGAGCAGTTGTCTGACGATGCAACTTGGCACTAACATACCCATATTCCAGAAAACATAGGTTCTCGAGCCATTGGTCTCGAGTATTTATCAATTTTTTTTGATATATTGGCACTTGTGAAGCCGCTCCAGTTTGTAGGCTCGAGCCTTGATGCCTTACGGGATTTTCTTGCTGAAGTAAAGCGACAAGCAGGGTTTGATGCAACGTGGCTTTGACCCTAGCGACTGGAAGCCAATGTCTGATATTGACTCAGGAGTGGGTGAAATCCGTATTCATATCTTTGGTGAATGGCGAATTATTTATGTGGCAAAACTCGAGACGGCTATTTTGTGCTGCACGCTTTCCAAAAGAAAACCCAGCAAACGGCTCGAGAAGACATTGAATTGGCAAGACGGCGTTATCGTCAAATAGGAGGACAATGATGCAAGAACCAATTATTGAATCCAGTGGGAATGTGTTTACAGACTTGGGTTTTGACCCTGCCGAGGCTGCAATTTTGCAATTGCGCTCTAAACTTATCAATGATTTACGTGGTTTTATTAACGCCAAGCAATTAACCCAAGCCCAAGCTGTTGAACAACTTGGCATTGCCCAATCTCGAGTTTCTGATTTAATGCGTGGTAAGCATGATAAATTTAGTTTAGAAATGCTGATTACACTCGAGGCTAGGCTTGGGCGTGAAGTTAGGCTCGAGTTGGCTTGAGAAAATTTTTGTATTATTACCGCAATGCTTCCCGCTCAGTCCATCTCTAAAATCTGGCATATTCCAAGGCTTCATAACGTGGAATTGCTGCGTGGTCAGCATCTCACGCAGTCGTTTCCTTTGCATACGCATGAGCAGTATGCGATTGGTGTGATTGAACATGGCGCTCTTGGTTTTTATTACCGTGGTGAAAATGTCGTTGCGACTCGAGGGCAGATTAACTTGTGTATTCCTGATGAACCGCACACTGGTCAACCTGCGACGCTCAAGGGTTGGGGCTACCGAATGTTTTATCTCGAGCCAGAATTCTTGGAGAATATCGTTTCGGATATGGCTGGGTTTTCTCGGGGATTGCCGTTTTTTCAGTCGGGTGTGATTTCCGATGATGCTGTGGCGTTGGAACTCCTGAATGTGCATCGGTTGCTCGAGAATCCTGCTACTTCGCTGCTCGAGTCTGAAACCGTGTTACAAAATGTTTTGGCGCGTTTTATAGGGCGTTACGGGGATGCAACGGTGCGACCCCAGAAATTCGGGCGCGAACCTCGAGCCGTGACACAGATTAAACAGTTTCTCGAGGCAAATTTTTCCGAGGATGTTTCGCTGGCTGCGCTTTCTCGAGTAACTGGCTTGAATCGTTTCCATTTGGTTCATGTGTTTACAAAAGCCGTTGGTATTGCACCTCATGCGTTTTTGCGTCAGATTCGGGTCAAGAATGCTAAAAAATTGTTACTCGAGGAACAAGATATTGCCAGTGTTGCCTTGGCGTGTGGTTTTGCCGACCAGAGCCATTTAACGCGCTGGTTCAAACGACTTTGGGCTGTTACGCCCGCTCAGTACCGCAAGAGCGTACAAGACGCGCAGCGTTTGTCGCAGTAGGCTTTTGTTGCTCGAGGCTCGAGCAGGAGGCTTTTTGTGTTGAATGCCGAATTTTTACTTACGTCTTTGATTGTGGTTTTGATTCCGGGGACTGGTGCGATTTACACGATTTCGACTGGTATTTTTCTGGGTTGGCGTGCCAGTATTGCGGCTGCGATTGGTTGCACACTTGGTATTTTGCCGCATTTACTGGCGAGTATTCTGGGGCTTACATTGGTGCTGCACATCAGTGCGGTGGTTTTTCAGGGGCTTAAATTTGTTGGAGCAGCGTACTTACTCTACTTGGCTTGGCAAATGTGGCGCGATAATAATGCACTCACGTTTAATTCGGCTGGCTCGAGCAAAAGCCCTTGGCAGATTGCTTTAAGGGCATTTTTACTGAATATCCTTAATCCTAAATTAACGATTTTCTTCTTGGCGTTCTTACCACTTTTTATTCCTCGAGCTTCTGATTCACCGATTCTCGAGATGCTATTTTTAAGTGCTGTTTTTATGCTGATTACACTGGTTATCTTTGTGATCTACGGTATTCTGGCAAGCGCTGTGCGGCAATATGTGATTCAGTCGCCCAAGGTTATTTTGTGGTTACGGCGTTCATTTGCGCTTATTTTTGCGGTACTTGGTGTGCGGCTGGCTGTAACCGAGTAGCTTCTCGAGGTACAATCAGGTGTGTTCTTGACTGATTACGCCGCCTTAACCACCATCGGACGCAGTTTAGACGCACCTAATCCTCGGGGTTGGATGAATGTTTTGATTCATGCCAAAGGCAATGAGCAGCAAATCCCGATTCACAGTACGTCTTTATCTTTGTACAGTGTTTTTTCTGGACTCGAGTTGCACGAAGTTGGACGCGCTCGGTTTGCGGTCACACCAGACCGGTATTTGATTCTCAACGACCATCAACGTCACGCTCACCGCATTGAAGATAACACCGAGGTTCTATCGATTCGCTTTCGGACTGGACTTGGCGCGGATGTCTACAGCGCGGCTGCATTGCCGCCAGAAAAGCAATTGGATAATCCAGATTTGCGTTTGCCACTCGAGTTTTATGAACGCACCTACCCTCGAGATACGCGCTTGTCGCAGTTCATGGGTTTTTTACGGGCGTTTATTTGGGCAGAAGTGACCCAAGACCCACTCGAGCAGGCATTGCATCCGATTATTGAGCATTTACTGGTGCTGCATCGTAATCTGGAAGCCGAAATTGAGCGTTTGCCAGCCGCCAAACGCAGCACCCGCGAAGAATTATTTAAGCGCTTACACGTGGCTCGAGATTTTATTGAAGCCTCGTACCTCGAGAATCTGAATTTATTTGGTATTGCCGATGTGGTGAATTTATCGCCACATCATTTTCTACGGCTTTTTAAGCAGACTTTTGAAATTACACCCTATCAATTTGTGACCCATAAGCGCCTCGAGTTGGCTAAAAAATGGTTGACAGACACCGATAAGGACGTGACTGACATTTGTTTTGATTTGGGCTTTGATAGCCTTGGAACATTCTCGAGGAGTTTCAAAGCCCGTTTTCGGGTTGCGCCAACCCAGTACCGTGTGGCTGCTCGAGTCTGAATTCAAATTTAGCAATTTCGGATAAGCGCCCATGTATCCGACTCGATTATAGTTTTCTCAAGCGCCAAACAAAGCGCAAAAAGGAGCAACACCATGTTAAACGGATACGCATACATCACAGTTCTCGTCAGCAATCAAGACCAAGCCCTGAAGTTCTACCAAGAATCCCTTGGACTCGAGTTACGCATGGATGTTCCCTTCACCCCCGAACAACGTTGGGTCACAGTTGCACCAGTTGGTGTGGATTACCCAGAAATCAGTCTCGATGTGGCAAGTTCCGAATCGCAAAAAAATGCCGTTGGAAAACAAGCTGGCGATACCGCGTTACTGGTTTTGAATACCGAAAATGCCGACCAAACCCACGCAGATTTTAAGTCTAAAGGTGTAGAACTGCTAGGCGAACCAGAAAATATGCCTTGGGGTCGGCAATTTTATCTAAAAGACTTATACGGAAATTTGATTAGCGTTTTACAACCTGCCCCGCGCTAAGTCAGCCTTACTTGCTCGAGTCAAAATAGTTTTTCTCGAGCAAGACCATTAGAAACCTCATCCTCACTTCGAGGGCTGTACGCCTCGAGACGGCATGATATTGCCAAAAAGGAGTTCTCATGAAAAAAATTATTCTCGCTTCGATTATTGCTGGTTTGGCTGCTTTTCACGTTTCGGCACAACAAAATTTGTTTAAGAATACCGATTTGGTTGGTACGTGGGATAGTAAGGGTTGCGAAACATTTGTGGCAGGGGCTGAAACCGCCTTCATTAAACGTAATTTTGTATTCACGACCAACACTTGGCAACTCAAGTACACGATTTTCGCTGACCCTGCTTGTAACGTGCAGTTGTTCACCAATAAAATTGTTGGACCGTACACTTTAGGCGAAATTTTCAGCCCTAACACTTTGAAAGTTACATGGGGTCAAACTGCAAAATTTATCACGGCTCATGTACCCGATATTCAAGCCGTCTTAAACCAAACTGGGTGCGGTAATGCAACATTACCAATCAACACCGAACGCGATGTTAGTATCACTGGCTGCATGGCATTTGGAATTGCTACAGTCAAAGATTACACTCAAGAATACGATATTCTTAAACTCGAGCAGAACCAGCTATTCACAGGTTTTCGCACCGAAAATATGAATCTTGAGCAGAATCGTCCGACACGGATTTTTGAATTCCCACTGGTCAAACGCTAAGAAGCTTCTTGTTTAGCACTTAACTTTGGTCTTTTTGACCAAAGTTTTTTACTTGCCACTTCTCGAGAAACTCGAGGGTTGCTTTTTTTATACAAAACATTTTGAAATTTAATTACGTCAGAACATGACGTAAATTTGGTTTATAATTTGGGTCATATGAATCACTTTTTGGAGAGCATCAAAACCTTACTGGCAGAGGCATACACGGGTACACAAACCCAATCTTGGTTTTCTGACCACGGCGCAGATAGCGGCTTATTTGCCACCCTCGAAAAAATAAGTGCCGAGGATGCCTCGAGAAAAATAGGTCACTCGAGCATAGCGGCACATACCAATCATTTGCGTTGGAGTTTGGCGATGTCGAATGCTTTAATGCGCGGTCAGCCAGCCTCGAGAAATTGGGTCGAAAGCTGGGAAGTACAAAGTGTGACTGTCGAAGAATGGACAGAACTTAAAAGCCATTTGCGGCTCGAGTACGAAAGGCTGATTACCCAATTGCCCAATGGTTTTGACCCAAATAACCCAATGATGACCACGGTTGGTATTTCTCTCGTGGCTCACGCGGCTTATCATCTTGGTGCAATTCGGCAAATGGCTATTTCATAATTGGCGTTTCAAAACCCAAAGTCCGCTGCGTTGCTGATAACCCAGTTTTTGATTGACCGCTATCATTGGCGCGTTCCTCGAGTGATTATGGGTTGTCATTTTAACCGCTCCTTGTTGAATGGCGTAGTGTATCCCAAGCACTTTTAAGGCTAAAGCAATGCCTTTCCCACGGTGTTCTCGAGTCACCCCTGTCATGCCTGTGTAAAATGCTTTGTCTTCTCGGAGCATGATCGTCATGCCAATAAACGTGTTACCGCTTACGGCAAGAATGATTGATTCGGGCGTAACTTGTGGATTTTCTGCAATCAATTTCTGGAAACGCTCAAAACTGAGAGGGGTGCGTCCTGGTGCGTCGGGTGTATCTAAAAACAACTGATTATCCAGTGTGTGCAAGCCACGTAAACCAGAGTCATTCAGAAAATCAGCTCGAGTTGCAAAGCTAATACCTTGGCTTTCGGCTCGAGTGACTGCATTGGTAAACTGTGATGCTTGAAATTCTTGCAGGTTTAGTTCGCTTTCAAAGCGGTGGAAATCAAATTCAAAACCACGTTTCTCGAGCCATCTTCGACTAGGATGATTGTTATCACGCACCGAAGTTTCAAAGCCGATTAAACGCAGTTTTGCAGCTTGGGCTAGGGCTTCTTCGAGTAAGCGCTGACCAAATCCCTGACCTTCGGCATTTTTTGCAACAACAATTTTTAAGTCCCGCCAACCCACCGGAGTCGAAGGGCGCATACTCAGTTCAGCACAACCAACAATAACAGTATTTTCCTCGAGCAGCACACGCCAAAGCGCAGTGCTTGAATCATGTTGGGCTTCGGTTTGGGTAAAAGACTCGAGTGTGATAATGTTGTTATTTTGGCGCTGCAAGAGTGTGATCAAAGCTGTTGCATCGGACGGGGTATAAGCTCGAATCGGCATAAGGCTATTGTATGAGCCAAGATACACAAATCACATTGGTTAAATGGCGTATTGATTGTTTTGGAGGGCTTGAACAGCTTTAGCAACCCGCCTTTCTCGAGTTTCAGGGTTCTTGGGAACTTCTACCGATAAGGTATGAATGCGTTTTTGACTGTGTACGATAATTGCTCGAAATTGACTTTTGCCACTTCATTTTTGGTCTTTTGACCAAAGTTTTTTGCTTGCTAGTTATACAATAAACCCGCCACCAAGCAACCTTGTCCCACTGTACAGCACCACACTCTGTCCGGGCGTGACCGCAAATTGTGGCTCGAGAAATTCCAAGCTAAAGCCAGTCGCTTCGGCTCGAGTTAATTTAGCTGGAACGGGCGCAGTGCGGTAACGGACTTGGGCTTCGAGGTCAGTCGGTAACTGCTCGAGGTCTACCAAGTAATTTACACCTCGAGCCTCGAGTGTGGCGCTGCTGCAATCGGTTTTACTACCAACCACAATCTGGTTTTTAGCTGCATCTATTCGCACAATAAATTGTTCAATATGGCTTTGGTGCAGTTTCATGCCCTTTTTTTGCCCGATGGTATAAAACTGTGTGCCTTCATGTTCGCCCACAACTGTTCCAAGCATATCGATAATCTCGCCCGACTTTGGTGCGATACGTTCAGAAATATAATCTTTTATCGTATTTGGCACAAAACAAATGTCTTGGCTCTCGGCTTTCTCGGCAGTGATTAACCCGTAGCCTCGAGCCAATTCACGCACGGCTGGTTTCTCGAGATGCCCAACAGGAAACAGCACCTTCTCGAGCGAGTGGCGCGGTGTTCCCCACAAAAAATAAGTTTGGTCTTTGCGTGGGTCGTTGCCACGATGAAATTCTGGTTGGATTCCGTTGTCTATGCGCTGTACAAAATGCCCAGTCGCCACAAAATCACAGCCAAGCATCTGGGCTTTTTTGACCAAATGGTCAAATTTAACTTTGCTGTTGCAAAGTACACACGGGTTTGGGGTGCGTCCCTCGCGGTATTCTTGCACAAAAGGCGCGATGATGTTCTCTTCAAAGACCTCGCGGTAATCGAGTAAGTAAAACGGCAAACCCAAATGGTCAGCCACGCGGCGGGCTTCGTAAGCCGCATCGGGTGAGCAGCACGAATCAAAAGTCGAGACCCGTTTTTGGTCGGGCCAGAAACGCATCATCGCGCCAATCACTTCATAACCATCGTCGCGCAGTAAGGCGGCGGTGACACTTGAATCCACGCCACCCGACATGGCGGCTAATACTCGACCTTTGCTCATCAAGCGCCAGTCTAGCGCTTGACTGTATTTTTTTGGTAGGGCAAACCACACCAGCTCGAGAATTTGAAAAATGCGCTAAACTGTTCGGTATGAAAAGAATTTTTCTTGCCCTGCTTGGTTTAGCCAGTGTCGCCTTAGCATTCGACCCACTGCCACCACTGCCCAACAGCACTGGCTTAGAGTTTGCCGAACAGGTGATTCTCGAGTCCACCAACCGCGAACGGGCGGCGATCGGTTTACCAGCCCTCAAATTTGACGCACGCTTACGGGCGGCGGCTCGTTTACACGCCCAAGACATGGCAACTCGAGACTTTTTTGCCCACGATTCGGATAAGGCTGGCTTTGAAACGCCAACAAAACGCTTTCATCGAGCCGGCGGCTTGGATTTTGGGGCTGGCGAGAACATTGCTTATAACTTTGAAAGCCCCAACACGACTGGCGCAAAATTGATGTTCCAATGGATGAACAGCCCACCGCATCGGGCTGGAATCTTAAACCGCGAGTACACCCATATTGGCATTGGGGTTTTTGCCGCCGACGATGGTCGTGTTTACGGCGTACAAAATTTTGTGCAGCGCCAACTTGAGGTGATTGCCGACAGCAAACGGGCTATTATCGAACTGCGTCAGGTCAAACTCGAGGGAACAGCCAACCTTGGTTTAGAATTGGCACTTTTTTCGGGTCAGCAATACCTTGGTCTTCTTAAAACCGATGCGACTGGGCGGTTCTCGAGAAACCTTGAATTTAGCCCGAATCTGGTGGTGCAGTTGGGCTGGCGTAAAGCGGGTTCAAATGATTCGTTCTTGACCCAAGGCACGATTCGTCTGCCTAATGATTTTTCTGGTACGGCAGGTGTGACCGTGCAGCGCGATGCACCATTTGCCTTGCGTGCCACCCTCGAAGCCAAACGCGAGGACAGCTTTACACTCGAGTTGCGTTTCCCTAATGCCAACAAGACTGTGGTGTTATTTGAAAACAACGGCGCAAACGAAGAAACCATCAAAGCCCAAAATGGTCTGATTCGCAGTCGCTGTGTGGTTGGTTCGGGGCGCAAAGCCATGAAAATTGGCTACGGCAATGGCACGTTTAGCATCACCCATCAATTTGTGCTGGACTGCCGCACAGGGATGCTCGACCCAGGTGCTACCCGTTAATTTTTTTTGCGCGGTAAAACCAGCCCAATAAAAGCACTCGAGACCAAAATTAAAGCCAGTGCATGGGGTGCAGCTTTGCCAAACATCGCTTCGGAGGTGTAGCCATACACATTTTTGGCAAGGCTTTCAAAACCAGATGGCGCAAGAATCGTGGTCAATGGCAATTCCTTGGCAGCACTTAAAAAAGCCAATGCCACTCCCGCCAGCACTCCTCGAGCCAAAAGTGGCACAAGCACCCGCCACAGGACTTCTGAACTGCGTAAACCAAGACTTCGGGCGGCTTCCTCGAGCCGAACGGGGACTTGGTACAGTTGGCTACGAATCGGTCCGATGCTTTCGGCTAAAAAATGCACTGTGTAGGCAAAAATAAGCAGCCATAGGGTTTGATAGAGGTCTGGCACAAGCCGCAAAGTCACAAAAATCAGTGCCAGTGCCAATGCCAAAGGTGGCGTGGCATAACCCAAATAACTGCTGCGCTCGAGCCAAGCTGATAAACGCCCTTGGTGGCGCACCGCCAAATATGCCAAGGGCAAAGCACAGGCGGCACATAAAAAGGCGGCTGGCACGGCTGCCGAAAGCGTCCCGAGGGTCGCCCGCCAGAGTTCTGCCCACGGATTATAGAAAAGACTCTGCGGTTCTCGAGCCATCCAATGCAGGGCTGTAACAATTGGCAACGCCACGGCTATGGCGACATACAAAGCCAACGGCATCAAAGCTGGGATTGTCCAAAAACCAAGCGAAACGGGCGATACCGAACGGGTATTTTTGGGATTGCGGGCTAGAAAGACACGGCGCATCGCCATCCCCTCGAGTCCAAGGATAACAACCGTCAGCAGCAATAGAATTAATGCCAGCCATGCGGCATACACCCGGTCAAGGCTGCTGATGTACTGGGTGTAAATCGCAAAGGAAAAAGTTTCAAAGCGCATTAAACTGACCACACCAAAATCGCCCAGCACATGAAGCGTGATTAAAAGTGCGCCAGATAGCCAAGCGGGGCGAAGCTGTGGCACAGTAATTCGCCAAAAACCCTGCCATCTCGAGTAGCCTAAACTGCGGGATGCTTCCTCGAGGGCTGGGTCGGTGTTTTGTAGAGCATTGTTGAGATTGACAAATAAATAAGGCGCACCATAGATTGCCAAAATAGCCGTTGCCCCCCAAAAGCCATCCAATCGGGGCAAGGAAATGCCCAAGGCTTGGAGCGTCCCACCAGAACCACTGGCAGCCAGCAAGGCAAACGCGCCAACATAGCCCGGCACAGCCAAAGGAAGGGTTGCGGCAATCACCCAGAATCTTGAAAATGGCAACTTGGCTCGAGCCGTTAGCCATGCGGCGGGTAGGGCAATTAAGGTTGCGCCAAGCAGCACTGAAATTGCCAATAAAAGCGTGTTGCCAAGCAGCAGCAAATTGCGTTCACGAAAAACAATTTCTTGTAAGCTCGAGCCATCCGCCTCGAGCGCCCGCACCACCAAATAAAACAATGGAATCAGAATACTCGAGGCAACCACCAAGGCAAACAGCACCAAAGCAAGTGGTGCGCGGCGAGCCGCATAGGGTCGTTGATTCATAAAGGTAAAAAGGGTAAAGGGTAAAAAGGTAAAAGTTTTAACCCTTTGACCTTTTTACCTGCTCTACAGAAGTCCCTGTTCGCGCAGCAGTTTTTGGGCGTTGTCTACATAATCTGCTAGTTTGTCAAAATCTATTTTTGGACTGCGGTTAATCATCTCGTTCAGGGGCAGTAAGCTGCTTGGCAGAATTGCTCCTTTGACCACAGGGTATTCAAAAATTTCACCACTAAAGAACTGCTGGGCTTTACTCGAGAGCAGCCAAGTTAGGAATTTTTGCGAAGCCACCAGTTTTTTGCTGGTTTTTAGGACACCCGCACCCGTCACCAAAGCCAGCGAACCAACATCGCCGTTTTGAAAATAGTGTGTTCCCATCGCATAGCCAACTTTGGTAAAGCGCAGCACATAATAATGGTTGGTCAGGGCGACATCAATTTCGCCAGCCCGCAGTGCCTCGAGCATCTGAACATTGTTTGTGCCATAAGACTTTGGCTCGAGTGTCTTCATACCAGCCAACCACTGGCTGGTGGCAGCGTCGCCCTTGGTGGCAGCCATTGCGCCGACAAAGTCTTGGAAACTGGCATAGGCTGGAGTCCAACCAATTCGACCCTTGAGGGCGGTCATTTTTGGTAAATCCATAACACTGCTTGGTAAATCGGCGGCTTTAATTTTGGCGGGGTTGTAGGCTAAAACCCGAAAACGAATCGAGAGCGGAGTCCAAGTTTTACTTTCAGGGACAAAGAAACTGGGCTTGTTGGTGATAACGCTCGAGAGTTTTAAGAATTGATTGTTTTTACTCAGTAAGCCAAGGCTGCCAGAGGTGTTTGCCCAGAAAATATCGGCTGGCGAACGTGCGCCTTCTTCTTGGACTGCCGCCAATAACTGGGCATCTGTGCCATAACGAACATTGACTTTGACTCCTGTTTCGGCTTGATAGGCTTGCACCAATGGGTCCACCAGCCCTTTACCGCGTCCGGTGTAAACGGTTAGTTCTTGGGTTTGTGAAGCGGCGGTGGCTGCCACAATAATGGCTGCGAGTGCGGTTAAAAAGATTGTCTTCATAGATTCCTCCGAATTGAACTATTAAAGTCTATCGGTTTACTCGGAATTAAACTCGAGACATTCGTCACAACCAATTTCTATGCCTCAAAAACGTTAGACTGTGCAGCATTCATGCCCAAATACACCCTTGGCATTCTGACTTGTTTAGGTATAGCCGCAATTGCCGCCGTTATCGCTGGAATCCCTAATCTTTTACCGGGTATTGTGGGTCTTAAAATTCTTGGAGTTTTAGGCTGGGCGTTGGTGCTTGGTATCGCTGTGCGCTCGAGTATCGCGCTGCCCTCGAGTCTTAAAGCTGGTATTTCTTACAGTGCCAAAACAATTTTGCGCCTTGGGATTGTGCTGCTTGGGGTGCGCTTAAATTTCTCGAGCCTGATGAGTTCAGGACCACTGATTTTACTTTTGGATGGACTGATGGTGCTGATTGGTATTCTTGGTGTCAACGAACTTGGTAAACGGGCTGGATTGACCAGAGGATTGCGTTTGAGTCTGGCATTTGGCACGGGTATTTGTGGTGCGTCGGCAGCCGTAGCGGCTGGCAGTATTTCAAATGCCAAAGATGAAGAGGTCAGTCTAGCCGTTGGTACGGTCAGTTTACTCGGTACATTTGGCGTGCTTGGCTTTATATTGCTGCGCCAGCCACTTGGGCTCACCGATTTGCAGTACGGCATACTGACTGGCAGCACCCTACAAGAAGTTGGTCAGGTGATTGCCGCCGCCAGTGTCAGCAGCAGCGCCTTAGACACCGCCACTTTAGCAAAATTAACTCGAGTTGCTTTACTTGCGCCTGCTTTGGTGATTGCCTCGAGCATATTGCGAATCCGAGATGCAAAACTCGAGACCAAAGAAACCCAACGCCAGCCAGTGCTGCCGCAATTTCTACTTGGGTTTTTGGCAGTTGGGCTTATTAATTCGCTCGGCTGGTTGCCCAAGGAAGTCTCGAGTTTTGCCCAGACGCTCTCGATTGCTTTTACCGCCATGGCAATGGCTGGCATTGGCTTGGGGGTAGATTTGAAGGCAGTGCGACGGGTTGGTGCTAAAGCCCTTGGGATTGGCGCGATTGGCTTTTTGGGTCTGGTTGTGGTCTCGAGTCTTGTGGTTGGCATTTCGGGAATTTAAGCGCTTTGGGGCAAGAAACGAGTAGCAAAATAAGTTTTTTAGCGCGACATAAGCACAAGCTAACGCCTGCAATCTGTGCTACCATTCTTGCCATGACGCAGGTACTAGAAAAAGCCATTCAATCCTTAAACACGCTGCCCGAAGCTACCCAAAATCAAATTGCAGGGCGCTTACTCGAGGAAATCCAAAACTTAAATCAAGCACCAATTTCTCAAGAAGAATGGGATGTCCAACTCGAGCAGGACTTAAACGCAGGTCATTTAGACGCGCTGATGGCAGAGGCACGAGCAGACTACAACGCTGGGCGAGTATCAAAACGGTGAATCACCAAACCACACCAAGATTCTGGGCGTTTTATTACGCATTACCGCTCGAAGTTCAACGATTAGCTGACAAACAACACGGGCTACTCGAAGAAAATCCAAAGCATCCTTCACTGCATTTTAAGGAAGTAGGTAGTGAACTCTGGTCGGCTCGAGTCAACGATTCGTACCGAGCCTTAGCGATTAAAGTTCCAACAGGGTATTTATGGTTTTGGATTGGTCTGCATAATGAGTATGAGCGATTGATTAAACGCCGATAACGAAAAACCCCATCTCGAGAAGATTAAGTTTCAAAACCAAGTTCTTGACGTGGGATAGGCACAAGCCAAGGCGCACTTAATTAACGCCACCTAAGTAAACACCGCGCTCAGGCATTGCTAAGTACACTGTTAAATAAATTCGTAGAATTTTTGCGAACTATGCGAGTGAACACAAAGTACATTGTTGACGAGTGCGGAGACTCTTTGGAGCGAAGCGGAAAATAGTCAAAGCATTTAGTAAACAATGTACTAAGGCTTGAGCAAGGGCTTTTGGATAAAGTGCTTGCTGCTCGAGTCCCAAAAGTGGAATCCAACGCATACCGATTTGTAAATCATCGGGATTTGAGCCGCTACTTGGTTCAGCGCCAGCCTCAAGAAAGCATTCAAGACTTATCGGCATTTTTGCTTAGGCAGGGCGCGTCGGCTCGAGTGAAGAAGTTCTAAGTATCTCACGCCTGCATTTTAGATTTTTCACAAAACGGCAAATCTGTCATTACGGCGTGAGATACGTCACCCTTACTCCTGTTAGTCGGAAATGTT
>JAYWGM010000087.1:0-4487 GCA_043778225.1 Deinococcales bacterium | reverse complement strand
AGGGTATTCAGGTTATGGATGAGCGCTTGCGCGAGAAGGTACTCGAGGGCAATGACCGAGCCACACGCTTAGCGCAGAGCGGTAATGCCCAAGTGCCAGTTGCTCCGGCTGGCGACGATTAGAAATAAGGTGTTTCAGAAGCCCCAGTTTTCACTGGGGCTTTTTTGTTTACGGCTTTAGCACCCGCGCAATCTCGAGAACCCGTGCCAAACTCGCATGGGCGTATCTCGAGGCTTCATAACGCTGAATTTGCTGCGGTTTCATTTTTAATTTTGCTGCCAACTGCGCTTGGGTATAACCTCGAGCTACCCGAGCTTTGATCAGTTCCTCGGGCAAATTCTCGAGTGCTTCGGTACTGATATTGGGCTGCTGAGCTTTGACCTGCTCAAACTCCTCGAGTTCGGCTTTTAAGGTATCAATTTGCCCAATGAAAGCCTCGCGCTGAGCTTTTTCCAGTTTAGGATGAAGTTTTGGGCTAGGCTGGTACTGCTCGAGCGCAAGCATAAAGCGCTTGAGCGCTGTTTTGGAAACTTTGTACTGATGCTCATTGTTAATCATGGTTGACCTCCTAAATCCAGCCTAAGAATACCTTTGGGATTGTCATCGCGGTCTTTTTGAAAAAACTCGAGGAACGTCTCGCCGTAAGGTGTAGCGGGTACATCGGCAATAAATAATTCGCCTTTATATTTGCGTTTCATTCTGCTTCTTGGGTGAGCAAAATCCAGCAGCGTTGGCTCAAGCATATCTGGGTCAATATCTCGAGAATCCCAGCAAGCATCGTAATCGTTGGGTTGGGCTTTATCACTGATAAAACTACCATTGACCCAAACAGTTTTACATCCCGCATTTTTTAGGTCTGCTAAAGCCAAGCGTAAGCCTGTCAGCAGTTGAATTCGGTGCGTGGTTGTGGAATACCGATTTTCAAACTCCGACCAAGTGCAAGAATACTCTCCAGCAGGCAAGTTTCCGTTAGGGTCGAAAGGTGGAATCATCAGAACAACATTATTGTTGTTAGCTTATCAAAAGTCAATTCTTGCATTGGCTCGAGCAAGGGGTGACACCAGAACAAATTGTGCTTGCTTTTCACGCGCCATTCAAAAAAATATGGATATGTTATGCTTTTCATGATTTGTGGAGAAATGATGAATAAACCAAGTTTAGAAAATTTTGTGATGGTGTAAAGCGTTTAACAGGCATGACTTGATTGCCAAGTGTTGTGTGGTCAATTCAACCATCAATCCCGATAACCACTGGCTTGCGCTTCAAATAATTGTGCATAACGCCCATGCAAACGCAACAAATCTGCGTGCGAACCATCCTCGAGAACCTGCCCATGCTCGAGAACAATAATTCGATTTGCCATTTTGACGGTGTTAAAACGATGCGTTATCAGTAAAGCCATTTTGTTCTGCACAAATTCTTGATAATGCTTAAAGAGTTCCATTTCCGCTTCGGCATCAAGCGCAGCCGTTGGCTCATCAAGTAGGAGTATTGGGGCATTGCGATACAAAGCTCGAGCTAAGGCAATGCGTTGCCATTGTCCACCACTTAAATCCTGTCCTCGAGAATGAAAATGCCGTCCAAGCATGGTTTCCCAAGTGTCAGGTAAACCCATGATGAATTCCGTTGCATGGGCAGCCCGAGCCGCTTTCTCAAGATGTTCGATGCTTGGTGTTTGGCTGATGTCACCAAACACAATATTGTCCTTGACGCTTAGTTTATACTGCATGAAATCTTGCATAATCACACCAAAACGCTGACGGTACTCGAGCGGGTCAAATTCGCGGATGTCTGTTCCATCAAGCCGAATGACTCCACTTTGCGGGTCGTAAAGTCGTGTCAGTAACTTGACCAGTGTAGTTTTTCCTGCGCCATTTGTTCCAACCAGTGCAGTGGTTTCACCTGCTCGAAGTTCTAAGTTCAGATTGGTATAAACGGCTTTTTCACTGCCTGTATATGCAAAAGAGACATTCTCAAAGGTTAAACCTTTTGCGATTTTACTTGGTGTTGTTTTGGGTTTTTTTGGTGCAACAATTCGAGGTTTTTGCTCGAGAAACTGCGTTAAGTTCTTTAAGAACAAACTATGTTCGTACATCTGTCCTAGGCTGTTGGTTGCTCGATCTAAACCCATGCGGACACTGAGAATAGCTCCTAGTAGCAACATTAAATCACCAATTGTAGCTGCACCTATGCCAACGCGATACGCCACAAAAGCTGTTGCTAGATACTGTGTCGCAATTCCAAACAAACCTGCGGTTACAAAACTGATGTGCTTACTTACTTCAAAACCAAGTTTTGCTTTTAACATACGCTGCAAATACCCTCGTAAATCCTCGAGTAAACGCGGTGCAAGGTGATACAAACGCACTTCCTTAGCAGCTTCATCCGAAATCAGGAGTTCATCCGCATACGCGGCTCGTCGCCCTTCGGGGGTTAAATCATCGAATAAAGCAAACATTCCAGCGCCACTTCTCGAGGCAGCAAAAAGCGAAGGTAAAGCCGCTAAGAACAACGCCAAACCAAGCAGAGGTTGGAACAAAAAAATAATCACAAAAAAACCAGTAATGGTCACCAAGGACTCAAGGGCATCAATCAAAGTTATGGTCATCAGAAACGGACGAAAATCCATTTCTTCTCGAGCTTTAGCAAAAGCATCGTAATTCTCGGGTAATTCAAAGAATTCAAGGTCAAGCTGTGTGGTGTGCGCGGCAATTCTGAGCTTTAGAAACACAGAAACAGAATCCCTAACAACAATTTTTTGGTACTCGGTGAATAAAGATGCAGCATGACCCAAAATTGCAATCAACAATTGAGCGACCAGAATCAGTTGAACTGAACTCGAGAAGCCTTCGCCAAGCAGTAAATGATCCACCAATAATTTTGTCAGCACACCAAGTGCCACAGGGGTCAACCCACGCACTAGATTGCCCACCAAACTGAGCCACAAGGCTCGAGGGGCAGCTTCGAGCAGCAGCGCAAAGGCTTGTGGGAAAACCTTAAAGGCATTCAAGGCTTTATGAAAAGGCATTGGCGAAGACATGGTTTAGAGTGTACATGACGACCTAATTTTTAATTTCGAGTTTTGCGATTGTGAAATGTCAGTGATTAGCCTACAATACTATCAGGAAATAGGAAGTGAAAAAACGATTTTCTCAAAAAGATGACATTCGAGCGCAGCTTGGGATTAATGTTTTTAGAATTGCCCAGACCCTTTTCTACAAGCTATTCTCGAGCAGCGCAGTGAAAGTGAGATTGCACTCGAGGCAATTAAAGCCTTTACCGCACCGAGCATTCAGGAATGGTTCTCAACAGGCAATGATTCGGACTTGTAGCTTCATGAAACCTCATTCGGGTATGAAATCCTCGAGTCATGGATCGCAAAACCCACCTCGAGACGCTGCCCAAAAAACGCATGGCGGCAGGTTGCTTGTTTCGCAATAACGCAGATCAAATTTTATTGGTCAAACCAGCCTACAAACCCCTTTGGGAAATCCCAGGCGGCATCACTGAAGAAAACGAAAGCCCGTGGGCTTGTGCCACTCGAGAGGTCTGGGAGGAATTGAATCTCGAACTTCAGGTTGGGCGGTTGCTAGTGGTGGATTACAACAGTCCATATGAAGATTATACCGAATCGCTGATGTGGATTTTTGACGGTGGGGTTTTAACAGACGAGCAAATACTGGGTATTCGATTGCCAGCAGACGAACTCGAGAAGTACCGTTTTGCAAACTTAACCGAACTGCCCGAGTTCTTACACTCAAGATTGGCAAAAAGGCTTGAGAGGGCGTTCAAAGCCATCCTCAACCATCAAACCTTGTATCTCGAGAATCAACAGATGCGTTAAGGCGCTGGTAAATGAGCCAGCAACTTTTTGGGAATTGATTGTTCCGCTTATGATTTCGATTTCGTTTCTGGCTATCTCGAGGCAACAGCTTCCAGCCCAGTAGCAAAACCCGTGTACTGCCCATCTGCCATACTTTTCGTATGAAAACCTTAACGCTCACGCTCAAGCCTGACCTCGAGCAACGCCTTGCTACTCTTGCTAAACTCGAGCAACGCAGCGAGACTGAAATCGCACTCGAGGCAATTAAAGCCTACACCGTGCCAAGTATTCCAGACTGGGTTGGTATTGGTGCTTCAAATGCCAACCTGTCAACTCGAGATGAAGAAATTCTCACCGCCGAATGGAAATGAAAGTTCTGGTAGATACCAACGCTATTTTAGCGCTCCTTGACCGCCAAGACCCGAATTATGCGGCAGCTAAAAGTATCTTGCCTGTACAGTTGGTTCTGCCCAGTATACTGCTGCCCGAAGTGGATTATTTAGCAAGCACTAGGCTGGGGGCTTCTGTAGCTCGAGCTTTTCAAAAAGGCATTGTGCGTGGTGATTTCGAGATTATTCATAACACAGCATTTGAATTACTGCCATAAACAATCACTCGAGTTTTTTTTCAGTAGTTACAGGTTTATCCGAAGTCAAGGGTATTC
>JAYWGM010000086.1:0-74955 GCA_043778225.1 Deinococcales bacterium | reverse complement strand
ACCGACTAAAAGGAGTGATAAAAGACCGAATTAACGCTTGAGCGACAGTTTGACCGTTTTTGGGTCAAACGAGAGTGATTAAGTTAATTCGGTATCAGATTGTATTTTTGGCAAAAAATAGTATCATTGCCAATATGGGAACCATTCAAATTAACCGTTTTGGTCGGGTTCTGATTCCTAAACCCATCTGCGAAGAACTGAGCTTGAAACCAAACAGCACCCTCGAGATGCGTTTGGTGGATGGTGAAATTCTACTTCGCCCGAAATTGGTTGGCGAAATTGTCGAACACGATGGTGTGTTTGTTTGGACTGGTTCAGATAATCTCGAGTATTCAAATTGTCCGCCTCGAGCCTCGACCCGATTTAGCCCTAAGCCGCTAGCCGTGGTGACTTTGCTGGTCAGGGCGTTGAGGTCAAAACTAATGCCATCACAGCAAAAGCCCCTTCTCGAGAAGGGGCTTTTTTGTTTACTCGAGAAACTTATCTTCCCGCAAAAAGTGGTAGGACTTTGACAGCTTCATTGATGATGTTTAAGAGCGGTGTTGGGTAAATTCCAAGCAGCACCACACCGCCAAGCGCTAAGGCAAGCGTGGTGGTAGCCGTCGCATTTAACTCGAAAGTTCTCGCGTCTTTTGGTTCGCTAAAGATGGCAGAAATAATGATTCTAAAGTAGTAGTAATAACTCGGCACGACATTCAAAGCAGCAATCACGGCTAGAGCAATCATGCCAGCGTCCACGGCACTCTTAAAGAGCAGCAACTTACCTAAAAATCCTGCCAATACAGGTACGCCAGCCAAGCCCATAAAGAAACCTGCCAGCATCACGGCAGCAAATGGGTTGCGTTTGACCAGTCCAGCAATGTCTTCGATGTTCTCGCCGACCCCAGAATCGCGCAGGGCAGCAATAATCATAAATGCACCGATGTTGGTAATGGAATAACCAACCATGTACAAAATGACCGCACTTGTTCCCTCGAGACTGCCGACCGCCACACCAATTACCACGTAGCCCAGTTGAGCGATGCTCGAGAAACCCAGTAAACGTTTGAGGTTGGTTTGTTGCAGTGCCATCAAGTTGCCAATCGTCATCGATAAAATTGCCAGCACCGCAATTGCATTTTTCCAAGCGCTCGAGAGTTCTGGTACTGGAAAAGCCGTGGTCAGGAGGCTCGAGAGGGCAATCACGACCGCCGCTTTAGGTCCGACGCTAAGGATTGCCGCAACCATGGTTGGAGCGCCTTGGTAAGCATCTGGAGTCCAAGAATGAAATGGTGCAAGTGCCATCTTAAAGCCAAAGCCAACCAGCAACATTGCCAGTCCTGGGTAAATCAGTGCTGGAATCCCAACGGTTTGTCCGACCAGACCCGCTAAGGTTGTGCCTAAATCTGAATAGGTCAATGAGCCATTGGTAAAAGCAACACTGGCATAAACCAAGCTCATACCAAAAATTAGAAAGCCACTGGCGACCGCACCGAGCAGAAAGTATTTGCTGGCGGCTTCGTTGGAAAAACGGTCGTCACGGTAGTAACCAACCAAAATGTAAGTCGCATAACTCGAGAGTTCAATACCCAGCAGCAGCACCAGCAAATGATTGGTGCTGACCATAATTGCGCCACCAAAAACCACAAAAGCAATAAAGCCAAAGAATTCGCCAACCCCCGCTTTGTACTTCTCGGGGTTTGCCATCACGCCACCGACGGTTAATGCACCAATACCGCACATGATGATTGTGCCGAGGGTAGCAAGTCCGCCAGATTTAATCACGCCATAATGAATGGTCGTGTCGTTCCAAGCGGTGGCTGCCAGCAATGCCGTAATACCGTAAACCGCAAGGCTAATGCCACCAAAAATCTGACCAGCGTGTTTGTCCTCTGCGCCCTTAAAGGTGGCGGCAATAAACAAAGCCATCGAGGAAATCATCAAGAAAACCAATGCCACAAAAATCATTGTCCACCTCCCAGTGCCATGACCCGTTTGGCAGTCTCGAGCAAGAGTTGTGTACTGCCATCAATCCACGGTGTTAAAAGTGCAGGATACAACCCAAGCACCACACTCAAAATCACCAAAGGTGCCGCCGCCGCAATCTCGAGCGGCGAAAGGTCATGGTGTTTATGGCTTGCGGTATGGCTCGAGTGGTCGTCGTGTCCGTGGTCGTCGGCTGCCGCAGGGTCACGCCCAAGCAAGACACGCTGCACCGCATACAAAATAAATCCAGCCGTGACAATAATGCCAACCAAAGAAATATAACCGTAAATCGCCGTAGCAGGATTTTGAATTGCGCCAGACAATGCCGTGTATTCACCAATAAAGCCAGCCATACCCGGTAAGCCAAGCCCACCTAAAAACGCCATCCACATGATTGCGCCCAAGATTGGCATGGCGTTGTAAATACCTGTCATCTTGGCAATTTCTCGAGTGTGGGTTCGGTGGCTCAAAAACCCGACCATCATAAACATTAAGCCCGTAATAATACCGTGCGCCACCATCTGATAGACCGCGCCATGAATCCCCATGGCAGTCATAGAAACAATCCCGAGCAGCACATAACCCATGTGATTGACGCTCGAGTAAGCCACCATCCGCTTGAGGTCTTTTTGTGCCATGGCACAGTACGCGCCGTAAATTACACCAATGGTGGCAAGGATTGCCAGAACAGTTTGGAATTGCTGCATTTGCTCGGGCATTAAGCCTAAATTAAAACGCAGAATGCCATAACCACCCATTTTTAACAGCACACCCGCCAACATAATCGAACCGCCAGTCGGGGCTTCGGTGTGGGCATGAGGCAACCATGTATGGACTGGAAAAGCTGGCAACTTAATTAAGAAGGCAATCATAAAGCCCCAAAAAATCAAGGCAATCCCCGGCAGGGCTTTGATGGTCTCGAGATTCGCCAGCAAAACTTCGTAATCAAACGATAATGGCTTACCTGTGGCACTTGCGACCCCAAAGGCGAGCGCCAACATTGAAACCAGCATCAAAACCGAGCCTGTCAAGGAATAAATCACAAATTTCATACCAGCGTAGCGACGGTTTTCGTAACCCCAGACCAGAATAATAAAGAACATTGGGATTAAAACAACTTCCCAGAATAGAAAGTAAAGAATTAAATCCAGCGCCCCGAAAACACCCGTCACACCAGCCTGCATCACTAAAAACAGCGCATAGAAGCTCTTTTTGGGTTCATCCCATGAAGCCAAGACCGAAACCAGCGTTAAAAGAGAAGTCAGGAACACAAACGGCAGCGATAAACCATCCAAGCCAACAAAATAGCCAATACCCGCCTGAGGAATCCACGGCACTTTTTCAACAAATGCCAATTGCCCACTGCTTGTGTTGTACGAAAAGTACATGATTGCACTCATGATCGTGGTGATTAAACTGGCAGCCACCGCCACCCGCTTGGCAACTTCGGTACTCGAGACCGCCGCTAAAATCGCAGCCAAAATAGGAATCAGAATTAACGCGGTAATCATTTGCCACCTCCAGCAAAGGCGACAGCAAAGGCAAGAATCAATGCCAAACCACCAATCACGGTCAGACCAGCGTACCAGCCCAATGCACCTGTTTGAATACGGCGCGTGGCATCGCCAATCACGACCACCAGCCCACCGATAAAGTCAACGATTCTGTCCACCACGTTCTTGTCAAGCCAAGCAAACAACCATTGAATATCGTTGCCAACCTTAGCAGGACCTGCGTAGAAATAATCATCGATGTAGTAACGGCGCTGTAAAACTCGAGTCAACCATTCGGGCGCTCGAGCTTTGGTGACATCGCTATTCCAGTACAAAGCAATCGAAGCCCCAGCACCCACAACTACCAGAATCGCACTGATGACAAAGCCAACCCAGAGTGACTCGAGCGGCGCGACTTCTGGTACTGCGCCAACATAGACAAAACGCTGTAGCCAGAAATTAGCAAATGGAGACCCAACAAAACCCATGATTGTGGCTAGGGTGGCTAAGGACACAAGCGGAATAATCATTTCAGGACCCGATTCGTGCGGATGGTCGCCAATTTCATGAGCGTGGTCGTGTTTCTTTTGTTCTTCGACTTCGGCTTGGGTCATGTTCAGGCTTGGCTCGCCCTCGTTGTTCCAAGCTACCAGACCCCACGGCGAAATTTGCTTAGGCTTATGAAAAGCAATAATAAACATTCGGGTGGTGTAAAAGGCAGTCAACACCGAAACCAAACAGCCAACAATAAATAAGGCTGGATTGGCACTCTGGGCAACGTGCAGAATTTCGTCTTTTGACCAAAAACCAGCCGTCAACGGGAAACCTATCAGGCTTAATGAACCAATTGCTACGGTCGCCCAAGTCCATTTTTGGTACTTAGACAAATTATCCATTTCAAAAATATCCTGTGTCCCAGCCCCATGAATCATGCTGCCCGAACCTAAAAACAAGAGCGCCTTAAAGAATGCGTGGGTCAGTAAATGGAACAACGCCGCCGCGTAGCCAAACAACCCCAAGCCCATAAACATTAAGCCCAACTGCGACAAGGTACTGAACGCCATAATCTTTTTGGCATCGGCTTGGGCAGGAGCAAGACTGGCAGCAAAAAGGGCTGTAAAGCCACCGAGCCAGGCAATAATTGGCAGCACACCGCCAACATCCATAATCGGGAAGACTCGAGCCACCAAGTAAACACCTGCTGCAACCATGGTTGCAGCGTGAATCATGGCAGAAACAGGGGTTGGTCCTTCCATCGCGTCGGGCAACCAGACGTGAAGCGGAAATTGGGCTGATTTACCAACAGCCGCAATAAACAGCAGTAAGCCAATGCCAAACGCCGCCCCACCCAACTTAGTCTCGAGTTCGCTGTGTGGTGTCGCCAAAAGGGTTGGAATATCGAGCGTACCAAAAGCACTGTACAACCAGAACAACCCAGCCATAAACGCAAGGTCGCCAATCCGCACCGTTAAAAAAGCCTTTTTCTGAGCTTGCTGGGCGCTTTTTTTCTTATAAAAAAAGCCAATCAGCAAGTACGACATCAGACCCATGATTTCCCAAAAAAGCAATACATGAAATAGGTTTTTTGCCAAAACCATCGCCAGCATGGCAGCCGCAAACAGGTTGATGTAGCTAAAAAACGTTGGATAACGTTCTTCGTGTGCCATATAACCAATACTAAATAAGTGAATCAAAAAGCAAACAATCGTCACCATCAAGAGCATGATTGCCGCCAACTGGTCTACAAATAAACCAAACGGCAAGCCAGCTTCGCCCTTAATCGCTAACCACGTCCATTCTCGAGTAAACGGAAAACCACCCGCCGCTCGAGACTCGAGGGCTTCGGACTTGTACTCCTCGAGTTTTTCCTCGAGTGCCAAGAGTTCTGGACTGGCACTATGTTCGCCCTCAGCTTTAGGGGTTGTGCCATCCAGCATTGGGGTTTCGACTTTGGGTGCTTCGCCTACAGCCTTTTCGGCTTTCTCGGCTTTCTCGAGAACCTTAATTTCCTTCTCGAGTTTATAGATTTTACCCAGCACATCGGCTTTCCAAATCGGTGCGTTCGAGAACGTATCGGCAAATAAACCAATCGCAATCACGGCACTCAGACCAATCATCGTGGTTGCTAACCACGCGCTGCCCTTGCCGCCCAGCGATTTGCTGAACAACGAAATCATCAGCCAACCGAACGCGGGAAGCAGGGGAATTAACAAAGCGTAATCAATAAACATTTATCCCCTCCTTTAGTTCTTCATTTCCATCAAGTCTTCGGTGGTTACGCCACCCTTACTTCTAAAGACATTGATAAAAATGGCGAGACCCACAGCCACCTCGGCGGCGGCAATGGCAACGATAAACAAAGCAAACAACGGTCCGGTTTTGGTGGCATCGCCACTGTAGGCAGCCACACTCACAAAAACCAGCATCGCGGCGTTGAGCATGATTTCGACGCTCATTAAAATTGCCAGAATGTTGCGGCGGGTTAAAACACCGTACAGCCCAACCAAAAACAGCAACATGGCTAGGGCAATAAAATGATTAACCGTAATCCCAGAATTGGCAAACGCCCGAATTGGCGCAAGAATAGACTCCATTAAGCCACCCCTTCTTGTCTCGAGGCAGCTTCGATGGTTGCGGCTGGACGCGCCAACTCGCCACTCGTAACTGACGAACCAACATCGGATAATACACCAACATCGCCTTTGATGGTTTCACCGTCGCGTTTGGTTAAGACAATTGCACCAATCATCGCAAGAAGTAGCAAAACACTGGCAAGTTCAAACGCCAACAGCGTACCATCGGCACTCAGGAGCTTTACGCCCAACTCAGGTGTCGGTGTCGGTGTAATTTGTTTACCTTGTGTCACTGCCGAACCTTGGTATCTGTTCCAAAACGACCACAAACTACCCGCCAGCACCACAATTGCCAGAAGTGCTGCCGCCGCATTGAGATTAGACCGCAAGCGAATTCGCCGCGATTGGGTCATCATGATGATAAAGACGGTCACGATTGGAATTGCACCAGCGTTAATCAGGAATTGTAAGATAAATAAATATGTGTTGCCCAACATCGCAAAAAGCCCACCAATCGCAAAAAATGAAAAGGCAAGCGACACCGCCGAGTTTAAGAGTTTAGGCGAAGCGACGGCGTAGATTGCAGTAGACAGAATGCCTAGTGCTACCAGATAGAAGAAAACAGTGTTGACTTCGGTCATGATTTTGGCTCCCAACGTTTGATTTTGGGATTGACTGGTTTTTCGGGTTCTGGACTCGAGATGACTTGGGCAACAGGCTCAAGGCTCGAGACTGGAGCGGCTTGGGCTTTTTCGAGGGTAGCCTCGGCGGGCGAACTCCCCCCGGCTTCTTGCCCTGAAAGCAGCACCTGATGGGCTTGGGGCGCTTCGCCGACCCCCTCTCTTGACCCTAAAGATGCACCTGACGGGCTGGGTCGCTCGTTGATGGGGTTAATTACGGGCGCGACGGCAATAGCAGAAGCGGCTTCGGGTTGGCTCGAGTCGTCGGTAGCAGGTTCTCCCCAGCGTTTGATTTTCTTGGATTTTGGGGCAGATGGCACGGCGCTCGAGACAGTTTCGACGGCAACAGCAACAGGGGCGGGAATGGTTACAGGGATGTTGACCGCAACAGGTACGGTATTCTCGAGTTTTTTGGCTGGGGCGCTGATGGGTTCGGACTTGAGTTCTTTGTAGACCAAAGCCGATAATTCCGACATCGCATTGGCTGGACGACGGGCATTGTTGACTGGAATTTCTGTGCCAGCCGCACGAAGTTTCTCAAGTTCGGCTGCACCACCGGGTTGATCCATTAAAGGCGCTTTGACAATTGCACCGTGGATATTGTCGTTGCTGACGTTCTCGCGGTATTCAACCCCAATTTTTGGGCTGTACCACTGTTGGGCGCGAATGCCTTGGAAATCTAAAAAGTCTTTGTCGGCTTTTAAGGTTTGTAGGTTCGGGGTACTCATTTCAAAGTCCTGAATCGTGACGATTGCACTGGCTGGGCAGGACTCAACACAGGCGGCGCAGTACATACAATTAACCAAATCAATGTCAAAGCGCTCGAGGACAAAGCCTTTACCGGCTGGGTTTTTCTTGCGCTCGATGGTAATCACTTGGCTGGGGCAGACTTTTTCGCACGCGAGGCATGAAACACACCTGTCCGAGCCATCCTCGTTTTTAATCAGTGCCAAACTCTGAACACTGGTTGGTGGCAGTTTTGGCATTTCAAACGGGTACATTTCGGTAAAAATTGGATCGAATTGTTCTTCGTAGGTTTTTTCCATGCCCTTGCCAATGCCGGACACAGCGCTCCAAATATCTTTTAAGAGGCTCATGCTTTCACCTGTTTACTCGAGGAAGCTGGAAAGAACGCACCGCGCAGAATCAAAATAATAAATGCGCCACCGACCAGAATCGAAATTGTGATGCCAACAGCGGGCAGCAGTCTCGAGACCGCCGCCAAGACCAAACCGATTAAGGACAGTGGAATTAAGCCTTTCCAGCACAGTTCCATCAGTTGGTCATCGCGGAAGCGCGGCAGGGTCGCCCGAATCCACATATAGAAATAGACACCAGCCGCGCCTTTAAGTAAAAACCAAAAGCTGTATTGTGCGCCAACCAGCAAGCCGCCCGGCTGAAAGAGGGTATTCCACCAAGTCATGGTTTCACCCTCGGCGATGTTGGCTTTGAGCATCAGTTGTAAGGTACTCGAGCCACCCGACCATTCGGATAGAAACGGAATGTTAAAGGTTGGAATGCTTGGTGGAAACCAGCCACCCAGAAAGAAAACCGCCATAAGTGCGGGAAGTAAATACAACTCGGCAAATTCGGCAACAAAGAAAAATCCAAAACGCATTCCGCCGTACTCGGTGTTAAAACCAGCCACCAGTTCGGATTCGGCTTCTGGGAGGTCAAACGGAGTCATTTTAAGTTCGGCTAAACCCGCAATTAAGTAAATAACGAAGGGAATAAAAAGCGGAATCGCAAACCACAGGGCTTGTTGTGCTTCAACAATTTTAGAAAGGTTCATGCTACCAGCGTAAACACAGACCGAAAGTAAGCTAATCGAAAGCGGCACTTCGTAAGAAACAAGTTGGGCGGCGGCACGTAAGCCACCCATTAAGCCGTACTTGTTGTTCATGCTCCAACCCGCCAGCAAGACACCATAGCCGCCGATTGTGCCAGCCGCAATAATAAAAATTGCGCCCGCTTCGACATTGGCAAAAACCCATCCAGGCGCAAATGGAATAACCGCCATTAATAAGAAAGCAGAAACAAAAACCAGCACTGGCGCAAGCGTGAAGATGGTTTCTTCGACCATTTTTGGGGTGTAATCTTCTTTGGAGACCAGTTTGAGTGCGTCATAAACTGTTTGTAAACTGCCAGAAGGTCCGTTGTGAAGCGGTCCATAACGGTTCTGGACTTTAGCGAGGTACTTACGCAGCATCAGAATGTTGATCAGCGCCACCACCGCCACAAACAAAAAGGCAAGCACAGGCGCGAGTAAGCCGTAAATGACGTTAAACCAAAAACTATCCTTGGCTAAACCAAAACCAGTCCACGGAAACGGTAAGCCACTGGTTAGGAGCGCTGGAATAACTTGAAACGCCAGAATCAAAACCCCATGCGCCGCCCCAAAAAGCAGCGCATAACCAATAATGGCTGCCAACAAACCAGATTTACGCGGATTGGCATTGAGCAAGCCGTGATGCTTCATTCGCATTCGGTAATGCTTATCGGACGGCGCAGAAATACGCTCAAGCGGCAAACGGGCTTCTTTATTCTCGAGAAAACTCATCGGTCAATCTCCCCTAGTACAATGTCAATGCTGCCCAGAATCGCAATCGCATCCGAGAATTTAGAACCCACAGCCATATCTGCCAAGGCTTGCAAGGTGCAAAAACTAGGGCTGCGGTGTTTGGAGCGCCACGGTTTTTCCGAACCATCCGCCACAATATGCACCCCTAAGTGTCCTCTCGAGATTTCGACCGCACGGTAACGTTCCATACCCGCCACAGGTTTGAGGCGCGGCAGTTTTGGCAAGTACGCGCCACCTTTTGGACACATCGCAATGGCTTGGCGAATAATTTTAATGCTCTCGCGGAACTCACGGTAACGAGCGCGGCTTCTCGAGTAGGCATCGCAGCCATACTCAACACAGACCTCGAAGTCCATCTGCGGATAGGCATCGTATGGGTCGTCTTTGCGTAAATCCCAGCCGATACCGCTACCGCGCAAATTTGGTCCGGTTACACCATGGTTTAATGCCACTTGTGGGTCGAGGACACCCACGCCAACGGTACGGGCTTGGAAGACTGGCGCATCTATTGTTAAGGCTTCGTACTCAGGCAGCTTTTTCTCGAACCAGGTTAGGAACTCGAGAATATCCTGCATCATCCGTGGGTGATGATCGCGGCGGATACCACCATAGGTAAAGTAATTTGGCAAAAGCCGCGCTCCTGCGGTTTCTTCGATGATGTCTAAAATCATTTCGCGGTCACGGAAAGCATATAAAAACGGGGTGATTGCCCCCAAATCGAGCATATACGTGCCAATCCAGACCATGTGCGAAGCGATACGGCTCAGTTCAAATAAAATTGTGCGGACGTACTTGGCGCGTTCAGGTACTTCGATGCCGAGCATTTCTTCGACTGCCAAGCACAAAGGCAATTCGTTCTGCATCCCCGAGACATAATCCATGCGATCGGTGTAGGGAATGCACATCGGGTAGGTGCGAACTTCCTCGAGTTTTTCGTGGTTGCGATGCAAGTATCCAATGTGCGGAATGGCTCGAGTCACACGCTCGCCATCCACACCCATCAGCACCCTGAGTACACCGTGGGTGGCTGGATGCTGTGGACCTAAGTTCAGGAGCATCTCGTCTGAGCGCCCCGCGACCTTTTCGACAGTTGTCGGGTTCATGACAGAACCAGACGTATTGCGAGCGTTATTTGGTTTTTCTGCGACTGCTGCGGTCATATCGTCCCCTCCTTAGCTTTTTGGTTCCCAACGCTTAATTTTTGGATTGACTGGTTTTTCTGCGACTGGCTCGAGAATCGGTTCGGGACTCGAGACGATAACTGGCTCGGGACTCGAGACGGCGACTGGCTCGGGTTGGCTCGAGTCAGCTTCAATAACAGGGGCGGATTCGCCTTTGGGAATCCATTTTTTGGCGACTTTTTTGGGTGGGTCGGATTCGGAACTCGAGACGGGAGCAGGGTCAAGAGCAGCTTCAACTTTAGCAACGACAGCCTCGGCGGGCAAACTCCCCCCGCCTTCTTGCCCTGAAAGCAGCACCTGACGGGCTTGGGATGCTACGGCGACCCCCTCTCTTGACCCTAAAGATGCACCTGACGGGCTGGGTCGCTCGTTGATGGGGTTAGGGGCAATGGCAGAAGCAACAGCTTTGGGGGCTGGGGGTGCGATGTGGGCGACGGGGGCTGGTGCGCCAGCAAAGGGCTGGAAACCTTCTTCCCACGGGGCTGGGGTTGGGAAGGGTTTTTCTGTCCAGCCGTGAATTAAATAGCCACGGGTGTTGTAGCGCTTTTGGAGCGGGTGAATGCTCCAGTGGTCTTCGAGCAAGATTCGGCGCGGGTGTCCGTTTACACTGTCCTCGTGACCGTCAAAAATAATCCCCACAAGGTCGTAGGCTTCGCGTTCGTGCCAGTCTAAACCACCCCAGAGGTCAGAAACGGTTGGGACATGGGCGTGGGCGTAAGTGCAGTACGTCCGCACCGTGACCTTGCGTTTGGACTCGAGTTGCTGGAGTTGCAAGGCAACCCCCAAGCCCCATTCAAAATCTGTGCCGCTCATGCTCGAGGGGAAATCAAAACCAGCTTTGAAAAGGCGTTCGCACAAGGCACGGTAATCCTCGAGCGCGACTGTGATTTGAATAGTGTCTAAAATTGTTTCGGCTCGAGCTTTTAAGCCAGCTATTAAAGTCTCTACTTTGTCGGACTCGAGCAGGGGGATGTGCCAGACCTTGACGGGCGCAAGAGCAACAGGTGGTGTGCTTGGTTCGCTCACAGTAACACCCGACCATCGTGACCGGGTTCTGCCAGAGGGTCAAAATCGGCATCCATTTGCATTCCCGGCACATAACGGGCGGCTGGGTCAGCAATTTTGTCACGCAGTAACAAAAGCGCTTGCATCAGGGCTTCGGGGCGTGGTGGGCAACCGGGAACATAAATATCCACTGGGATAATTTTATCCACACCCTCGACCACGCTGTAGCCCTGACGAAACGGTCCACCTTGGTTGGCGCACGCGCCCATGCTGATGACCCATTTGGGTTCGGACATTTGCTCCCAGAGTTGGCGCACGACCTTACCCATTTTTTTGTTGACTGTCCCCGAGACAATCATCACATCGGCTTGGCGCGGCGTGTTGCGGTAAAAAACCCCAAAGCGATCCATATCGTAACGAGTAGCCGAGGAGTTCATCATTTCGATCGCACAGCAGGCAATGCCAAAGGTAAGAGGCCACAAACTGCGGGAGCGCGAGAGGTTGATTAAATCATCCAACGAACCAAGAATAACGTTGTCGGGGCGAGATTGTGTGCCTAATAAACCCATTTTAAGGCTCCTTTACGCAGTGCATAGATAAAGCCAAGGAACAAAATAATTAAAAACGAAATGACCGCCAGTAAACCAGCCACACCGAGCGTATCAAACGCCACTGCCCACGGATAAAGCAGCGCCGCCTCAACATCGAACAGCACAAAAAGCATGGCAAACAAGTAATAGTTCAAATTTATCTGAACGTTGGTGTCGCCAATGGTTTCCATACCGCATTCATAAACCGAGTCCTTGGCTTTATTGCCACCAAAGCGCCGCGAACCAGCATAAAAAAACGCTAACTTTGCAATCTCGAGCGTGATGTAAACAATTCCCGCTCCAATCAATGCAAAGAGACCAATGTACAAAGCACCCGTCACCTCTGTTGTGTAATCCACTTTCCAGCCTCCTCTAAAATAGAACGATAAGCGTCTCATTTTAGTGGTGTGGCTCGAGAAGGTCAAACCCAGAATGTCCCACGCGCTACAGACTCTCAAGATTGAAGATCCAAAGTTCTTGACGAAAAGAATAAATTAATATATAACTTAATTGTGCGTCTTATTGAAGCTCGACACCCTAATAAGCCAACCGCAGAACACCCCTTGATTATCGAAAATTTAATCGAAATAAGTCAAGCCAACCATCAAGAAGCCCTCAATTCAATTATTCAAATGCTTGAAGACCTTGTACAGAACGAACTTGAAAGTCGTTATGCAAAAACACTTCAAGGAACACCAATATGGGAACTTAAAACCCGCTCTCGAGGCGGTATCAAAGGTGGCGCACGAGTTTACTGGTTTCCATTGCAAATCTTTGAAGAAAATATGGCTGTGCTTGTTGCTGTACTGGTCAATGCAGAAATTAAACCTGAAAAAAACGTAAATCCAAATAAGCTGCAAGAAGCACTAGAAATCTATCTTGCTTTTAAGCATGACCCAATAACCATGTTACGGAGGGCATCATGAAAACACTCGAAAACTTATTGGCAGCACTCACGCCTGATGAAAAAAATGGCATGATACTCGAGGTTTATGTTCCTAAAGATACACTTCAAAAAACACGAAGCCCTGCGGCAATGCTTGAGGAAACTCGAGAAATCATTCTTACCAATGCCATCAGTCAAGCCTTAAAACAAGTTCGTCGTCAGGCAGGTTTACGCAGCAAGGACATCGCAAAAGCATTGCATCTTAGCGCCCCTCGGGTGACACAAATTGAATCGCAGCACAGTAACTTGACACTTTCAACACTTTTGGATCATGCACAAGCTGCTAATTGCGACGTTGAAATCATTTTACGACCAAGAGACAAGAAACTGCCAGAAGTTCGTACTGTATTCCCACAAGCACAAATTTAAGATCAAGTTGCATCTGGAATATCACGCTCGACATTTCGAGCCGCCGGACGCAAATACGCTGCAAAACCCCAGAAGGACACCAGAATCCCAAACAGGACAAACATGGCTGCGTACCCACGACCACTCGAGCCACCCAAGAGCCACGCCCAAGAGTCGTTACTCGAGAAATATGGCTTAAAGACCAAATCTGCCACTGGACCCGCAATGATAAACGCCATCGGAGTAGTAATCTGAGCGATTTGCCGCCGTGCTGCAAAAACCCTGCCTTGAATGTCGGGCGGGGTTTTGGATTGCCAAATGCTTTGGCTTGCGCCGTTGAGGACTGGCAACAAAAAACCCGCAAAAAAATTAGCCAACATCCAAATTGGAATACTTTGCGCCAAACCAAACAGGGCTGTGCCAAGTAACCCTGATAAACCAATACCCGCAAAAACCCCATGCACTCGAGGTTTTAGTCCACCCGTACTGGTCATATACAAGCCCCCCAGCAACACACCCACACCAAAACTCGAGGCAATAATACCAACCGCACTCGGGTCGGTACTTCTCGAGAGAACTAAAGGGACTTGCAAATTCTGCACGATTCCCAAGAAAAAATTCACTCCCGAAAACGTAATCAGCAGACTCAACAAGCCCGGTCTTTGGGTAATGAACCTAAAACCATCTCGAGCCTGAGCCAGCACCCCACCCTGCATTCTCGAGCCAATATCCGACTGTGCTGGTCTGGGAATTCGAATGATAAACAGCGTTAAGAATTCAAAGGCAAAACTCGCCAAGTCAATCAGTAAAATCCCAGCAATGCCGATGCTCGAGACCAAAAGCGCTCCAGCAATCGGTGCAACTAAATCTCCAGCCCCACTCATCATCGCGTATAAGCCGTTGGCTTGCCCCAGTTGTTCTTTGGGTACAAGCACACTCATGCTTGAGGCTTCGGCTGGAAACTGGAAGGTCTCGGCGGCACTGCTAATAGCAAGCAGCCCCAGAATAATTGGTATATTGGTCTGTCCGCTTGAAATAACAAAAAACTGCGCCAGCGTCACCAGTGTGTGAACGGTATTGACCAATAACATCACGCTACGGCGGTCGTAACGGTCGACCAGTACACCAGCAATCGGAGCGAGCAACACACCCGGCAGAAAACCCGCCAAAGCCGTTAAATAAAGCGGCGTAGCCAAACCAGTTTCTTTGTACAACCAAATTCCAAAGGCAAAAATGGTCAGTCTCGAGCCAAAACTAGAAATACTTTGTCCTAACCACATCGTTAGAAAGGTGCGACCACCCGCCGAAGCCCAGAGTTCCTTCATTCGTTTGTATCCACTTTTTTATCGCGCTTGCGGTTATAGCGCCGTTCGTTTTCGTGGGTTTGCACAGGTCTCGAGACCACATGACCCAGAATTGGTTTGGGTTTCTCTAACGTCATTTTGAGTTTCTCGAGGTCGGTTTTTTTAATGCGCTGTCGTGCCATGCTTAAATTTTAGTTGGTCAGAGCTTTCATTTGCTATTGGGTAAACGGCTTAGACCTTTTTTTCAAAGTGCATTACAATTTATATTGTCTCACAGGGTGAACTACGGTAAACGTGTTAGAATCTGTTATGTACTCAGCTTCCGAAAATCGGTATGACAAAATGCTTTACAACCGCGTTGGCAAAAGCGGACTGCAACTGCCCGCGATTTCGCTGGGGTTATGGCATAACTTTGGTGGCGTAGACACCCTCGAGAACAGCCGTGCGATGCTGCGCCGTGCCTTTGACCTTGGGATTAACCACTTTGACCTTGCTAACAATTATGGTCCACCGCCCGGCAGCGCCGAAGAAAACTTTGGCACGATTTTTAAGCAAGATTTTATGCCGTACCGCGATGAACTCATCCTCTCGAGCAAGGCTGGCTACTTGATGTGGGCGGGTCCATATGGCGAGTGGGGCAGCCGCAAATACTTGGTTGCCAGTTGTGACCAAAGCCTGAAACGCATGAACGTGCCTTATGTCGATATTTTTTATTCGCACCGCTTTGACCCCAACACGCCACTTGAGGAAACGATGCAAGCCCTTGATTTTATTGTCCGAAGCGGCAGGGCATTGTACGCCGGTATCTCGAGTTACAACCCAGAACAGACTTTAGAAGCCGCTAAAATCCTGCGCCAACTCGGTACGCCATGCCTGATTCACCAACCCAACTACAATATGTTTGACCGTTGGATCGAAAATGGTTTGACCGAGGTGTTGCACCAAGAAGGCATCGGTTCAATTGTTTTTTCGCCGTTGGCTCAGGGCTTACTCTCGAGTAAATACTTAACGGGTATCCCCGATGGTTCACGCGCCAGTAAAGCCCATGGGTATTTGCGCCCAGAACAAATCACCGACCATAAACTCGAGAAAGTCCAAGCCTTAAATATGTTAGCCCAAGCTCGAGGGCAGACGCTTGCCCAAATGGCATTGGCTTGGGTGCTGCGTTTACCTCAAGTCAATTCGGCTTTAATCGGTGCAAGCAGTGTCAGCCAAATCGAAGACGCGGTTGGGGCATTGGATAAGTTAGCCTTTGAGGCTTTAGAACTCGAGCAAATTGAAACAATTTTAGGCACCTAAAAGATGACCCAGCAAAGGCTTGAGGCTGCGTAAATGCAGGTCGGCTTTTTTGACTTCCTCGCGTTGGGCATGAATGATTCCCCATGGTCCACGCTCGAGAAACACCGCCGTTATCCCAAGGGCTTTGGCAGGCAAAATATCGTTGTCGAGGCGGTCGCCAACATAGGCAATCTGCGCTGGCTCGAGCTTGGTGATTTCGATGATGCGCTTAAAAAAAGCGGGGTCGGGTTTTTCGATGCCCCAACTGGCACTTGAAGCCAAATAATCAATCGGTAACTCGAGATGGCTTAAAATCTGTTCGGTGCGTTCGGGTTGGTTGCCAGCAATGCCAACCTTGATACCCGCTTGGCGCAGTGCCAAAAGGCAAGGAATCGCATCTGAGTAAAAATCTGAAATTTGTATTTCTTGAGCCACAATGCCACGTTTTTCTTGCGCGAGTCGTGCTGCTTGGTAGGTTGTACCAAACAATTCAAAGACCAGTCGGTGATGCCAATTGTTGCTAATCACCATCCCGAGTGCTGCAAAAAAAGTCAGCCTCGAGACACCGAGTACGTCTGCCCAGTGTCCCCACTGTTCGGTTTCTGAAACCAAAGTTTCGCCAACATCAAAAAAAACCGCTTCTATCATCTGGTCATTCTACGATTGACACAGCCACAAACACCGACTTAGACTGCAAGCCTCGAGATAATTTTCTCGAAAAAGGGGTGATATGAAAACCGAGCTAAGTAACACAGCCGACCCAGAGCCGTTAAGTCGTCGCGGGGTTCATGTTGCCTTGAACCCCAGATAAGTCATGCACTAAAAAATGGGGTGAACCATGACCAGTTTTGAAACTGTCCTCGAGCCGAGCCAACTTCTGGCGGTATTGCGCGAAGGCGAACGCCTCGAGTTCAAAGCCTTACTCCGCAGTCAGCCCGAAACCAGCCTTGACGCGGCTTTCCAAGATGCCACACGCAGCGAACGACTCGAGTTTTTGCGCCTCCTGCCAGTCGAACGGGCTGCCAGCACCTTTACCGATTTACCTCTGCCAGAGCAAGCCGAGTACCTAACTGACCTAACCGCCAACCGTTTGCGGGTTATGGGTGCGTTTATTGGACCGGACGAAATTGCCGATTTACTCCAAGAACTCGGCAGTGGCGAAGCTCGAGACCACTTGTTGGCTGCCCTGCCACCGACCCTTTCTTCGAGTGCTTTAACGCTGTTGCAATACGAAGACGACGACGCAGGCGGCATGATGACCTCGGAGTTTGTGGCGGTTCTCGAGGCTTGGACGGTGCAGCACACCTTACAATTTTTGCGCCAAGCCGCCGACCACGCCGAAACAGTCAGTAATTTATATGTCGTCAATGCCGAAGAAAAACTGACCGGCATGATTTCTTTGCAAAGTCTGGTGACTGCTCCACCTCGAGCCAAAATTGAGGACATTGCACGGCGCGAAATTATTTTTGCCCGCACCGATACCGACCAAGAAGAAGTGGCGCGTTTAATGCGCGATTACGACCTCAATGTCATGCCGGTGGTGGATGTGAATGGAGTCCTTAAAGGCATCATCACGATTGATGACGTGATTGATGTCATCGAAGAAGAAGCCACCGAAGACATTTATAAAGGTGCAGCCATGGAAGGCTCGGAGATTGATTACCTTCGCACCAGTCCGTTTACTTTGTGGCGTAAGCGGGTGTTGTGGTTGGCGGCTTTGTCGGTCTCGGAGCTTTTAACCGTCTCGGTCAACTCGAGCTACGAGGATTTATTAAAACAACAAATTATTTTGCAAAGTTATATTGCTGCCCTGATTGGCACGGGTGGCAACACTGGTTCACAGAGCGCGGTGCTGATTATCCGCGCCATTTCGCAAGGACAAATTCGTGGGCGCGATGCCTTAAAAGTGCTGGGCAAAGAATTTAGCACGGGCTTACTGCTCGGTATCACCTTGGCAATTTTCGCTTTTGTGCGGGTGCTGCTCTTAAAATCCGAAGCCGGCACACCAATTGCCCTGACGATTGCTTTGGCGGTTTTTGCAATTGTGCTGGTCTCCAACATGGTCGGCGCAATGCTACCGATTGCTTTTTACAAACTAAAAATAGACCCGGCTTTAACCTCGAGTCCATTTTTAGCCACGATTATGGATGCCACAGGCTTATTGATTTACTTTAACATCGCCAGATTGGTGCTGGGCTTATAAACTAAAAATTGAGTCTAGCTTCTCGAGAACACTGGCTTCTAAAACCAAATCCTTGGCTTTGAGGCTTTCGGAAAGTTGCTCGGGTTTGGTTGCGCCAACAATCGCGCTCGAGACAGCTTGGCTTCGCAGCACCCAGCCAAGCGCCAAAGCCGTGCGGGTTATCCCAAGTTCATCGGCAATGGGTTTTAATTGGCGCACTTTTTCGATGATTTCTGGGGTGTACAACTCGCGCCCAATTTTGGTGTCGGTCAGTCTCGAGCCAAGCACTTCGCCGTTGTCGAATTTGCCAGTTAAAACACCCATGCCCAACGGTGACCAAACCACCAGCCCAATGCCGTGCTTGGTGGTGGTTGGCATGATTTCTTGCTCGACGCGCTGACGAAAGGCAAGGCTGTAGTGCGGCTGCTCGACCACAGGCGCAACCAAGCCATTGGCTTTTGCCAGCGTCACCGCGTCTTCGATTTGCTGACCAGTCCATTCGGATGTTCCCCAGTACAAAATTTTGCCCGTGCGTACCAAATCGGTCATGGCAGAAACGGTTTCCTCGAGTGGGGTCTCGAGGTCATAGCGATGACAAAAGTACATATCCAAATAATCCGTACCAAGGCGCTTGAGGCTGCCATCTACGCTCTGCATGATGTGCTTGCGCGACAGACCACGGTCGTTGGGGTCTTCGGACATATTCCAATAGCACTTACTCGAGATGACCAAGTTATTGCGGTTTTGGTCTTTGAGGATTTTGCCCATCAAAAGCTCGGATTGCCCTTTGGCATAAATATCGGCTTGGTCAAAAAAGTTAATTCCGCCTTCAATGGCTTGTTCGATGATGCTCCGCGCCAAGGCTTCATCGGTGACACTGCCGCCAAAGGTTGTCCAGCCACCCAAGGCAATTCTCGAGATTTTTAAGCCACTGTTTCCAAGTCGTCTGTATTCCATAGGCTTTTAGTGTATCCTCGAGACTGGTTTTTACTGTGCTACTTGGGCAACAAAAAGCCCAATCGCTCTTTTATCTCTGGCATCATGGCGCTGGCTCGAGCCAAGCCAGCTTCAAACAGGGCTTGCGATTGCCCATATTCAAATGCGCCGCCGGGTAAATCGCCAAGCCGCAAAACCAAGTCGGCACGTTCCATGCTCTGGCGACGCAACGTGTCCCTCGAGATATGGGCGCTGCGTAAAATCACATCAAGGGCGGTTTTGGGAATCGTGGCTGGGGTGCTTTGGTCGCCAACATCCACCGCCAAGACCAGCGCCTCTGGGGCAAGTTCTCGAGCCACACTGACTGGCACATTCTCGAGAACATGACCATCGACCAAAAACCGCCCCGCAATCTGGACTGGGGCAAAAACCCCTGGAATCGCACTCGAAGCCAAGGCTGCCTCGAGCATCGAACCCTCGCGCAGCACAACCCGTTCGCCAGTCATGATGTCGGTCGCTAAGAATCCAAGTGGAATCGGCGAATCCTCAAACCGAGCGCCGCCAACCAAAGCAATTAAGCTCGAGCGCAACGGTTCATGGCTGACCAAACCCGCCCCAAAAACACCACCACGAATCACTTTTTCCCAACTTGCCACGGTTTTACTGAGTGCATCCAGAGGATTGGGGTTTTTGGGCGGATGAAACAGGTACTCGAGTTCGCCGTAGCCTAAGCGCCCAATTCGCTCGAGTTTTTGATAGGTTTGACCTCGGGTTTGGGGCGCTTCTCGGGTAAAAATCATCGCTGCAATTGCGCCGCTCGATGTCCCAGCGATTGCCGCAATCGGAATGCCCGCCTGTTCAAATGCCAACAGCACACCAAGATGGGCGCAACCGCGAATTCCACCACCAGACAAAGCCAGCGCCAGCGTTTTCATGAGTTACGGTAACATCTTGGCTGAATTCATGTGTAGAATACTTAACAATGAAGTGGTTATCTGGTTTTTTGGTTTTTTTTACTTTTGCTTTTGGCAACATCGCCACGGCACAACTGATTAACACCCAGCGTGTGGCGCAGCGCAACTTTGCCGACTGCCAAAAGTTCTTTTTGCGCTTGAGCGACCCGATTACTGCCGAAAGCCAGTGCCGCAGTGCGGTCCAATACGACCCAGAAACCGCCGCCTATCATCGTTTATTTGCTCGGGTGCTTTTAGAACTGGGTAAATTTGGCGAAGCCAGCGCCAGCTTGGGCTTGGCTCGAGCCAAAGGCACAATTGCCGAAGACGACACGATCGAAGCCGAAATTGCTTACCGCCAGAATAATCTGGAAGCCACGATTCAAGCCGCGACTCGAGTGACCAATGCACCAGCCGATGTCCAACTGCGAGCCTACAAGGTCTTGGGGTTGTCGCAAAAGCGGTTATCGCGTTTTGACGAGGCTTTAGAAACCTTTAAGCGAGCCGTACAATTGGTCTCTGGCGATGTGCTTTCGCGCCGTGAACTGGCGGATTTATACCTTAAAAATGAGCCGCTTCGGGCTTTGGCAGTCCTAAAAGAAGCCCCCAATAAATCTACGCCATTGCTTGCCGACCTTGGGCGCACCCAATGGATTACGGGCGACTTACAAAACGCAATTCGCACCTTGGAGGGCGTGGTCTCTAAGCCCAAAGCCTTTAATGCTCAAGAGCGCTCGACCTATCAAAAAGCCCTTGGCGCACTGGCATATGCGTATTTTGGGCAAGGGCGCTTTGCCGATGGTCAACGGGTCATGAATCAAATGGACTCTGGTGGCAATTGGTTTGGTTTATTTATCTCAAGAACCCTGCCGTGGCTTTTGGGAATTGTGCTGCTGTTGGTGCTGCACTTGATTGGCGAAGCCCGTATCGAACCGCTTTCGACCATCGAAATCCTCGATGGTCCGCGCCCGTGGTCGGTTGGGACAGCTTACAGCTGGCTGATTATCAGTGTTTTGGCGGGTGGCATTGCCGCCCTTTTTGTTGGCAATTTGCTGTTTGGGAATTTCTTTGCGATTCTTACACCGTATCAGTCTGGCACAGCCTTGGACACTTTTTTAATTGTCAGCACCCTGACTTTGCTGGTGCTGAGTTTTCAAACTGCCAAGAACAACGACTGGAAAATCAGTCAAGTGCTTTTCGGTAAACCAAGCCAAGAAAGCCTTGCCGAAGGTTTTGCGGCGGGTTTACTACTGATTGGTCTGGCAATCGGATACCAGTATCTGACCCGTCAAATTGGTGCAACAACCTTTTTCACCGATGTCCTCAACTGGCGAGTTTCACTGATTTTATTGGTTTTGGTGTTGCCATTGGGCGAGGTTTTCTTTCGGGCTTTTGCGCTTTATCCGCTCGAGAAACGCTATGGCACCGTGATTGGCTCGAGTATTGCCACAACCATGTTTGCACTATTTTTGATTGCCCCAATGCCACTTTTACTGCTTCATGGCGGTGTGCTGGTTTTTGTGGCGGCTCGAGCCAAAAGCACCATCCCGACCATGCTTGCCCAGGCTGTATTTTTAATTGGTTTATTGGTCTGTATTGCTTTTATTCCACTTGTCCGCAACTGGTTTTAAGCCACGATTCGCCAGCCCCGAGCTTTGGCAATTCGTTCAAGGGCGCTGTCGCCACTGACAACAATAGCAGTCTGTGCCATCTCGAGCATTGGAATGTCTGGCAGGGTGTCGCCATACGCCACGTCCAGCTTTTGTCCAGCCAGTCGTTGCTCGAGTTTCTGGCGCTTCTCGAGTCCAACATTGATTTGACCAATCACTTTGCCGATTAGCCGACCGTTGCTGTACTCAAGCGGCGTGCCAATCGCTTCAAAACCAAAAGGCTTGGCAAAGGCTTCAAGCACTGGCTGATACGTGCCACTGGCTAAAATAATCCGAGTGCCTTGGTCTCGAGCCGCCTCGAGTTCGGACAGCACACTGCGCCGAGCTTTGGGCAGCAGTTCGTGTTCGGCAATCCAAGTGGCAATCTCCTGAAACTGCTCGAGCGTCTGCCCAGCAAAAAGCCGCATGATGTTGGCCGTCCAACGGTTTTGAAATTCACGTTTTGGCATTAAACCCAACTTGGCAGCCGTAAACCCAAGTATTTGGCTGGCAAAAAATAGCTGAAAATCGGTTTTGCGCCCATGCTGCTCGAGGTACGCCCTAAGTCCACGCCATGTTTCGCCAGTTGTCAGCGTTCCCTCGAGGTCAGAGGCAATAATCCTACTCCTTGGTTCGGCAACAATCATTTTGGCATTTGACATGAACTTTTAACCTTTTGCCCTTTTAACCCTTCTAACCGTCACTTGGTAATCGCCATGGTGCATCTCGAGACACAGACCAATTTGCCAGCTTCATCGGTAATTTGAATATCCCAGACGTGGGTACTTTTGCCACGGTGCAAAGGGGTGGCGGTGGCGGTCACAAAACCATCGCGCTTGGGGCGAATGTGGTTGGCGTTAATCTCGAGTCCAAAGGCATTCTCGCCGTTTTCAGCCACATTCAAGTACGCCCCAATACTGGCAACTGTTTCGGCAAGTGCCACCGAAGCGCCGCCATGCAGAAAACCAAAAGGCTGATGGACTTTAGGCTGGACAGGCATTTTAGCGACCACTCGGTCTTTTGTACCCTCGAGAATTTCAATTTCTAGGGTTTGTACCAGCGTTTGTTGCAACATACTTAACTCGGTCATTATTTTCCTCCAATTTTAAAAACAGCACCATTGCGCGTAAAGAGCTTGTAATCTTTACCTTTTTACCTTTTCTCCCTGCCCCTCACCCGCCAGCATACAAATACGGACGAACTTCTAAACCATCAATTTGCAACTCAAAAAAGCGCAGCACCCGTTCGATATGCACAGGGTCGCGGTACATTTTGGAAAGCATCACGCCACCTTCTAAGGATGCCAACATCACGCTCGAGAAACCTTCTGGGTCGAGGTCGCGGCGCAGTTCGCCACGAGCAATGCCGCGCTCGAGAATACCTTTAATCGCCGTGCGCCAGCCTTCAAGCGCCCGCCGCACACTGGGGCGCAGGGCGGGTAGGGCATCATCGGCTTCTATTGCCGCGTTCAGCATCGGGCAACCACCACGCACAGGCGGGTCGGTCAAAAAACTTTTGAAGACCTCGAGAACCGCCAACAGCCGCGACCGTGAATCGGCACGCTCCTCGAGTAGGCTGTTATAGCGAGCTTCAACTTTTTGCACCGCAAACAAAAAGGCTTCCTGCATCAAGGCTTCTTTATTGGCAAAATGGTTGTAAATACCGCCCTTCTCGAGTTTGGTGGCTGCCATAATGTCGGATAAACTGGTGCTGGCATAGCCCTGCTTATTAAAAAGCGCAGCGCTTTGCTCGAGAATAAATTCTTTGGTTCGTTCACCTTTACGCATAAAAATCCTTAAAAAAACCAATCGGTCTTTTTTACGCTACTGGAAAGTCAAACAAAAGTCAAGCCAAAAATAGCCTATTGACTGTCGTTGCTCATTGCAAAACGTTAAACTAAGCACATGAATCGCCGCAACACCCGCCAAAGTCAAACCATTTTAGCTGTGCTTCAAAGTGCCGAAGGACCACTTGGCATTCCAGATATTTTTACTCGAGCTAAAAGTAACCTCGAATCGCTGGGGTTGGCAACCGTTTATCGTGCAGTCAAACGAATGCGCGACGACCAAGAAATTCTTGAGGTCGAGTTGCCCGGCGAGGAAGCTCGCTATGAAGTGCGGCGTGGGCATCACCATCATCATTTTCGCTGCCAGAATTGCCAAAAGGTCTTTGAACTCGATTTCTGCCCCGTTCATTTGCCCAGTGGCACACTGCTGCCCAATGGCTACCGTGTTTTTGAGCATCATTTAACCTTGTACGGGCTTTGCCAAAGCTGTGACTCGAGGGCAGCATGATTCAAATTTTATTGCTCGTTTTGTGTTTGTTCTCGAGCAGTTTTGCCCAAGACACGGGCGAGCCACCGGCTGGAGTCAAAGGCATCGTCGAGCGTCCTGCCGCCGTTGGCAGTGGGGCAGATTTTGAAGTGCGGCTCGAGAATAAAAAATTGGTCAATGCCATAGACGACCTTGGCACAGCCAAACTTGGCGAGACTGTCGAAGTGGTGTCCCAAACCCTGCCGAGTGGTGCGATTATTTATCGGCTTTCGCCCGGCGAAAATGCCACCTATCTCGAGGGAACAGTCAAGCGCATCCTCGAGATTCCGTCCGACACTCGAGAGCCACAGGTGCTTGAAGTCCGCCTGGCAAGCGGTAAATTAGCCAAAGTTCAGGATGACTCGAGGCGTTTTAACCCAGGTGACACAATCGAGGTTTTTCCAACCCTTGGACCCGAAAACGAATTTCTTTTTTATGCCAACGATCATGTGCGCCGTTTGCCACTTTTGGGTTTAGCGATTCTTTTTGTGCTGATTGCCGCGATTGTTGGGCGCAGCAAAGGGATTCGAGCGGTGCTGGCAATGGGGTTTTCTTTGGCGATTATTTTATTGCTGATTGTGCCGGGTATCTCGAGTGGCTTTAATCCAGTCTTGGTGGCGATTCTTGGCTCGAGTGCGATTTTGGCTGCCAGTGTCTATTTTGTCCATGGTATCAATTGGACAGCCCACTCGAGTTTATTGGCGACCGTGCTGGCAGCCATTCTGACCTTGGTGCTTGCCAATGTTTTTGCCAGTTTGGCACATTTAACGGGTCTGGGCGGCGAAGAAGGGGCTTTAATTTTACAAATGAGTCAGTCGGCTGGTGTGACCGTCAATCTGCGTGGTTTGATTATCGCGGGAATCCTGATTGGCGCACTTGGCGCTTTGGTGGACAGCACTGTGGCACAGGCAGCGGTGGTGCGAGAACTGAGCAACATCAATCCAAATCTGGGTTGGAAAAAACTGTACTCGAGCGGTATGAGTGTTGGTTTTGACCACATTGGCAGTTTAATCAACACTTTGGTGCTGGCAAACCTAGGCTCGAGTTTACCGCTTTGGGTGGTTTTTACACTTGGGCAAATGAATTTTAGTCAAGCCATCAATTTAGAATTGGTGGCTACCGAAATTATTCATGCTTTAATTGGCAGCATTGGTTTAATTCTGGCTGTGCCACTGGCGACCCTGCTGGCGGCGTGGCTGTTTGCTGGTGGGCGTTTTCCGGGTTCGGACAATGTGCATAGCCACAGCCAAGTGCTAGTGCCGCAAAGCCGCTCGGAAGCCTTGGCTCGAGCGCTCGAGATGCCAATTGAACGGCGTGGCAAACTCGACCCCAAGACGCTACTTGGTCAAGAACCAGAGTCATAATCACAAATTTTAGAGCCAGAAGTGTTTTAGACTATTAAAATATGCGACTTTTGATCAATCTGATTTTATTTTTGCTGGTTGCCGCCGCCTTTGCTTGGTGGTTGCGCCCTTATTGGCGACGCTGGCAAAAGATCTACCAAACCGCCCGCAACGCTTTTAAGTTTGTGCGTCAAGTCCGTGATGGCACAGTGCGCGGCGCAGATTTCTCGAGTCAGCAAAATCGGCAGTCCTCGAGTCAGCAGCAAGCCAAGACGGTGGATGTGATGCCAAAAATGAGTATTAAAGTTGGCTGTCCAGTCTGCCAAGAAATGCTTTCCGAAGCCCAACTCGAGGCAATGCGAGCCAGTCAATTGCGTTGTCCAGCCATGATTCAGCGCAGCGCAAACTGCCCTTATTATGGAAGGTCGTTAAATTGAACCAGACCAGCCAACAACTCCAGAGGCGTTTGGCGCAAGCCCAGACACAACTTATTGCCACACAAAACAGTTTTGAACGTTTAGAAATCTATTTAGCGATTGGTGATTTGCTGCACGACCTTGCCCAGTACGATGCTGCCCAGGAAGCCTTTTTGGCAGCCCTTGCCTTGGCACGACTCTTAGGGCAACCGCGTTGGATAGCCGAAGCGATGGTTGGCACAGTGCGGGTGGCTGGCGGGAAGTCGAGCTATGCCCAAGTCCTGAAAACGGCGCAAGAAGCCTTGGTTTTGGCGCGGCGCTCAGAACACGCCAGTACCCTTGCTAAAGCCCTATATTGGTTGGGAAACACCGAATTTTACTTAGGCAATAATTCGACAGCCCGTGGTTTACTCGAGGAATCGCTGGCGGTGGTGCAAACAACTGCCGACCCCTTGCGCCTTGCCAGCACCATGACCTTGCTCGGGCGGCTCGAGGGGCAAGCTGGACGGCAACAGCGCTGTATCGAACTGCTGCAAGAAGCCTTAAAAATCAATCAAGCATATGATTATCAAAAAGGTATTGCGCTGTGTTTAACCGGTTTAAGTTGGAGTACCTTGTTGGTTGGGGAATACGCCCAATCCGAGCAGTTATCGCAGCAAAGCCTGATTTTGTTGCGCCTTGAAGGCTCGAAATGGGCAATTTCCAATACCTTATTAAACTTGAGTCATGCCCAAATTGCCCAAGGCAAAATCGGGCAAGCAAAAACTAATTTACTCGAAGCCCTCGAGATTGCCAGCCAGATTCAGTCTGCCAATTTGCTGCTCGAGTTACTGGTGGCAGCGGCTCGCACCGAAAGCAATGTTGTGCTGGCAAGGCAATGGGTACGGATTGCGGTCATGCACCCCAACAGCACCGCCGAATTACGCAGTTTTGCTGCTGCCGACATCGAACGGCTCGAGGTAGCACTCAAAGCTGTAGAAGAAGCCTCGCTTGGGCATATCTTGCCGCAAGTCAAAGCCCAATTATTGCTCTAAAAACTCCAAGCGAAAAACGCCCGTAAACAACCGACTCCAAGCCAGACTCGAGCCATGCCAAACAAGGCTGGTGTTCTCGAGTCGCTCGGCAAAATACTGGGTATACAACTCGAGTGCCAAAGGCTGAATGCGTTTTTCGATTTCTGCTTCGGCAATCGGTTTTAATTCGCCCAAGTCAAATGGGCTTGGGTTCTCGAGCCATTGGCGCACTTCGGAACGCACTTTTGCTTGGTACAAATAATCATCCACCAGTCTCGAGAAAGTCGCTTCGGCAAGTGCAGTCTTGTTGGTGCAATACAAACCACAAATACCCGCCGCAATCGCACTGCCAAGGGTATTTCCAGCCGTGTTCCAAGCTGCAAAGCCAAATAACTGGGTAACATCGGCTCGAGCCAAGAGTTGGCGCACAAAACGTGGCTCTGCCCCATTGGCATAGGCGACATCGGCAATTGTGACGGCTCGATGATTGGCTAAGTCATCGCAGATTTCATCTATAAAGGCAGCCAAGTTGCGGTTGGCGGTGTCCACGACCTCAAAATCCGAAGCGCGGTGGGCTTGTTTGATGGCTGGGGCGTTGACTGCCAAAATCAAATCGGCGGTGCTGGCGCTCGAGGCTGGGACACCACCCGCCGACCGAATATGGGCTTTGACCAATTCGCCAAGCAGACGGTCTTCGTACAACATGATGCTGTTGGGCGCTTGGCTGCTGGGGTAACGCACCCAAATTTTGGGCTTGCACCCACTCGAGTCCACCAAGGCTTTTGCCAAGAGTGCCGCCGCAACCTCATCTGCGCCCGGATAGACATTGGCACGTTCCCAGACCCCAAGCGCATCAATCCGCGCCTCGAGCCTGCGGCGGTCACGGGCTGCCAAGCCATACGGCGTGGTGTCATCGAGGGTTAAACACAAATGCTCGAGAATCCCTTCGGACAGCATTTCAAGGGCGCGTTGGTGCAGTGCATGATTGCGCTCTCGAGTCCCGAGCCAATCCTCAAGAATTTCGGTAGGCAGGGCTTTTTTGGCGGCTTTGAGTTCGGTGTCATCTGCACCGCGTTCAACTCGGTCAATCCATTCAGAGACTTTTCGTAAGGCTGTGCCAAATTCTTGGTAGTACGATTTTTCCTCGAGTGGGTCGTTATCGTGCGCCACACGGACAATCACGCCATACGCATAGAGTTTAATCTGGGGGTTGATGCGCTTGACTTGGCGCAGCACCTCGAGCCGAGCTAAGGCAACTTCAAGCGAATCTGAAACCCGCCGTGCTGGAATCATGCCACCTAAGCACAGGGTCTCGAGCGTGATAATTGCTGCATCGGCACTGGCGGCATTCTCGAGCAGCCAAGCGGCAATAGCGGCGGTGTCTCCGGGGATATTCTGGTCATTAAGCATTTCGAGTGGTGGAACACGCATTTCCAGCCCCACCACTTTTGCCAGTTGCAAGGGCAACTCGAGGGTTGGTGGGCGGGTATCACAAGGAAGCAACAAAATGGTTTGCATAGGATATTCAAACACAAATCCAAGCTCGAGACACGGTAAACTTAGGCTATGTACAAAGCCGTGATAGGTTTAGAAGTCCACATTCAACTCTCGACCCACTCAAAAATGTTCTCGAGTGTCAGTGCCGATTACTTTGGTGGTGCGCCCAATTCCTTTACCGACCCATTTAGTTTGGGCTTACCGGGGGTTCTGCCGACAATCAACAAAAAAGCTGTAGACAGCGCGATTATGTTTGGCTTGGCATTAAATTGCGATGTCTCGGGGTTTACCCAATTTCACCGCAAAAATTATTTTTACCCCGACAGCCCGCATAATTTTCAAATCAGTCAGTACGACCGCCCAATTGCTCGAGACGGAACAATACAGGTCTTGGGGCAAACCGTGCGAATTAAACGCGCCCACCTCGAGAACGACGCGGGTAAGCTGATTCACCCAAACGATAAGCCTTACAGTTTAGTTGACTTAAATCGGGCGGGTTGTGGGCTGATTGAAATGGTCACCGAACCCGATATAGAAGATGCCGAACAAGCCCGAGCATTTTTACAAAAAATCCAAGCGATTGTGCAAACCCTTGGGATTGGTGATGCCAAACCCGAAGAAGGCAAAATGCGCTGTGATGTCAATGTTTCGGTGCATTTACCGAACACCGAATTTGGCACAAAAGTCGAAGTGAAAAACCTCAATTCTTTTCGCAGTGTGGCGCGTAGCCTCGAGTACGAAATCGAGCGGCAAATCAAAGTGCTGCGCGGTGGCGGTGTCGTTACCCAAGACACGATGGGCTGGGACGATGAGCGCGGTAAAACGTTCTTAATGCGAACCAAAGAAGGTGAAGCCGATTACCGCTATTTCCCCGAGCCAGATTTGCCACCGCTCGAGATAGATGCGGCTTGGATTGCGCGTATCAAAGCCACGATGCCTAAACTGCCAGACCAAAAAATGCTCGAGTATCTGAACTTAGGGCTGCGCCAAGCCGATGCTGAGCAAATTGCCTACAGCGCCGTTACCTCGAGCTTTTTTGAAGCCACCAAAAAAATCTATACGGGTGAAGCCGCAAAAATTGCCAATTGGCTCAATGCTGATATTGCTGGCTACCTCAATGAACACGACCTCGGGCTTGATACAACTGCTTTGACTCCCGCTCACTTGGCGGCGCTTTTAAGCCTGATAGACACTGGCACAATCTCTGGGCGGATGGCTAAGGATATTTTGACCGAGGTCATGAACGGTGCAGACCCAGAAGTTTTGATTGAGGAACGCGGACTGCGCCAAGTCTCGGACAGCCGTGCCATCGAGAACGCAGTGCAAAAAATCCTGCTCGAGAACCCAGACGTTGTGGCACAAATCAAAGCTGGCAACGCCAAAGCGGTCAACAGTTTATTTGGCAAAGTGATGAAAGAAATGGGGGGCAAAGCCAATCCAGAAGTGATTCGAGCCATCCTCGCTCAAGCGGTTTAACGTTTAGATTGCAAAACCAGTTTTTGAATTCGTGTATCAAATCCAAAAGACCCGTGTGCCTCGAGTTTTACAGCCCGATAAAAATCTGGATGTTCTGGATTTAATAGATAGTTTGTTCCTAAAGGGACAGTCACCGATGGGACTTTTAAGACCACACTGGATCGAGACGCAATCCAAGCATCACCAATGGCTTGAGTTTTATTTTTGTCCAATAAATCAGTCGGATGCCAGCTTGCTGCTTCTACCAAATTGGCATCAAAAGTGCTGGTGTACGCAAAATATCCATTTAATTGGTCGTATTCTTCCCAATAGTTAAGAATCTCGAGCGCCGCCAAAGCCTGGTGTTCGGAAGTGTAGACCATAATCACACCTTTCGAGTTCCAACGGGCAGGAGCGCCACGCGGCTTAAAAGCAGACATCAGGCTGTCAGTAAAAGCTAAACGATGCGTGACAATCAGAGATACGCACCATCCTCGAGTGCCGAAAGCATATCTTCGAGTTGACTTAACCCAAGCCGAGTTTGTAATAAATCTATTGGAAGAGCGCCACCCAAGCCACGTTTTGGTTTTTGTAACCACGCTCTGGCAGTGGTTTCACCAAGCACACTCGAAACTCGAGCAAAAACACTGATATAACTCGAGGCTCGGTCTAAAATATCGGTGTTCAAGACCGTATTACGGGATTGTCGTGAGACGCTAATACCGAGTAGACCAATCGTGGCTGTTTTGCCAATACCTAAAATAGCCGCAAGCTCTTCGGTTAATTTAGGCAGGGTTATATTGGAAATAGGTTTATTCTGCAAAACAGCTTGCTCGACTGTCTTAAAGGGCAGATGGAAGATTTTTAAGGCAATTTGATTTCGGGTTTCAAAAAAACTAAGCATAATCACAACCTTTCAAAATCAATATAGCACATTGCATCTGCAAGAATACAGCCCTACGCCAATTGCCCGAGGCAGAATTTTGGTTTCTCGAGTAGGCTATAGAAAAGGAGTCTTGAGTTTTTGAGGCATTTTACTTTTATTTTTCATGTTTACTTTACTTGACATTCTCGATATTGCCTTGGTGACGGTACTTTTGTATCAGGCATACCGTCTTATGGCAGATTCTCGCACCCTCAATTTGGTGCGCGGCTTGGTGGTTTTTGGCTTACTCTTATATACGGCTCGTTGGCTGGGCTTGACCACGCTCTATGCGATTCTCGAGCGAATTGCGGCGATTGGGGTCTTTGCCTTGATTGTGATTTTTCAACCCGAGCTTCGAGCGGTTTTGGAGCGGGTTGGTAGACCACGCCAAACCGAAGATGTGCCACAAATGCTGGCGCTGAATGAAATCACTCGAGCCGTCGAATGGTTGGCTGAGCGCAAAACAGGAGCGCTGATTGCACTCGAGCGCCAAACGCCTTTGGGTGACTACGCCAGCAGTGGCATCAAAATAGACGCTGATGTCTCAAGCGGTTTACTCGAGACGATTTTTGCCCGCAACACACCCTTACATGATGGTGGCGTAATTGTTCAGCACGGACGAATTCGGGCTGCTGGTTGCTTGTTTCCGTTGCAGAGCGACTCGAGTGGGGTACAGCGCCTTTATGGGACACGCCACCGCGCTGCTTTGGGTTTATCCGAGCAAACCGATGCTTTGATTGTGGTGGTCTCCGAGGAACGCGGCTCGGTGCGGCTTGCCGAAGGTGGTGTCCTCAGCCCAGACCTAACGGTTCTCGAGTTGCGCGAACGTTTGCGGAGCAGCACAGCGCAAAAATCGATTCGCCCACGAGTTGGTCGCTTTAGCCTTACCAGACAAAAACTTAAAGAAGCCCAAAACCCCGAGGTTGGCAATGCCAGCTAAGTTACTCGAGCAGTTACTCGAGAATTGGCTGGCTAAATTAGGAGCGCTGCTGATTGCGGTGGCACTTTGGTTTGCAGCCACCGCCGAACGTCGCAGCACGGCGACCCGTGGACTTGAAATCCCGCTCGAGGTACGTGGCTTAAACAACAACCGCATTATTCGTGACTTACCCAAAACCATTCGGTTACAAATCCAAGGCGCTCGCGGCGAACTCGAGCAAATCCAAGGCAATAACCTCGAAGCCAGCATCAACATCAATAATCGCCCCGATGGCTTTTTCTCGAGCGATGTGCGGGTGGACGCGCCAAGCAACGTCAAAATCCTTGGCTATGAGCCGCGCCGTGTTTCAGCAACCTTAAAAAGTGTGGTCAAGCAAAGCGTGCTGGTGAGAATCGCCTCGCTGGATAACACCGCACCAATTCCCTCGAGTTTTACAGTGCTGGCAATCGGTACAACCGAGCAAGTTGCCCAAGTGACCTCAGCGCTTGGCGTAGCGGGCAGCCCCGAGACCAACCTCACCCCAGTGGATGCCAATGGCAAGTTTGTGGACGGGGTGCAACTCGAGCCAAGCACGGTCAGCCTCAGATGAACTTTGCTTAACCTTTTAACCTTCTGACCTTTTGACCTCTAGCCCTGCAAAACCTGTTCGGCTTTATAACTCGAGCGCACCAAAGGACCTGCCACGACCTCGAGAAAACCATACTCAAGGGCTTCAATCCGAATCTCGTCAAATTCGGCTGGCGGTAGGTAGCGCACGACTGGCAAATGGTTTTTGGTCGGACGTAAATATTGCCCAAAAGTCACAATGTCCACTTTAGCGCTGCGAATGTCCGAGAGCGCTTGACGGATTTCATCCCTTGTTTCGCCAAGCCCAAGCATCAAGCTGGTTTTGGTGTACAAGCTGGGCTTATAGACTTTAGCCGACTCGAGAACTCGCAGTGTTTGTTCGTAACTGGCTCTTGAGTCTCGGACTGGATGGGTCAAACGGCGCACCGTCTCGAGGTTCTGAGCATAGACTTCGATACCACTGTCTATGACTGTATAGACCGACTCGAGACGACCTTGAAAATCGGGAGTCAGGGCTTCGACTTTGGCATTGGGAACTCGAGCTTTAATGGCTTCTATGGTGCGTGCAAAATGGGCTGCACCGCCATCGGGTAAGTCATCGCGGTTGACGCTGGTTAAGACCACATACTTTAAGCCCATTAACTCGACCGATTCGGCAATGTGTTCTGGTTCGGTCTGGTCGAGCCTGCCTTGAGGATTGCCTGTGTTGACCGCGCAAAACTGACAAGCACGGGTACAAACACTGCCAAGCAGCATAAAAGTGGCTGTGCCAGCACTCCAGCATTCGGCGATATTGGGACACATCGCTTCTTGGCAAACCGTGGCTAGACCATGCCGACCAACAATATCTTTGATGCTCGAGTAACCAATGCCACTTGGTAAAGAGACTTTTAGCCAGTCTGGTTTGGGTTCACGCACAGCAGGAGCATTTTTGTGCAGCACACCATCTTTGACCACAGGGAAATCGTATTCACGGGCAGGTTTAATCATAAGTTCTCCAAGCCAAGTTTTTCTCGAGCATAAGCACGAAGTACCTTGGCGGCATTGAGCATAATCTGAGCTTCTTCTGGACTTATTTCGTCAAAACTCCCAGGATAACGTTCTTGAAAACCAATTTTTGTCAGCATATCAGCCGCTGCAAACTCCAAAGCCGTCATTGACAAATTTGGATCGATACTTTGTAAAATCTTTTCAAGCACATGAGTCCGTTCCGGTAAACGTTGGGTCAACAAAATGACTGCTTTTAAGTATAATTCCGAGGCGAAATGTAATTCGCCACTGGCTTGAGTTGGATATTCAATCACATCATCCATGGCTCGTTGAAAATGACGCTCTGCTCGTTCGTACCAATCTTGCCAACTGATGGAATCAGCCATGGACAACCTCGGCTTGATAGCGCCGCGAAAAAGTGGTCATAAATACAGACTGTTGGTCTTGAAATTTGGAGATGGCATCAGTATTTTGAAGCAATAAAATACCTTCACGAGCAACCTCAAAAGCAATAATGGACTGACGCAATTGGTAGGCTGTTTGGTGCATGGCAATAAAATCTACACCAATGATTCGAGGACGACTCGCTTGATAGGCAGCAATACTCGAATCGCGTAAATTAGCGTTGTCATCCATGACCAACAGCAAATCCACATCGCTGTCTGGCTTGGCTTGTCCCCTTGCATAACTGCCAAATAAATAGACCGCTTTTGCACCCGAAGCCACGGCAGCTTTTTCGGCAAGCTCGAGAATAAAAGCTGGAACTTGGGTATTCATATGGTTATTGTACAAATTTTATGCGGGAAAATCTGTTTGCTTTACGACCACAGTTCGGCTGCTTTACAACTCGAGACAGTTCGGCTGACTTACAACTCGAGACCACGCAACTGCTCGAGCCATTTATAGCCCGCAAATTCTGCTATAAAAGCCTCGAGTAGATACTTTTTGACCTCGAGTATTGGCACTGGGTGCCCGAGGATTTTTTCTAAACTGGTCATGCGTGTGTCTGTAAGCCCGCACGGTACAATCAAATCAAAATCGGCTAGGTGGGTATTGATGTTCAGTGCCAGACCATGAATCGCTACATTTTGGCGAATAGCCACACCAATGCTACCGATTTTATCGTTGCCGATATACACACCAGCATAACCGGGGTTGGGACGAGCTTCTAGCCCATACTGCGCCAGAACCCGAATTTGGACTTGCTCGAGGCGGCTTAAAAAATCTCGGACACGTCGCCCGACTGGAAAAATCGGATAAGCCACCAATTGCCCAAGTCCATGATAGGTAGCAGTTCCACCGCGCTCGGTTGCCACGACCTCGATGCCAAGTTGCGCCAGTACCTCTAGTGGGGTAATAAGGTTGGTATTTTGCAAGTCTTTACGACCATGGGTAATGACTCGAGGATGCTCGAGCAGCAAGAGTTCTGGTGTACCGCCAGCCACCACCCGTGCATGGGTCCGGAGTTGCAAAGCATATGCCTCGCGGTAAGGCATGACCCCAAGGTCTTGACAGCTAAACACCGCTTAGTCCTCGGCGGCTAAAGCTGGGCTTATAGTACGCCTCGAGATTCGCAAAGGTGCATTTGGGTCACGCAGTGCCTCAAGAATAAACGGAATAATCAGACCAATCAATAAACCAGCCACAATTGCCAGTAAAATTACCGTGGAACGAGCCGAAGCTGGACGAGTTGGGGCAAAAGCGGGTACGAGTACCTGAGCCAAGGATTTACTCGAGGCTTGTTCGATTTTTAAGTCCACCACTTTTTGGCTCAAGGTCTTAAATTGCGCCCGTGCTAACTCGAGTTGTTGTCCAATTCGGGCAGAAGTCACACTATCAGTGGCAACCCTACGTTTTAATTCATTAATTCGCACGTCAAGTTGTTTGGCTCGAGTTTGATAACCTTGTAGGGTCACATTGATTCGTGTTTCGTTGGAACTCAAGTCATTGACCAAGGTACGAAGGCGCTGATATTCAGGGTTGGTGTTCTCCACCGAAATTCCATTAAGTTGTGAATCCGCGATTCCATCAAGGCGGCTGGCTTGCGCCCGAGCATTTTCAAAAGCGCTCTGTGCCGAACGAGCCTCGAGTGCAATTGGCTCAGCCAATTTATTTAAGGCAGCCAAGCGCCGACGGTCTATCTCGAGTTGGACATTGCGGGTTTTTTGTTCTTGACGAATCCCCTCGCGTTCCGCCGTTAAAGTACGAATGTCGCCTTGCACTGCAATAATACTTTGCAGCAGTTCTCGGTAAATTGGATTAACCTCTTGATTTTGTAACTTTAAGCCGACCAAATCATTTAAGCGTGGGTCTCGAGTCTGTATTGCTGCCCCAATCACGGGGTCACTGAGCAATTCTCGCTCGAGGGTCAGCAGTTCGGGCTGTTGCTTAATTTCGGTACGGGCTTGTTGCAAACGGGCATTCAAGGTTTTTAGACTTGATTCAAAAGACTGTATTTTAGCATTGATTTCAACCATACGGGACTCGTTCTGACCAATTCGTCCACGTAAAAGTGTCGCGTCGTTGGTTGCATTAAATTGGCGCAGGGCTTCGTTTGCAAGCAGCATTCGCTTTTGAGCCGCTATAACTTGGAGGTTAAGGGTGCGCTTGACTTGACCTAAAGTTTGACCATTAGCAACCACCCCTAAGGCTTGGGTGTTATCGGCGGTTACACCAACAGTACTGGCAGCCACAGCTAAGTCTTTATTGCGTTGGGTAAGTTCGGCTCGAGTTTGAATTAAAGACTGTTGGGCTTGTGCAATAAGAGGGTCTAAGCTGGCGCGTTCATTGGTAGCACTGCCCACTTCGGCTTGGTTTAAGGTCAAGTTGCTGGCTTCAGTAAAGGTCTGATAATTTTTCTCGGCTTCACTCAAGGCAGTGCTGGCTCGAGTCACCTCGCCTTGAAGGGTATTGATTGAATCTTTGACCCGTTCTTGGGGCAGTAAATTGAGGGCTGTGTTGGTTTCCCGCGCCCAAGCATTAGCAACTTCAGCCGCCAATCTTGCATCTGGCGCACTGACTTCGAGTGTCACTAAGGAGGCATCGGTCGTACCTCGAGCGTTTGGTTTGGGAAATTTCACTTTTAGGTTTTTATCAAGCGAACCTGCATCAAAGCGCTCAACTCGCCAACTGGTTGGGGCATTGTCCGAAGTGCGAATTTGTTCGATTAACTTATCAAGAATTGGTCTCGAGGTTGCAACCGTTTCGATTTGATCGCTTGTAAACGCCGCAACCGAAGTGGTCTCGATACTGGTTTCGATTCTGGACTGAATTGCAGTGGTTTGAATGGTTAAGTTAGCTTCGGATTTATAAACTGGGTCGGCAATAAAAAAAGCATAGAGGGCTGCCAAAACGGCAAAAACAACAGGGATAAGCAAAATAATGCCTGTATTGCGTTTCAGGATTAAATACACATCGCGCAACGAAATTTCTTGTTCTGGATTGGTGGCTGGTTCGCTCATAAGTCTCCAAGGGTCTATCGGTAAGCACTTTACATTCTCAAGATGAATTTTCTTAACTAAAATCTGACCAGAGGCTCGAGTTTTTTGAGCATACTTGGTCCAATGCCTTTGACCGCATCCAAATCTTTAAGACTCGAGAAGGGACGGGCTTTGAGAATCCGTTCTGCCATTTTTGGTCCAACCCCCGGTAAGCTCTCGATTTGGGCTGGCGTAGCACTGTTGAGGTTGATTCGTTCACCAGATGCGCTGGCTTGATTTGGGGTTGTGCTGTTCGAGGTTGGACTGCTCGAAACTTCTTTACTTGGAATTCGCACTTGGTCGCCATCGGTCAGGATTTGGGCTGGATTAACCAAACTCATTTCGGCATTTTTGCTGATGCCCCCAGCCGCCGCAATCGCAGCCTCAGTACGAGCGCCCCATGGCAACTGGTACACACCGGGCTTATTGATTTCGCCAGCCACCGCGACACGAATTGGTAAGCGCTCGAGCGCGTTTTGGGCGGCTGGGATTTCGTTGGGGCGCAAACCCAGAAAGCTCGCCCCGCCAAGTATCGCTAAAAGCCCTGTGGTGATGATGATTTCTCGTTTGACTGCCATCGAAGGCTCATTGTAGCACAGTGTTTGGTTCTATTTAATTTGTGGCACAAGCCCAGCCAGTAATTCAAGACGCACCCAACAGACCACAAAGGCAATCAGGCTTGAGCCAAATAATCCAGCCACACCAAGCGTCAAGCCTTCAAAGAGCCAAGCCAGCGCGGCTAACATTGCGGGAATCGAACTCGAGACAGCCGTCTGGATACAAAGGCGCAAAAGGGCAGTAAAACTCGGTTCTTCTCGAAAAGCCAGTTCTGAAAAAACGGCTACAAAAATAGGCAAAGGTATGGCAATGGCAAAAAACCAACCCGAAACAGCCACAACTCGCGGCGTATCTCGAGCCAAAATTAAAATCAGCAGCCCAAAAATCAGCCATTGCGAAATAAACATTGCTATTTGCAATTGCCGCAAACCGATGGTGACTTTCGCGCCACGTTCTGGGTTCTCGAGGCGCAGCACGATTTTTTGTTCGACCAACAGTAAGCGTAATTTCTCGAGCATCAGTATAGAGTTTAACAAGGAAAGACTTTATCTGGTAGCACAAGCAAATTGGTAATTTAATTGGGTACAAAAAGACACAGAAGACTCCAAAGACAGTATAAGCCCATTCAAAACTGTGTACACTAAACCACATGACCTGGACAAAATCGCAACGAATCGGGGTCTCAATTGGGGCTTTTCTGGTTCTGGTGAATATCGTGCGTTGGGGCGGGACTGCCACACCAGGACTCACCTTTGTGCTGGGTGTGGCGGTTTTAATTGGTTTAATTTTAGGCTTCACTGGTTTTTTATACTGGCTTTTGGTCACACCGATTAAAAATGCTGTACCAAGTAAACCCAATGCACTGCTGCGTCACCTTGGGGCTGTGGCAGTGCTCACCTCTGGTACACTGATGACCTTTTCGACCACTTGGGATGAAGCCTGGCACAGACGTTATGGCACGGGCAATGATTTTTTGTGGATGCCGCACATCATGATGTACTCGAGCTTTGCAATCTGTTCGCTGCTTGCCAGTGCTGGCATTCTCTATTTGGTGCTGACTGGACAAGGTGGTTTTCGGTCTCGAGCCAGAAGCGAACCGCTGGTGGCATTGCTGGCATCGGTCAGTCTATTTTTGCTGTTTAGCGCTCCTTCAGACTTACTTTGGCATCAAATTTATGGTTTGGACATCACCGCTTGGAGCTTACCGCATATCACCTTAATGCTGGGCTTTGTTGGTGTGATTTTATGTGGCGCGACCCTGGCACTCTCGAGTCAAGTTTCTCGAGTCTGGCGTGGATTGCAAAATATGTCACTCAATGAATGGCTGACCCTTTGGCTGTGTGGTTCGGCACTGATGTTTTTATTGCAATTTGGCACAACCGAATGGGAAAATGTGACTGCCCTAGAGTATGCGATGCGCGACCCCGAAAAACTTTTTTGGCAACGCCCAGAATCGTTATTTATTGCTGCAATTTTGTCTGTGACTGGTTTTATTGGTGCATTTGTGCAAAATGCCACCAAGCGGATTGGTGTAGCCATGCTGGTTGGTGGGTTCTTGCTGCTGCAACGCACGGCTGCTTTGTTGGTGGTTGGTGGTACTGACCTTGGCATGACCCTACGCGCCCACACCATAGCCATTGGTATCCTGTTGGCGCTTGACCTGATTGCATATTGGCAAAAAAGTGGCACTTGGACAATAAAAAGTGCATTCTCGAGTGGCGCACTGGCAATTGGTGTGGTGTTGATTGGAACTTCACAACTTTTTGTCTACCCCAGAATCAATCTCGAGACAATTGTCTGGCACGTGCTATTTGGTATGGTTGCATGGTTGGGCTTTACCTATGCAGGAGCTTTATTTGGTCGCAGTGTGGCAACCATGGAAAAACTCGAGGTCATGCGGGTGGCTTGGCTGCCAAAAGCAACAATTGCTGTGCTGACGAGTGCAATGGCAACTTTAGCGGTGGCATTGCTCACCGCCAAACCACCATTTTAGCGCCGTGGGTCAAGGCGGTCGCGCAGACCATCGCCCAGTAAATTTAAGCCCAGTACCGTAATCGCAATCGTTACACCCGGAAAAATTGTTGCCCAAGCGCTTTGATAAATAAAAGTTTGGGCATCGCGCAGCATCACACCCCAACTTGGGGCGGGTGGTTGTGTGCCTAATCCCAAATAGGACAGTGCTGCCTCTGCCAAAATCGCAATCCCAAAAGCAAAAGTGGCTTGCACAATCAAAGCTGAAGCGATATTGGGCAGGATATGCCGAAACATCAGCCGCATATCTCGAGCGCCCAATGCCCTTGCGCCATCAATAAAATCTAGGTTTTTGGTGGCGATGACCCCAGCCCGTGTTAAACGAGCAAACGTCGGAATGCTCGAGATGCCAACCGCCAGCATTGCACTCCAAATGTTCGGGCGCAAAATAACCGCAATTAAAAGCGCCAGTAAAATTGTCGGGAATGCCGAGAGCGCATCCAAAACCCGCATGATGAGGTCGTCCACAAGCCCACCAAGCCAACCAGAAATCATACCCAGCAACAAGCCGAGGCTCGAGCCAATGCCAACGCTGATTAAGCCAACCAGCACACTGGTACTCGAGCCACGCAGCAGTCTGGATAAGGTATCGCGCCCAAAGTTATCTGTGCCAAGTGGATAAGTTAAGCTAGGGGCTTGGAGTTGGACTGCAAAATTCTGAAAAGTTGGGCTGTGTGGAGTCCAGATTAAGCCCAGCAGCGCCGCAAACAACAACAGCCCAAGGGTGGCAAAACCAAACAGCAAATTGAATTCGAGTCGGGCAGCGCGTTTTGGCTCGAGTTCTGGGGGTAGAAGTTGATTCATAGCCAGTGTCATTCTAAATTGTTGCTTGAGTGGATGCAAACTTGAGACACAAGCATATCCCTAGTCAACTTAGTTTTATGCTACTGCCTTAGGTCAAATCTTGAAGCACACCTGAAACCCAGTAGACTGTGCCATATGCGAACTGACCTGACGATCCCCGAAGCAGTGGCTGCCCTTGTGGCTGCCTTGCCAACTCTTAAACTCGAGAATGTGCCTCTGCTCGAGGCAAGCAATCGGGTGCTGGCAGCCGATTTAAGCAGCTTGGTAGACCATCCCAACACCAATGACAGTGCTTTGGATGGCTATGCAGTACAACTCGAGGAAACCTTGAGCGCCACCCCAAAAACCCCTGTGCGTTTGCGGCTCGTGGGCGAAGTTGCGGCGGGGGCAAAAGCCTTTGGGCAGTCGCTCGAGTCTGGGCAAGCCGTCAAGGTCTTTACAGGTGGGGCTGTCCCATTGGGCGCGACGGGTATTGCGATGGTCGAACACACCACCCGAGACGGTGATTTTGTGCTGCTGCACCAACCAGCCGTACCAGAAATTAGATTGAAGGGGCAAGACCTCGAGACTGGCACAATATACTTGCCCAAAGGTACACGCCTCAACGGCTCGAGTCTGGCATTGGCAGCTGCCATGGGTTATGCCACCCTGCCCGTTCTCGAGCGCCCAAAAATTGCTATTTTAAGCACTGGTGACGAGATTATCGAACCCGGTCAGCCTTTACCAGAAGGCGCAGTGTACAACGCCAACAGTTATGGTTTAGCTGCCGAATTGCTCGAAATGGGGGCAGAGCCGATTTTATTGCCCAAAGTCCCAGACGACCTCGAGAACACCAAAAGTGCAATTCTGGCGGCTGGTGCAGCCCATTTGGTCTTAACGATTGGCGGGGTTTCGATGGGAGAACGCGATTTTGTGCGAAAACTGCTCGAGACCCAAGGCACAATTGACTTTTGGCGAATTCGGGTTAAACCCGGCGGACCGCCGATTCTGGGGCATTTACAGGGCATTCCCGTCTTTGGTTTGCCAGGCAATCCAGTCTCGAGTCTGGTAGTTTTTGATGTCGTGGTTAAAGCCGCACTTTTTATCCAGCTAGGCATTCTCGAGCCAGCCTACGAAACGGTTCGTGCCAAAGCCAGCAGCGCCTTTAAGAGCGCGGGGGCAAAACAAGGCTTGTGGCGAGCCAACCTGACTTGGACTGGTGAGCATTACAGCGTCTCGGCTTTCTCTAACCAGAGTTCGCAAGTGCTACGCAGTTTGGTACAAAGCAACGCCCTAGCAATTGTCCCGCCTGATGAAGCTCGAGCCATTGGCGACTGGCTCGAGGTCATTCGCCTGTGAATGGCTTCCAGGTCATTCGCCTGTAGGGACAGACCCCCGTGTCTGTCCTGCCTGTAAAATATGTCTGTCCTGCCTGTAAAATATGTCTGTCCTGCCCTCTAAAAATTTTGTTGCGCCAACTGTAACACCCGTTTTTTAGACTGTCCTCGAGTATGAAGGTTTATTCAAGGTCAAAAACAGGTTTTGGGTTTACAATAAGATTCACAACGGAGGTTATCTATGAGGGGATGGTTGTCGAAAGTCGTCTTGGGTGCAGTTGCGGTGTTGGGGACAACCGCTCAGGCTCAGAATTTATCACCGGAGTATTTTGATGCGATCATTAAAGCCTCGGTCCAATTTGTTTGTTTTGATGCGGCTGGCAAAGGTTTGTGGCAAGGCTCGGGCAGTTTTATTGGGCGCGAAGGGATTATCCTGACCAACAATCATGTCGTCATCAACGAAGACAACAATCAGCTTTGTCCAGTGCTGCGAATCTCGATGATGAAAAATGAAGACCAAGCACCAGAGCCACGTTACATCGGGCGGGTGATTGCTCGTTTACCTAATGTGGATTTGGCGATTGTTCAGGTCTCAACCGATTTGCGCGGTAATCCAGTGCCAAGTGGCACACGTTTTCCAGCTGTACCACTGGGCGATTCCAATGCGGTACGAATTGGCGAGCGGATTTTTAACTTTGGTTTCCCAGACATCAATGGCACTTCTGAAACCATCACGGTCTCGAGTGGCAGCGTCAATGGTTTTCTCGAGAACCGCAACCTGATGAAACACGATGCCTTGTCTGGACCGGGTGGCTCTGGCGGTGGGATTTACAACTTGCGCGGCGAATTGGTGGCGGTTCACAGTGCAGGTGTGTCTGGCAACAACAACACCCGCCAGCCCTTGGGCAGACCCTTGGTGCTTGGTATACCGATGATTCAACAAAATGTTCGTGGTTTTGGCGAACCTTGGACAACCCAACTTGGTACAGGTTTTACTGCACCAATCGTGGCTCCTGTCAATCCCAACCCAACCAGTGTGGTTCAACCGCCACCCCTGCCCGTCAACCCGCAACCAGTTCAGCCAGTCACTAACAACCCCGTTGGCGCACCAAATTTTCCACCCAAGCCCAACGAAACTTGGACGGTGGCTTTGGATGGACTCGCGCCATGGATGCTTAATTTTACCACAGTAGACCAAGACGGCGACCCAACTGGTTTTGCTACCCAAAGCGGCAACCGCACCGAAACATGGGCATTTCAGACCCCTGATAAAAAGTTTCGTTTTCAGATGGTCGCAGCCGACCGTTCGGGTTCGTACTTTTGCGATTTTGACCGTCTGCAAGTCAGTGGAAACGCTTTTATTGGTGGGCGTTCGGGGCGTTCGGTTCGCAACGCAAGTGGCAATGGCAATGATTTTACTGACTTAAAAACCTCGTGCGTGGCAGCTTTTGGCTCGAGTGTCCAATTGGCTGGTATAACCCAACCTGTCCAGCCACCAGCCATTCCGAGCAGCCTGATTGCCCGTTTTCCGCCCAAACCAGGGCAAACATGGTCGGTCAATATTGATGGGCTTGCACCGTGGGTGGTCAGCTTTACCAAGCTCGACTCCGATGGCGACCCAACTGGCTCGAGTGTCCAGAACGGCGTGACCTTCACGACTTTTGCTTATAGCGATGGCGGACGACCCAATTTTCAGATTGCCAACAACGATGGTATATACTTTTGTGTTTTCCCTGCCAACGTGGTTGGTAATGGCGCGGTTCTAAGTGGTGGTCAAGCCCAATTTTCCTTGCGTGGCAATAACCAGCCAAGACAAAACTTGAATAAATCCTGTAGCGCCACGATTACTGCTGATAGCAATATCCAAACAGGTGGTGCGCCCGTTCCAGCTTTGAATGCACCACCCGCCTTACCCAGTTCGCCTGCGATTGTCCAACCGCCAGCCTTGCCTGTGCCACAAATTAGTGCCAGTTTGCCACCCAAACCAAATCAGGCATGGACTTTACTGATTGATGGACTCGCACCATGGGCGCTCAACTTTACCAAGCTCGACTCCGATGGCGACCCAACGGGTACAGGAGTCCAAAACGGCACTTCAAAACCCGTCTTTGCTTATGCCCTACAAAGTGGCTCGTTTCGCTTTCAAGTCTTTGATGCCCGCAATGCAGTGTATGTCTGCGATTTCCCCAGAAACCCAGCCACCAATGGTGCGACCATCAACGGTGGCGCAGCCGGAACAGCCCCAAACCCAGATGCCAACCTGACCCCACTGAATAAATCTTGCAGTGTCACCCTGAACTCGGTGGCTTTAACAACTCCAAGCCTCTCGCCGCTTGATTTCCTCTTTAAGCGCTAAAACAGACTCGAGCCTCCCCGCCAAAAGTGGCGGGGACTTTTTTATATCGGTGTACTTGGCGATGTTTTATCAATATAAATAATTGCGTCAAAGTCGTTGGGCAGCACAGCCTCGTAACTGTACCAATCGGGTTCAGGTTCACGAAACGGTGGCAAATTCTGCCCGATAATCTGTAAGCGCCGTGGCTGGCGTAACCAAGCAGCCTCGGTTTGGCTCGAGCGACGCAAATCGAGCATAAAAATTGGCTGCCCTGTGGCGCGAAACAAAACCTCAAAACTGCCGACCCCCGGATTTGGTACACGTTGCACACTTGGGTTAGCAGCTAAACCAAGCATCGCGGCAACGATCGTGCGGGCTGGGTCGCTCGAGTCAAGCAACTGGGCATAAAAACTTCCTTCAAAAAAAGCAAAGCCCCAAACACGATAAGCATCTTTGTATTTTTCGCGCAAATGCGCCCCCATTGGTTTCCAGCCAAAGTGCATCTTGGGGTTAAAAGTGACATGACCATTGTGCGCCCAAAGCACGATTTTTTGCCCACTGGTTTTCTCGAGCCAAGCTGCATTTTCTGCCATAAAAGTATCGCGGATGGTGACGGCGGTCAGTAAATCCTGACTGACAAAACGGGCTTTGTAATAGCTATTGGCTTGCTCGAGAACCCGCACCATCTGTAAAGCGGTTTGGTACTCGCCGCCCTCAAAAGTAGTGCGCCGATTTTGAATAATTCGCCGCACCGTGTCTATTTGTGCCGCACAACGCTGCACCCCATTTTCGCCATTGGCGGTATAACGAGCCACACTTAAAATATTGCCTAAAGAAAAGCGAATACAAGCTAATAAATCGTCGCTTCGAGTGGCTTGGTCTGGGGCGTTTTGCTCGAGCCAAGCCACCAACCAATCTACGGCTGGCACTGGTTCTTGCATATCAAAACCCGTAAAAGTAATTTTGTGAGTTGCAGTTTGGTTATAAAGTCGCATCCATTCGATTAAATCCAGCACTTCTTGGGTACGCCAAGCCCACATGATTTTGGCATACTGCTGCAAAAGTGCCTTGCCATTGCCAGCCCCACCAAGCACATATTGGTTTAAGGCAAAACTGCTTGCCCAATTGGCTTCGATTGCAAAAACTTGAAAATCGTGTTTTGTGACCAGAAACTCGAGTAAGCGGTGCTTGGCTTGGAAAAATTCTTTTGTGCCGTGGGTCGCTTCGCCCAGCCCAACCATCCGAGCCTCGCCCAACAAAGCCGAAACTGGCTCGAGGTCGGTCAAACCACTTTGTGCCAGAACGGTTTTTATCGGAATAACATTTTGGTTTAACCAAGTCACTTCGTTGCTTTGCGCCAAGGCTAAACCGAGTAGCCCAAAGACCAGAAATCCAAGAAAAAATCTTTGCATGGTCTATCGTACGTCAAACCTGTGTCTCGAGTTCCCGATTTAAGATGAAATTGGCTCGTAGCCTAAAATCGGGGCTAACCAACGCTCTGCCACCTCGAGACTGATGCCTTTACGCAGCGCATAATCCTGCACTTGGTCTTTTGCCACCCGCCCAACCGCAAAGTACCTCGAGTCTGGGTGTGCTAAGTACAAGCCCGAAACACTCGAGGCTGGAGTCATGGCATAGCTTTCGGTTAGCTCGAGACCAATCCGCTCTGCTTCAAGAAGTGCAAAAATCGTGGCTTTTTCGGTGTGGTCTGGCTGGGCTGGGTAGCCCGGTGCTGGACGAATTCCCGCATAGCGCTCTTTGATTAAATCCTGAGTTGTCAAGTTCTCGTCCCTTGCGTAACCCCAATGCTCGCGGCGCACATCGGCATGAAGTTTCTCGGCTAAACTTTCGGCAAGACGGTCTGCTAGGGCTTTACAAAGAATTGAATTGTAGTCGTCCAACTCGAGTTCAAAATCTCGAGCAATCTGCTCTGCACCATGGATGGTACAAGCAAACGCCCCGATATAATCTGTTAGTCCAGACTCGAGTGGTGCGATAAAATCCGATAAGGCGGTATTCGCCTCGCGCTGATCACGCTGCTGACGAATGGTGTGCAAAATCGTAGGGGCGGGTCTTATACCCGCCCTGAACTCGCCCGATGCAAAGGCATAGGGCTTTGGCTGGGCGACCACGAGGGTCGCCCCTACAGTTGGAATGGTCAGATGAATGTCGTCGTTGACAGCATTGGCTTGCCAAAAACCAATCACCGCTTTTGCCTCGAGTTTGGTCTCGAGAACATCCAGCATTTTCTGGGCATCTGCAAATAGTTTTTTGGCTTCTATGCCAACGGCAGCATCGTCAAAAATGTATGGATAACGCCCTTTTAATTCCCAAGCGATAAAAAATGGTGTCCAGTCAATCAAATCACGCAGGCTCGAGATGCTGTACTCGAGGGTTTTTGTGCCAAGCCACGCAGGTTTGACAGGCGCAAACTCGAGCATTGGTTTGCGGCTTTGGGCTTCCTCGAGCGTCAAGAATTTAATCGTGCGCTCGGCTCGAGCAATTCGCAGGGCAGCGTACTCAGCTTTGATGGTTTCATGGTACGAATCGCGGTCTGAGGATAACAGTTTTTGCGCCACAGTCACAGCCCGAGAAGCATCCAAGACATGAACCACTGGGCTTTGTATAACTGGTTCGATTTTCACAGCCGTATGCGCTTTAGAAGTGGTTGCGCCACCAATCAAAAGCGGTGTGGTGATTCCAAGCCGCGTCATTTCTCGTGCCACATGAACCATTTCATCTAAACTTGGCGTGATTAAACCCGATAAACCTATTAAGTCCGCGCCGATTTCTTGGGCTTTCTCGAGAATCCGTTCAGCCGAAACCATCACACCCATGTCCGTAATTTCGTACCCGTTACAACCCAGCACCACACCAACAATGTTCTTGCCAATGTCATGCACATCGCCTTTGACGGTTGCCATCAGCACCTTACCTGCGCTGCTCGAGCCACTCCCCAGTTTATCCGCCTCGAGAAACGGAGTTAAATACGCCACAGCTTTTTTCATCACTCGAGCCGACTTAACCACTTGCGGCAGGAACATTTTACCAGCCCCAAATAAATCCCCGACAACATTCATGCCGCGCATCAGGGGTTGCTCGATGACCTCGAGCGGACGGGCAAACAAGTGCCGTGCCTCTTCAACATCGGTTTCAATAAAGTCGCTAATGCCCTGCACCAAGGCAAACTCGAGCCGTTTCTCGACATCAAAACCACGCCACTCGAGTTTTTTGGTTTCAGATTTCTTCTCGCCTTTAACCGTATTTGCCATCTCGAGCAGCCGTTCAGAGGCATCTTCGCGGCGGTTGAGAATCACATCTTCAACACAATCACGCAGTTCTGGAATGATATTTTCATAGACCTCGAGCATTCCCGCATTGACAATTCCCATGTCTAAGCCAGCTTTAATCGCATGGTACAAAAACACACTGTGCATGGCTTCGCGCACCGTATTATTGCCGCGAAAACTAAAAGAAACATTGCTGATACCACCCGAAACCAGCGCTCCAGGCAGATTTTCTTTAATCCAGCGCGTTGCTTGGATAAAATCCAGCGCATAAGCGTTATGCGCTTCGATGCCTGTAGCCACCGTCAGAACATTCGGGTCAAAAATAATATCGGTCGCATCCCAGCCATTACTGACCAGAATGTTATACGCCCTCGAGCAAATTTCTTTACGGCGCTCTAAATCATCAGCTTGACCAGCCTCATCAAACGCCATAACCACCGCCGCCGCACCATACCGCCGCACCAACTCGGCTCTGCGCTTGAACTCGGTTTCACCATCTTTGAGGCTCAGCGAATTGACAATGGCTTTGCCCTGCACGCACTTTAAGCCAGCCTCGAGAACATCCCACTTGCTCGAGTCAATCATCAAAGGCACTCGAGCAATTTCTGGTTCACCCGCCACCAGACTGAGGAATTTAACCATCGCGGCTTGGGAATCGAGCAAGCCCTCATCCATGTTGATGTCAACAATTTGCGCCCCAGCCGCCACTTGCTGCCGTGCAATCACCAGACCCGCCTCAAAATCCCCCTCGAGAATCGCCTTGGAAAACTTCGGACTTCCTGTGATGTTGCTCCGTTCACCAACGTTCACAAAATTCGTGTCAGCCGTAATAACCAATGGCTCGAGACCAGAGAACATCGGGTTAGTAATTGGTGAATCATTTTCTGTTACAGGGCGAATATGGGGGTTCGCCCCTACAACAACGCCATTATCCCGTAGGGACAGACCCCTATGTCTGTCCTGTCTTGACCCTAAAGATGCACCTAACAGGCTGGGTCGCTGACCTACCAAAGCCCCTTGCGCCCTTCTCGGCTCGACTCCACGCACCGCATCAGCGATTGCCCTGATGTGCGCCGGCGTACTGCCGCAGCAGCCTCCAACAAGGTTCAGCAGCCCTTCCTTGGCAAAGTTACCCAGCACTTGCGCCATGTACTCGGGGGTGTCGTCGTACTCGCCAAAGGCATTGGGCAGACCAGCATTTGGGTAGCAACTGATAAACTCGCCAGCGATGCTCGAGAGGGCGCGAAGGTGTGGGCGGAACATTTCTGCGCCCAAAGCACAATTTAAGCCCACAGCAAGCGGTTTGGCGTGTTTGACCGAAATATAGAATGCCTCGGCGGTTTGCCCAGAAAGGGTTCGTCCGGACTGGTCAGTAATCGTGCCAGAAATGATTAACGGGGTTCGTTGCCCCCTTGCCTCAAACAGATTCTCGAGGGCAAACAGGGCAGCTTTGGCGTTTAAGGTATCAAAAATCGTCTCGAGCAGCAGTAAATCCACACCACCATCCAAGAGTGCTGTGGCTTGTTCGGTGTAGGTCTCGACCAGTTCATCAAAGGTGACATTGCGAAAAGCTGCATCTTCAACTTTAGGACTAATACTTGCGGTGCGAGACGTTGGACCAAGCGCCCCAGCCACAAAACGCGGTTTCTCGAGACTCTGGAATTTGTCTACTGCTGCTCGAGCTACCTGTGCTGCCGCAAGATTGATTTCTCGCACATGGCTTTGCATTTCATAATCGAGTTGGCTAATAGCCGTGGCGTTAAAGGTATTGGTGCTGATAATATCCGCACCAGCCTCGAGATACGCTTCGTGAATACCCTGAATAATATCAGGGCGCGAAATGGACAGAAGGTCATTATCGCCAAATAAACTTTGCACCGACGTAAAACTCGAGTGACGAAAATCTTTTTCATGCAGATTATGCTGCTGAATCATTGTTCCCATTGCGCCATCTAAAACCAAAATGCGCGACTCTAGAAGGGAAGAAATGTTATTCATTCTCTAGCCTTAGAATTCATATATAACTTGAATTGAGCAGCATCTAGAATTTCAGTTTTAAATAAATCCAGCATTTGGATTATCGTCTCACTGGTAGAAATGGCATCTTCTTGCGATATTAATAATTCACTACCATGTGCGATGCTATTCCGACTTTTTAGTAGTTTTTCATCAATTAAATTTTTTTTTCCTTCAAATTTACTTTTGTCAATACCTACCGACAAAAGAATTTCAAAAAAAACGTCTGAAGATAAATTTGATTTGGTATTTATAGAGTTTTCAACGTTATCTGAAAACTTCTCTTGCATTTTAGAATCAAAAAAATCAACTAATTCTATGTGGTCTTCCAGTTTTTTACTTTGAAATGCACGCCCAAGAATTTTCCTGATCGCTATCGACAACATATTTATTGATAAGTGTGCGTAAGGCAACTTTCGCATTGAAACGTAATTTAGATATGCTTGAGAAGAATTTTTGATAAAACCTTCCCAATGCGCGTAGGTAATAACCACTAAACTCCTAGTGTGTGCATCTTCTTGAGAATTATTGAACTTCTTAGTAACAAAAGATTTGAGAAGAGAGATTTCTTTTTTACGCCACACCAAATCTTCATCTAAAGTCAGTGTTAATTGCTCAAGTGTTCTTATTTTCATGACGAGAAAATTCTTCTTCCGAGCGGAATATTGTTCGGTAGCCGTGATGAAGCCCTGATTCCAGAACCCGAGTATCTTAGAAAGTCTTCATTCGACCATAATTCTTTTACTATGGATTCTATATTTGGTTTTTTAGTTGATATATTTTCAGAATTAAACCCAAGCCCAAGAGCAATAACTTCAAATGCGGAAATTAAAAACCCACCTCCAAATTTACTTTTTGCAACATTGAATTTGCGGAATGAATTATCAGCTAAAACCTCATTTAGCGTTCTAAAGACCTCCTGAAAAATCACAAATTCCTTCGCAATGTCAATAGAGCTACTTTTCACAACTTCAATCATCTCTTTATTCAGAAAATAATTAACATCGCCAAGACCTCTTAGTTTTTCAATATCAATATTCCTGAGTAGAATAAAGCGAGTAATTAAATCTAAATCATAGGACTCTATCTCTGATTTTTCGGTGATCGCAATACACTGCTGAAAATTTTCATTATTAGAGAGATCTTTTATCCATTTGTAAATATCAGGATTAAGCATCACTAGAATACTATTTCTAATTTCTTGATCAGAGAGTTTCGAGCCACCTGTGTTCAAACGTTGGAAAAGTTCAAATTTAGCTTTTTCGTCGCTTTCATATAGGATAATACTAGCGTCTATTTTTGAACGTTTGATAATAAGTCGTTGTGTGTTGGAAAAAGATTGCGCTTCATCTTCGTGTTGCCAATACTTACCTTGTAATGAAGGCAAATAATCAGTTTTTTCTAAAGATAAAGCAGGAAGGTTTTCCTTTTTTTCATCTTTCAGTATTCCAAAGAATTCAAACAAAGTTGATAGCCTCTGTAAGCCGTCTACAACATCCCAAACCCCGTCTTTTCTCTGTGAGACAAAAATCGGTGGAATAGGTATACCAAGTAGTAAAGACTCAATAAATCTCGACTTCTGATTTTCATCCCATCTAAAAAACCGTTGGAATTCGGGATGAATGTCTATTTCGTCACTTTCATAAAGATTCATCCATTCACCAATAGACATTGGATAGCTGTCTGTTCGGATAGTAGCTCTGACTATTTCAATTTCTGCTTGTAAGCTCATATATCCTTATTATATCAATGCGAATTTAACTTTGTCTCGAGTTTCAGCTTGTAGCCCAAGCGCTTCGGCTAATCCAAAATCGCTGGTACAAAATCTCTATTCGAGAAAAACCGTCATTTGGTTAGTGTAACACCGCTTATTATGCCATGTCCTCTTGTCTGCCTAGTCGAGCTTCAAGTTCTTCTATGCTGGGTAAAGATGTCTTTAATTCTTTAGGTAGATTTTCAATCAGTTGGTATTCGGACACGCCAAGTGGCAAGTTCATGTTTTTCAGGGCGTATTCTGCCACCAGTTTATTTTTGGTTTTGCAGAGCAATAAGCCAATGCTTGGATTGTCGCCTTCGGTTCGTAATTCGCCATCCACTGCCGATAGGTAAAATCCAAGTTTGCCCGCATCTTCGGGGGTGAATTCTCGAGCTTTGAGTTCAATCACCACATAACAATGCAGTTTGATGTGATAAAAAAGCAGGTCTATGTAAAAATCTTGTCCACCAACTTCAAGATGGTATTGATTGCCGACAAAGGCAAATCCTGCGCCCAATTCGAGTAAGAATTTTTTAAGATGCTCGAGTAAACCATGTTCAATGTCGCGCTCTAAGGCTTGGTCGTGCAATCCCAGAAAATCAAAATTGTATGGGTCTTTCAGTAAATTCTGGGCAAGGTCAGAAAGTGGTTCTGGTAGTGTTTTTGAAAAATTTGTAATGGCTTGTCCTGTGCGGTTATGCCAAGCTGTTTCTATTTGATGCTCGAGAATAGGTCTGCTCCATCCGTTTTCAAAAGCGGCTGCAATGTATGTTTGTCGTAATTCAAGGGTTTTGCATTTGTCTAAAATCACGCAATTATGAAACCACGGTAATTGTCCAGCAAGTTGCTGGACAAATTCAAAATTCGGGTAAGCCGATGCAAATGCCCTCATGTACAACAAATTGGTTCTCGAGAAACCTTTCATCTCTGGAAAGGCTGCTTTCAAATCCTGTGCTAATTGTTGCACGACTTTTGCGCCCCAGCCTTTGGCTTTTTGTGCCTCGAGAATGCGCCCACCGATTTCCCAGTACAACACAATTAGTTCTTTATTGACGGCAAGGGCTGCCTTTGTTCTGGCTTGTTGTACTCGCGTTTTTAAGTCCTCGAGTAACGCTTGGTAGGTGTTAGTCATCATGCTTTACACCCACCATTCGAGCAGGAAGTCTGTAAACTCGAGCGGTGTAATAACCTGTCCAGCTTTATACTTATGCGTCTTGAGGTAGTCTTCGCCGTCTGGGTTACGATTAACCTCGAGTTGATTGTTGTGCAAATTCAGAATCCAGTATTCAGGAATGTTATTTCGGGCATATGCCCTTAGCTTGGCATTTTGGTCTCGCTCTAAAGTGGTGTCTGAAACTTCAATGACCAGCAGGGCATCTGTTGAGGTAGGATTACGGTCGTCATAAAGTGTTTCTGGAAGTTGCAAAAGTGCCATGTCTGGTTCGACAAAATCGGGTGGTGGCGAGAGCAGAATCAGGGACAGTTGCGGTGAAATAACTGCTTTACCTGTAAATAACTCAGCAAAGACCTTGTTCAAATGACGAATGGCTCGAGCGTGTTTTGGTCTTTGCATTCCTTTCACAAAAATCTCCCCATTTAATAATTCAACGTGTTCATCAGCAAATAATCCTGATTCGCTCATCTGTTCAAATTCGGCAAAAGAAAACCGCCGAGGGGCAAGCTCGAGCGGTGAAATTATTAACTTTTCTTGTTCCAAAGCCAATGTCATGCTGTATTTTAGCACTGCTTGTTATTTGTTGTCCGCTTGTCTGCCTAGTCGAGTCAGCAAGTTGCTGCACGTTTTCTGTTGCCCTTTGCGTTCTCTTTTTTAAGCTGCTTGAGTTCCGTGCCTGCCATACGTTCATCGCTACAAAAGACGCTTATCAAATACGCCAAACCAGTCAAATCTCGAGTTACAATAAACCCATGAGACAAGCCCAAGTCAGCCGCAACACGCTCGAGACCCAAATTAGTATCGGCTTAGACCTCGATGCGCCACTCGAGGGCAACATCAGCACTGGGCATGGTTTTTTAGACCATATGCTCGATGCTTTTAAGCGCCATGCTCGAGTCGGTTTGATCGTGGCAGCGACTGGCGATTTAGCCGTGGACTCGCACCATTTAATCGAAGACTGCGGCATTGTGCTGGGTATGGCATTAGCCCAAGCCCTGAGCGATAAAACGGGTCTCGAGCGCTACGGCAGTGCTTTTGTGCCAATGGACGAAACACTGGCTCAGGTGGTGCTAGATTTTTCTGGTCGGGCGCACCTCGAGTTTCGCCCCGAGGAATTAAACGTGATTGGCGATGCCAACGGTTTTAACATTTTCCATCTGCGCGAATTTTTACGTGGTTTTTGTAATCATGCAGCTGTCACCTTGCACGTGCGGGTTTTGGCTGGGCGCGAAGCCCATCATGTGATTGAGGCGATTGTCAAAGCCTTGGCAAAAGCTGTCTACGCCGCCACTCGAGTCACCCACAACGATATGCCAAGCACCAAAGGGAGTCTATAAAGTTGGCTCTAACCATTTTAGGTGAGCAAATCGTGCAAATCCTTTATCGGCACTGACCAGTGTTGCATTGTACTCAAAAGCAAAAGCGGCGATAAAAATATCTGAGACATCATTACCTGTGGGTTGCATCGTTTGACACAGATTCTTAAAAATCCGCCATTGTTGCTCTGAGCTATGTAGAACAGCAAAATTTGTTTGAGATTCAAGTCCATCCAAAAATGCCAAAGCCATAGCAAAATCTGCTTTTGGATAAAGTTTTTTATTGCTAACAATTCGTAAAAAGCCGCTTATGACCACACTTGGCGCTCGAACTTCAGAATTGACCAAAGCTGATTGTAACCAATTTCGGTACATCAGATGGTTTGGACTCGAGCTTGCAAACGCATAAATCAGGATATTAACGTCGAGAATGAACATCTATGCCTTCGTCAAGAAAATCCAAGATTGCCGAGGTATCGGAAAAATCAAGATTGACAAGTGGTTGACCTAAATCCCATGTTGGTAGTTCTATGGGTTTAATCGGCTTGGCTTGAATCATTTGGCGCAAGGATTTTTCAATTAAATCTGTCAGTGTCTGATTGTGCTGCAAGGCAAATTGTTTCGCGTCGCGCAATAGTTGATCGTTGAGGCGGACGGTTGTTCTCATGTAAAAAGTTTAGCAGATTGACATATTTATGTCAATCAAGTCCTGACCCATATCACGTAAACTGGCTTTATGTCTTATGTTCATGTTTTGCGCGGTGGTTTGCTCGAGTCTCGGCACAAAGTTCATGCGGCGGTGGTTTCTTCCCAAGGGCGTTTACTTGCCCAAGTTGGTAATCCGCGTTTCTCGAGTTTTTTGCGTTCGAGCGCCAAGGCATTTCAGGTTCAGCCACTCATTCCATATTTGCAACAACTCGGTCTCGAGGAGCGGCATTTAGCCATCGCCATGGCTTCTCACGCTGGCGACTCGATTCATGTTGAAACAGTGCTGGAATTGCTGGCTCGAGGTGGCGTGGATTCGGCTTGGCTCAAATGTGGGATTCACGCGCCATTTGACCCCGAAGCCCGTAAAGAAATGCGGGTGATTGGCTTAAAACCAAGTGTGCTGCAAAATAATTGCAGTGGTAAGCACGCTGCCATGCTGGCGGCGTGCTTGGTCAAAGGCTTACCGATAGAAGGCTATTATTTGCCCGAACATCCATTGCAACAAGAAATTCTTAGCGTCATTAGAACTTGCTTTGAGACCCCCGACATCGGGCTTGGTACAGATGGATGCAGTGTGCCGTGCTTTCGTGTGCCGCTCGAACAGGCGGCGCTGGCGATGTCCAAACTGGCTGCGCCAAACACCGAGTACGCTGATGGTCTCGAATTGGCATTTAGCACGATGCGAAACCAGCCGCATTTAATTGCGGGTACAAACCGCTCAGACACAGTTTTGATGCAGACCCAAGCCAACTTAATTTCAAAAATTGGCGCAGAGGCATATGTTGGGGTAGCGGTTCGCAACTCGAGTCACGGTCATCTTGGAATTGCCCTGAAAATCGAGGATGGCTCAGAACGCGCTCGAGACATCGCCATCATTTCAATTCTCGAGCAGTTAAAGCTGTTGTCCGACCCAGATGCACTCGAGTCTCTACGGAGTCCAATCCTCAAAAATCATGCTGGTTTTGAAGTTGGCACAATAGAAGCCGCTTTTGACCTCGAGTTATTATAGACTCAAGCCGTGAGACCCGAGGCGAGCCAATGAATTTTGCAGCCCTTTTTGCCTTGGCACTTGCTCCTGCGCTGTTCTGGTTTTGGTTTTTTGCCCGCCGCGACCGCAATCCCGAACCAACTTGGCTGGTCTTACGAACCTTTGCTTGGGGTATGGCGATGGTCATTCCGGCGGCGCTTTTAGAATTGGGTATCTCGAGTACCTTGGGCAGCACCGCAATGTTTTTTTGTGTCGGCATCATCGAAGAAGGTTGTAAATTGCTGGCGGCGTTGTCGGTTGCCAAACGCCGCGAATTCGACGAACCCATAGATGGCTTAATTTATGCCACGGCTGCCGCACTGGGTTTTGCGACCCTCGAGAATGCTTTTTATTTACTCGAGCATGGCGCAAGCCTGATTCTGATTCGTGGTCCGATTTCGACCCTTGGGCATATTTTATTTGCTGGGGCTTGGGGCTATGCCATGAGCTTACGACGTTTTAGCACAGGGCGTTTTTTGCTGCGCCGTGGTTGGTTGTTGGCTGCTTTGTTGCACACGGTTTTCAATTTTTTGTTGCTCGGGGCTGGCAGCAGCACTGGACTCGAGTGGCTGCTCTTGCCATTTGCTGGCTTAATGATTGTGATGTGGCGTTTGACAAGTTCGTACTATGCACGGGTTTAAGCAAGTTCGTACTATGCGCGGGTTTAAGCAAGTTCGTACTATGCACGGGTTTAAGCAAGTTCGTACTATGCGCGGATAGGTTAAGTTTGGCTTAAACATTTGGCTTGCTCCTCATCAAGCCGCGTTTTAGGCTTTACACCATGAAAAAGACTTTTGCGACCTTGCTTGCTTTTGGACTCTCGAGTGCCGCCGCCCAAGAATTAACGGTTTCTTATAACTTTGCCGAGGTTCGCAGTCCTGTTACCTTAACTGGCAACAAATTCGAGTGGACTCCGACCCCCGACCTCGCGCAGTTTTTGATTCCCGGTAGCCTTGAACTCGAGTATTCCGAAGTGCAGTCTTTGACTTTACTGCCGGGCATCAGCAATCTCCTTAAATTTTTTGAGGGCAAAGAAGTGATGGTCAGAATCGAGGACAACCGCATTGTTAAAGCCATTGTGATTCGGGCTGACCTTGGTTTGTTTGAAATTGCTGGGCAGTACCGCCAATTGGATGCCAGTCAAGTGATTTTCCCAAGTCTCGAGGGGGTGCGTTTTGAACCGACCTACCAGTGGCAATTTGCTGGGGCGGGTGGCAAATCAAACCTAAGCTACCTCACCAGAGCGCTTACTTGGTCGCCACGTTACACCCTCAATGTTGTGGGCGATACTGGGCGTTTAACTGCTTGGGCAGACTTACGAAATGCTGGCGCAACACCTTATAACGTGCCAGAAATCACCTTGGTGGCTGGACAGATTAACCTCGAGTCTGGGCAACAAAACCAGAATTTTCAATCGAATCAAGCCCAAAACCTCAATGTGGCTCGAGCCGATTCGGTCAATAGTGTCGAGGCAATTGGCGAAAGTGCTGGTTTGCAAATTTTCAAGTATCCCAAAGCCCTCACTTTGGGCAGTGGCACAACCACCAGTGTGCCTTTCTTGAATAAATCCACCAAGCTCGAGCGAATTTTAGATTACACGGGTTCTTTTACCGATGCGCCGCGCCAAGTTTTAGCCATGCAGCGCTTGTATCGAGTCCAGAGCGAAACCGATTTACCCGCCGGTGTGGTGACGGTGCGCGAGGACAACCGCGTGGTTGGTCAGGCTCGAGTTTCGGACACCCCAAAAGCCGAACGCGCCAATTTATACCTCGGCTCAGATTTCGATTTGCGGCTTTTACGCACCACCGAAGTGATTAGCCGTACCAATACTTTTGCTAAATTCAAGGTCGTTTTTAGCCTGACCAACACCAAAAACCGCCCAGTCATGATTCGCTTACGCGAGAATCTAGGCACAAGCGGCAATTACAACCTTGATGCGGTTAGCCTACCCAACCTGCGCCGCGAAAGCGAAGGCTTAAATGCCAGCACCACCCTTGTGCCAAATCAAAAATTTGAAGGTTCGTACACCATCACGTATAAGTATTGAGGGTAAAAAGGTGAAAGGGTAGAAAGGGTAAAAAGGTGAAAGGGTAAAAAGGGTAAAAGGTGAAGACAGAATTTTACTTTTAACCTTTTTCCCTTTTAACCCCTGCTTTTTGGTATTCTCTGGCTCGCATGACCCAAGTCCAAAGCGCTTTAGAAAACAACGATTTTGAATTGGCTTTTTCGGTCTTGGAACGTGCCTTGCAGCGTTCGCGTGACCGACGCGAGGAGTCAGTATTGGCGCTCGAGTTGGCGGCAGTTTATACGCTCTTTGGGGTTGGTGGCGCAGAAGGATTAAGCCGTTGTCTCGAGCAAATAGAACCAGAATTACAGTCGGATGCACTGTACTTGGCACTGAAAGCCAACAGCTTAGCGTTTGGTTTAGAAGATTTTATCCAGCCCGACGAACCAGCGCGACTTAAAGCCATCGAATTGGCACGGCTTGGCTCGAATGGTAGCCAGACGGCGCGGTTTTATGCTGGCAGTGCCTTGGTCTCGCTTGGCGAAGCCGAACTTGGTTTGGCGGTTCTGGAAGCACTGAACGATTTACCCAGCTATTTGCAGTGGCGGGCGTGGTCGTGGCGCGGTGGGGCGCTCGAGGAATTGGGGCGGTGGCGCGATGCCAGCTTGGCGTATCAGCAAGCCTCGTTGGGGGCAACTGGGGCAGACAAAGCCAGTTTATTGCAAGACAAAGCCGCCATGCTTTTAGACCTCGAAGAACCGCACGAAGCCCTTTTGGCACTCGAGGAAAGCCAAGCAGCGCTGTTTGGTATGGAATTTCCTTTGGATGCCGCCGCCCGATTGCACCTCGAAGCCCGAGCGCACCTGATGCTCGAGAATCCACGGCTGGCAAAACAGCGCTCCGAGTTGGCAGTGGCGCTTGAAACCAGTATCGGCGAAGCCAGTTTTCCAGTCACCTTGGTTTTAGCCCAAAGTCTTGCCGCACTCGAGGATTGGACACAAGCCATTCCAGCCTTTGAACGAGCCGTGATACTTGCCCAAGAGCCAGACCGAGGTTTTGCGCTACACGAACTGGGTTTAGCCCAAATGGATGCTAATTTGTCCGAGGATTCACGCCAGAGTTTACAACGGGCTTTAAGCGAGGTCAGTTACCCGCACAAAGCCGAAATCCATGCCGACCTTGCTGAACTCGAGTACCGCCTTGGCAATTTTGACCAAGCCGAAAGCGCCGCCAAAATCGCGCTCGAGATGGGCGCAGTTATTCCAGCCAGTTTATTGTTGGCAAACCTTGCTTACGAGTATTATCGCCTCGACGAAGCCTTAGACCACTATGCCCGCGCCCTCGAGAACGCCCCAGAAGCCAGCCGCGATTGGGTGATTGCCAACCAAATGACCGCCGATACACTGGTGCAACTCGGTTGGCGCAGCCCCGAAAGAATTCTGCACCATGCCAGTTTAGCCCTGCCGCACCTCGAGCCAGCCGATGAATGGGCAATCACCTTAGAAGGCTATATCGAACGTGCCAGACAACTGCTGACCCCCGGTCAATCGAGAACCTTAAACTGATAGACTCTCTATTGGAGGATTTACCCATGCCCAGAGATACTTTTGCTTCTGCCAACGCACCCGCCGCCATTGGACCTTATTCTCAAGGTGTTCGCACCAAAAGCGGTTTGATTTACTGCTCAGGTCAGACCCCAATAGACCCAGCCACGGGCGAACTGGTGGCTGGTGGTGTGACCGAACAAGCCGAGCAAGTTTTTAAGAACATCAAAGCTGTTCTTGAGGCAACTGGCAAGACCCTAGATGATGTTTTTAAGTGCAATGTCTACTTGTCGGACATGGCAAATTTTGCTGCCATGAATGCCGTCTATGCCACAAAATTTGCTGCGCCATATCCAGCCCGCACCACAGTTGCAGTGCGTGAATTACCCAAGTCTTGTTTGGTCGAAATTGAAGTGATTGCCGAGTAATCTCCTAGGGCAGATTGCCTCGCCCTTTATAAAATTTTCTCGAGAAAATACGGCATCATTTTGCGCCACGAAGTCCAGTCGTGCGGCACATCATAGCCCCAATAATCAAACCATGCGGGTACACCCTTGGAAGCCAGTAGTTGCTGCATTCCTTGGGTATCGGCAATCGCTTCGACTTCCCAGTTGCCCTGCCCGACTGCAAAAACAATTTTGGCACGGCGATAATGCTCGAGATGCCACGGGTCAGATAAATTTGGTAAATACTGCAATGGGCTGTTATAAAAGGTGTTGTCATCGCCGTAATCACCAATAAAACTCTGCATACTGTACAAACCAGACAAGGCTATCAAACCATCAAAAACATCGGGGCGTTTGAGGAAAAAATTAGTGGCGTGCAATGCCCCCATGCTGCAACCAGTCGCCCAAGTGGTGGCTAAACCGGTGTTGTTTTGTATCCATGGCACGACTTCGTTAATCACATATTTTTCGTAATCGCCATGCCGCCGCGCCCGCTCGGCAGGATGAACCCCTTTATTGGTCCATGTTTGCCAATCCACGCTGTCAATACAGATAAATTTGACTCGCCCAGCCTTAATCAAGGCTGAACAGGCTTCAATCATCTTAAAGGCTTCATAATCGTGATAACGCCCTTCTTGAGCCGGAAAAACCAAAATGGGTTGCCCGAAATGCCCATAAACCTTAAAGTGCATATCGTGTCCAAGGTGGTTTGAAAACCATTGGTGATGTTCAATTTTCATAAAAAACCTCGTAAGTGGTGATGGGATTTGGGCTTTTGAGCTTTGAGTCTCAAGCCTTAGGTTTTCTCATGGCTGCTTTTACCGCTTGGCAATCATCGCTTCAGCCGCCGCCAAAAGTGGCTCGAGGTCTGGGCAGCGCAAAATATAACCATAATTGCCAATCGCTCGGCTAAAAATGCTCATGATTCGTTCGTGATGACAGACCAGATGTTTGTACTGCTCGAGAACTGCGCCATGCTCGAGTTGATAGTGCAAGTGGTCTTTGCGCCCCACATAAACGGTGTGATATGGGCGGTCAGCTTTTGCCTTAAATTCGCCTTTAACAATCAAGTTTGCCCATTCTTGGTAGACATCCATGTCGTTGGCATAATTAAACATATCGACAGTCAAACCACCCGGCGGGCGGATATTGGCTTCGAGGGCAGTGATTGCGCCGTCTATCTCAAAAAACTCGAGGTGAAAAAATCGTGCGCGGACATCAAAGGCTTTTAGGGATGCCATACCGGCTTGCATTAAACTTGGCGGGATGATTCGCTCGGAATGATAATAAATATCGCCATCTTCGTTGACGGTTTCCATCACGCCCCTCGAGTAACGATGGCTGGCAAGAAATAAGACCTCGCCGTTTTTGTCGGTCAGACCATCAAAGGTGACAATATCGCCTTTGATAAATTCCTCGAGAATATAATCTACGGGCAGTTTATCGCGCAGATAAAACTCAAGTTCAAAGTCATCGTTAATTTTATAGGTTTTGGCTGCGCCAACTCCAATATCTGGCTTAGCAACAATCGGATAGCCCACGGTTTGGATAAAGGCTTTGGCGGCTTCGGGAGTGGTGCAAACTTCGCCTCGAGCCACGGCTACGCCCGCTTCTCTGAAACGCTGTTTCATTTGTGATTTGCGTTTGATGTTGCCAATCCAATCGAGTTGAATGCCAGCAATATTAAAATCGGTGCGAATAGCTGCTTCGGTCTCGAGCCAGTGTTCGTTGAGGCTGTCGAGGTGGTCTATTTTGCCCCACTTGAAAGTCAGATGCCCCATGCCGCGCACCAAGGCATCGTAATTATCCATGTCGGACACACGGTAATACTCATGAAATTTGCCGCGTAAATCCGAATGAAGGTTATCAAAAGGCTCATCGCCCAAGCCCAGCACGGTTGCGCCCGCCTCACGTAGACCACGCACAAAATGCCTAAAGTTGGGTGGAAAATGCGGGGATAAGAAAATCACATTCACAAACGACCTCCAAAAGAAAGAATGGCGAAAACCCCTAAGTCCCCTACTTTAATGAACAGCAAGATTCTACCCATAAAAGACGGGCTGCGACAAATCCAGCTAGAATAAACCGTGAACTCGAGCATCATCCGTGGCTTGCACCTCGCCCATACTTTTTTAAGCACCTTGCCCCTGCCGCACGTGGGTGAAGTCAAAGCTGGCGAATTTCAAAATGCCAGTGGCTATTATCCAGCCGTTGGCTGGACGTTGGGTGGGTTGCTCTGCCTGACTTGGTTGTTGGTCTCGAGCTTACCCAGTGCGGTATCAGCCGCCTTGGTGCTGGCGGTCTGGTTTGCCTTGACCGGAATGCTGCACTTTGATGGCTTGGTGGATTGCGGCGATGCGCTTCTGGCGGCAAAGCCCCCAGCCCAACGGCTCGAGATTTTATCGGATGTCCACATGGGCGCGTTTGGCTTGGGCGTTGGGGCAGTGCATATTTTACTCAAATGGAGCGCTCTGAGCAGTCTCGAGGCTTGGCTGCCGCTTTTACTTGCGCCCGTTTTGGCTCGAGCCGCTTTGTTAATCCCGATGAACCTCTTTCCAGCCGCTCGAGCCGAAAGCCTTGGCGCACGCTCGAGAGAAGGCAATTGGCGGGTTGGCTTTTTGATTGCTCTGCCGGCGGTGCTGCTTGCGCCCAAGCTGGCAGTCGTAGCGGTGCTGGCAGCCCTTGGCGTGGCGTGGTTTGCCGCAAGCCGCTTAAATGGTGGCATTAGCGGCGATGTCTACGGGGCGATTGTCGAAATTGCCGAGGTGGCGGTGCTGATTGCCGCCCTAAGTTAATGTTTGGGCTTAAATCATCTACTGCTCACATTCAAATCTGACAAATTGGTTGTACGCTAACAAAATGATAAAGCCAAAATGGTTGATTGCTGTAGCCGTCCTCTTGGGAGGCGCTTTTGCCGCTCGAACCCTCAGTGTCCAAAACAGTTTGGTCAGCGAAACCCGCACTCGAGGACACCACAATGTTTTTGAACCTGTGCGGATGCAGCAAACCCAACCGCCGCTCCTGAGCTATGTGCCAACCTATTACCGCGATGTCCAGCCAATTTTAGATAAGAACTGCCTCGGTTGCCATAGTCAAGGCAGTATTGCGCCATTTAGCCTCGAGAATCCCCAAGATGCAGTCAAGTATGCTCGAGCTTCGCAATTTGCGGTGCAAAATAAAAAGATGCCACCATGGATGCCCGGCGGCGAAAGCCCGAAATTTAAAGACGAAACCAAACTAAGCGACAACGAAATTGCGATTTTGGCAAATTGGGCATGGGCTGGCGCACCCTTGGGTAAAACCACCGATGCCAAACCTCGAGTCCTGCCAACCAGCCGTATTCAAAATGCCGATTTGACCATGGACATTGGCAAGGATTTTACGCCTAAATCTGATTATTCCGACGAGTACCGTTGCTTTGTGGTTGACCCTAAACTGGATGGCGAGCGCTTTATCACGGGCTACGACATCGTGCCAGAAAACAAAAAAATGGTGCATCATGTGATTATTTTTACGGTCGAACCACAGATGGTTCCTGAATTGCGTAAACTCGAAAACGCTGCCGATGGTCGTGGTGGCTACGAGTGCTTTGGCGGACCCGGTGTGCCGATTCGGATTGGTGGCGGCACAAGCGGCATGGGCTTTAGCATCATGGGTAACTGGGTTCCCGGCACAGCTGGCGGCGTACAGTACCCAAGCGGCACAGGAATTTCGATGAAACCCGGCACAGTGCTGGTGCTTCAAGTGCATTACAATTTATTGGCTGGAAAAGGCACAGACCGAACTGTGGCTAAACTCAACCTTGCACCAAAAGGCGCAAAAATGACGGGCTTGCGCGGGAGTTTATTTTTATCACCAGTCGAGGTGGCTTGCCCAAGTGGAATCTCGAGCGACCCAAAAAACCCCTGTTCTCGAGATGCGGCTTACAAAAGTGTTGAAAATTACCAAGAACCCGAACTGACCAATGCTCTCAAAAGCGGCTTGTTGCTGACTTACTGCCAAAAACAGCCCAAGCACGAAAATGGTATCACCACCACCCAATGCGAATTTCCTGTGACTGCCGACCGCAGTATTTTGCGGGTTCAAGGGCATATGCACTTACTTGGTAAATCGATTAAGCTCGAGTTAAACCCTAACAAAAACCGCCAAGTGTTGCTTGATATTCCACGCTGGGATTTCCACTGGCAGAGCGGCTATGCTTTGCAGACTCCCATCGAAGTTTCTAAGGGCGATGTGGTGCGGCTGACTTGCACTTGGGATAACAGCCCAGAAAACCAACCGTATTTGGATGGAAAGCAACTCGAGCCACGCTACACCGTTTGGGGTGAAGGGACTCGAGACGAGATGTGTTTGGCTGGGTTTACGGCGATGCCACGCTGAGTAGGTAATGAAAAAGGCAGCCATATGGCTGCCTTTTTTACTAGCTCTATCCTATGGTGCGATATTGCGAGGTGTAGAAAAAAACTCGAGTGGCTGGGCTGGGAATCGGACTGGCTGACCACCTCGATTCAGTTCACCCTGCAAACGCAAACGTACCTCAGTTGCGCCGCGTTCATCCATTCCAGCAGTGGTAAATTCGACTGAAAAGCCATCTGTCGGTCTGATATTTTCAACCAAGATTCTTGAAGTGCCACGCGGCGTGCTATCGTTGATCCAACGAACTGTAGCTGCCATACGAGCGCTGAAACGTACCAAATCAAATGAGCCATCCGAACCTTTGGCAATGGCGGGTAAAGATGTTGGTGATTCTTGGTTTGTTGGTCTTGGGTCTGGGTCTGGGCTAGGGTATTTTGGAGCGGTTGGCGATGTATCTGCACGATTAATCTTTTCGCAAATCCAATTGGTCATAACAGGATCAAACACACCAGCAGCGTTTAGGTCACAGCCTGCATCTCTCCAGCGAGTGGGAACAACTGGTCCAAGAATCAAACCAGAAACCAAAGCACCTGATGTCATTGTACCGACTCCCGGAATGTCAAAGCTGGTCGTGAAGGGAGCTAAGTCATAGTAAAGATTAGCAGAAAGACGTCTGCGGTATTCCATAATGACCCATTGAGATGATTCATTTGAATTAACATCAAGGAGGTCACCTGAAGTTGCGTTATTGCCCGAAAATCCACGGGTCACTTGTTCTCGGCGCACAGGGTAATACGCAACAAATTGGTAACAACCACCATCATTTGTGTTGCCACTGCCAGCATCACAAGGTTTACTCGGATTATATGGCGCAACGATCATAGCAAGGATAGGAGCGTTTGGAGTTCTACCAACCTCCCAGACATAAGTACCATCATCTGGACGCTTAGTAATGTTTCCTGTAGTAGCCATTGTGAATCGAGACCAAGAAACATTTAATAAGGAAAGTGTTGTAGCAGTTGGGGTTATCGCAAAGCCAGTACAGCCAGGTAAAAGGGTTGGTGTGGGCTGTCTGGCGCTCGAATAAATTCCACAAGGTGGAAAAACATAAACTGCCCTCTGGATTTCATCGGTAATAATGTTGCCTGCATTTCTTAATTCTTCTTGTAAAGTTGCCTGAGAAACGATTGTGCTGTTCAGCTGAGAGGTCTGAGCAAAATACTGAGCCGAAAAGAGCAGAATCGCACCGAGGAGTGCCGCCGAGACCAGTAATTCGACCAGCGTTAAACCAGACTTTTTTGAATTTCTCGAGTAATGAGTTTTCATGGTTGAGTCACCAGTGTGGAAAAAGTTGCCGATTTGTTATTTGAGTCGATTACAATCACATCTATTTTGCGAATAGGGTCTGTGGCTGCCCATGTGCTAACCAATGTAGGTGGAACGGTCACAGTCCATCTTGCTTCGAGCAGTAAGTCACAAGAACCAGTTGTACAAGTGGTTGGTAGAGTTCTTAATGCATAGGCACTACTTGTCAACCATCTTCCCTTGACCAGTTCTAAGTATGAACGTGCATAAGCAGTAGCTCGGGTTTCAAGATTGGTGTCCCGATTAAGCCTGAGTGGTAAAACCATTCCCAAGGCAACCATTCCCAGCACACCGACCAGCATTAGTGCCACCAAAACTTCAACTAAAGTAAAACCCTTACGCACAAGTTGTTACACCTCCTTTGCGTATTTCTCGAGTCACCACATTGCCAGTCACACCAACCAAGTTAATTTGTGCAATTCGGTTGGTATTTTTTAACTGCATAAGAATACAATTAGGAGCGGCACTGAGCTTACCAAACGGTCCTGTCAGTTCAATCACCGTTGCAGAATCGGTTAAGAATGTCCCCGTTGAATTAATTGAGCCTCCAATACTTGGTGGTGGGTTGGTCGTAATGACTGCATTACTGGCATCAATACCTACAATCGTGTAGGCACCTGTTGTTCGGTCAATACTAATGCGGTAGGTTACGCCATAGCGCCGAGCCAGTTGTCTTGCCCGTTCTAGGTCTCCAGATACCTGCCCCTGCAATTCACGCGCTCGACTGGTGTCGCGCAAATCTATCAAAAGTATGCCACCCATGGTGATTAAGACTCCACTGATTCCTATAACCACAAGTAACTCGATTAACGTAAATCCATTGCGGTGAGGTCTCATTTTGTCACCACTTGAGCGAATACACCAGTTCGTTTAATCTGGACAGGTTTGGCATTCAGAACCTGTAAAAACCCGCTCAGTCGGTCATCGTAGAAAACACCAATACCCGGGCCCCAACTGTCGGCTGTACTGTAGGTGGTCCCTGCGCCTGGATTAAAATTAATGTTGGTCGGTCTAAAGGAGGTGGCTCGGGCTGTTCCGTCTCCGGGGGCATTGCCCGTAATCAAAAAGCCTAATTCGGCAGCAATGACAGAACCATTGTGAATCCAACGGGCTTGAGTTGAAGTTTGTGGAGTATTGCGATCGTCCTTAGTACGACGAATCATCGAAGCAATCATGTTGGCGGTGTAATACAAGCCATCGGTACGAAATGGTCCACTGGCTCGAGTCCCTTCCATGGTGGACAACCACATCAGTTTAAGCAATCTGGTTTGGCTGACATCGCCACGATACCAAGTTCCACGGTACTGAACCGCTCCACCCAGCCAACCCGTGGTTGAACCAATACCACCATCCAAGGCTATATCGCTGGTATTTTGAGCCATCCATGCGCCTGCTGTGTTACTTGGGTTGGCATTAGCAGTGGTAACTGCTGTGCTGTTACGTACAAACGCGCCAGCATTTGGGGGACACCAAAAAGCAAAATTGAGTGGCGCTCGAGGTGTACCAGCCGTAGTTGTGACATTCTGGTTGACAAAACGCCTGACGGGCATATTAGTTACAATTGTTCCAGCATTAATATCTTGGGTTGGATTAGCTGTATTTTGGCGACTACAGCCAATATCTGCACCCAGCGTTCCAGCCACAACACCACTACCAGATGCATTGCCAATAATTACAGGACCATTGCTTGGATAAAGTGGCGACAAGGAAACAGTAGCTGCGGTGGTAGTAATGAACTGACCACTATCTTCATAACCTTCACCTGGAGACCCATCACTAGACGACAACATAAAACCATGTGGATTCATTCGATAAACACGCTGGATACCTGTACGTTGATTTGGATTTTGTAGGGTGCGTGTCAAGAAACCAGCTCGACCTTCCCAATTACTATCTCCATAGTTTGGTGGGCTTATAATCGAATTGGTATCGTTGGTATCGCGTGGCGCACGTCCAGTCGAGCCAGGAACACTCCAAAACGACCACGGCACATTGGCAGAGGGTCTTCTATTTTGTCCCCCTTGGTCATTGGTTAAGTCAAAAGCCCTATTATTTCTACCACTTGGTCCCATACGACTATCAGGAGCATCATAATCGCCAGCAATGATATGTCCACCCGCTAAAAGCGCCAATCTAGGCAAATTGTCTGGAGTCGCATAATCAGATACACCACAAGCTCGAGCGCCTTGAGTAACAACGGTTCCAGATACAGTCGGACAAGCATAAACAGTATCCCCAACCACATAGATATTGCCACGCACAACAATACGTCCAGAACCATAGATTTTCCCACGAATTACCAAGTCGCCATTAATCAAGATTGTGCCTTCTAGCTCTAAGGATCTTCTGGTGGTATCGCCCAATGTTCCTGCATCCATAATGACATTGCCATTAAACAGACCCGCTCGAGCAGAATTGGTTCTTGTTTGTAAATCGGTCAAGGCAGAGTTACTGGTTTGTGGAAAAAAAGCCCTATCAGTAACTGAACCTATCGAAAGGGTAGATAGGTTGTTGGCACTAGGATTTGCACTTGTATCGCCCCCTCGAGCGCAATTGCTCCAATTTGCTGTACCCACAAAACCGCAATAAGAAAGGTCTAGCCTACTTGAAGTTGGGTTGTAATTAACAAAAAAATTATTAAGGAAAGAGCCATTGATTGGGGTTGTGCTAAAAGCGGTTGCCGCTGATGTTGCCGCTGGATTTGTCGGTAAGTAGTCTCGGTTATTTGGTGAAACCAAAGCCTGCATCATCAACCATGCTGCATAACTTCCAGGGGCGCTTGTAACAGTCGCTGCATTTGCAGGAATAACTGCGGCTGAGTCGGCTAAACCATTGGCAGAAATAGGGTCGTATACCCATGGAATATCTGTACCGACCAAAGCGGCGGCTGTACCCGAAGTTGGACGACGTACTCCATAAACAACAGCAGAATTAACAGTTTTAATTCGACCCTGAGGGGCAGTCCCTACATAAGAAGACCATTCTAAATCGGAAATATGGGAATTGCCACCATCAGGAATAGCCGCAGGAAAACCATCAGGCAGCGGACCATCGGGCCATTTACCCTTATAAATACCATTAGGGTCGTCTACTTGGGCTTGGGTAGGATAATTATAATAGAGTTTTTCGCCAGGGGTCTTGAACCATGGGCTGGTTGCCGCATCCCTAGCAGTACCTAAAGCCGTATTATTGGCAGGATCAAGAAATACCCCACCAACGTTAGTCGCATTTGAACCAGCCGATACTTTACCATCTGTGGTTGTCGCCCAACGTGCGCCTTTTGCTGCACCAGTGCCATTACTTTTATCGGTATTATCAGCAAAACGAAGGCTGCTGGCACTGCTTAGTCGAGAATAAATTGAACCATAAATAATCACATCTGGATCGCCGTGGTTTGGACCCAAATCGAGCGTATTATTTCTGGTGATAAAACCAACTCGAGCCTGATCATATGAACCACTGGTTGCATAAGCCCGCCGCATGGTATCTATTTGCAAATGGCAAAAAGAGCAGTTGGCAGCTGTAGTTAGCATCGCATACTTATCACCTTCAAAAGCATCACTGGCAATTTTGACAGTACGACTAATACGGCGTTGAGCGAGCAAAGACCCATTGCTTGATTTAGCCGTACCTAAGGATGACATAATGAGTGTAATGTCGCCGACGCTATCATCGCGCCTAGTAATGGAGACACTATAATCCCCAGTACCAAGAACAAACGCGCCAGTCGTTGGGCTATTCATGGTGACTGTGGCGTTATTGACCAATGTTGCGAATGGAGGTGTAGGTACAGTCGCAAGGAAGTTGACATAATTACATTCTTTTGCATTATTAGCCATAATTTCGGCGGGGTCTGTATAAATACCAGTCAGCCACTTTTTGAATGCACAGTTATCAAAAGAAACTGTTTGACCCTGACTATTAACAATAAGTCTATCCGTGGATGCTTGCCATGAAGTCAAAGAATTATAAAAAGCGCGATTTAGTGCCATTTCAATACCAGCTTCTGCCGCATAGGTTGCTTGGATCGAGAGAATAGAATTCGAACTTGCTGTACGATTTGTAAGTGCGAGCAAACTTGATACAGCTACCAGCGAAGCAACGACTGCTAGTAAAATAAGAACCGTAACAAGCGCAATACCTTGAGTCTTTTTCATACCTCACCTCGAGAAACGTAAAAATAATTATACATGGCAGCCAGTATCTCGAGAAAACCGCTGTCCTGCAACCCCAAGCTAGGGGAAGTGGTTAAAATAGCCCATGACCCGAATCGAACTCTGCCTAGACCACATTAGCCCTGACACTCGAGAAACCCTGCTCGAGATTATGTACGAAGAACTCCGTATCAGCCCTGGTGAGATTACTGCCGATGGAAACTTCGAGCTTGACCTGACCAACCACGACCCCGAAACAGCAGACCCCGCCAACGCGCCCTATGTGCGAATTGATGGTCTGCTGTTTTTGAATGTCACGCCGCAACGAATGCGGGAACTGATTAACGGGCGCAAAAAACGCTAATTCTCGAGTAAAGCGCGTAAAATTGTTTGTACGACCTGCGGTTGTGTGCCATGGGCTGTTTTCATGGCTTCGCCCACAAAGAACCCAATCAGACCTAACCGTCCATTTTTATAGGCAGCGACCTTATCTTGGTTTGCTTCGAGCATGGCTTGGAGCATCGGCTCGAGCGAGGCACGTAGTTCAGGGCTAACCTCGAGTTCAGGTGCAGTAGGTTCGGGTTCTTTAATCTTTTTGGCTTCTTTAGTTTTAAGAATTTCGTTCTTGCTTGGTGCTGTCCAATTATCTTTTAGCCCAATAATGCGATTAAAGACCAGTGCTTCGGGTCTCGAGTCTATGGGGTCTTGCCAAAAATACCCGTTGCGCTCAAATTGATAACGGGCATTGGCGGGTTGCTCGAGAACAATAGCTTCAATCATGCCGTGTAGAATCTCGAGGCTGTGCGGATTGAGGTAGGCTAGAAAGTCCACATCGTCCTCTTCTTGTTTAGCTTCCTGTTCAGGGTTGGGAACGGTAAAAAGCCTATCGTATAGCCGTGCCTCAAATGGAATGGCAGTTTCGGCGCTGACCCAGTGAATCACACCTGCCGCTTTGCCTTCGGGTAGAACCGTGCAGTGTAGCTCGAGAATTTCGCCATTTGGGGATTTGAGTACATTGGTGCATTGGATAATTCCAGCGCCGCGCAATCGGACTGTGCTACCAAGACTTAGGCGCTTAAAACCAGCCGTCGGAGTCTCGAGAAAGTCGTCGGTTTCAATAAAAATCTCGCGGGTCAGGGTAACGGCTCGAGTCGCAGCTTCGGGCGGTACGCGCTGACCGTCTGGAAGCACCACCAGACCATCAGGGCTGGCATTGATGACATCAGGCGGGTAATACGGTAACTCGAGGATTTGCGAGGCTTCTAGGTTCTCGAGAATCACTTTTAGGGGGCGCAAGACCGCCATGACTCGAGGGCTGCGGGTATTCAGGTCATCGCGCACTGCATACTCGAGTGCGCCAATATCTACGGTGCGATTGGTGCGCGAAACGCCAATGCCACGGGCAAAGGCACGAATCGCATCTGGGGTGATGCCGCGCCGACGTTGGGCGGCAATGGTCGGCATTCTTGGGTCGTCCCAGCCAGCCACACTCTTGGTTTCGATTAGTTTTCGCAATTTGCGTTTAGAAACAATCGTGTACTCGAGCGAACGCCGTCCAAATTCGTATTGGTACGGACGGGATTTTAAGGCTGGATGCTGCACATTTTCCAGAACCCAGTCGTAAATGGCTTTGTTGTCTATAAACTCGAGGCTGCACAGGCTATGAGTCACGCCGTTAATCGCATCGTTTAGGGCTTGGGCGTAATCGTAAAGCGGATAAATGCACCAATTCTTGCCTTGGCGGTAATGCTCGGCGTGCATAATTCGGTACAGGGCGGGGTCGCGCAGTTTCATATTGGGGTTACTTAAATCTATTTTGGCGCGTAAGAGATGCTTGCCACTGAGGAATTCGCCACGGCGCATTCGTTTGAACAAATCCAGATTTTCGGCTACGCTGCGGTTACGAAATGGGCTGGGTGTACCTGCTTTATCCACTGTGCCTCGCAGTTTTGCCATTTCATCCGCCGAAACACTTTCGACGTAAGCCAAACCTTTTTCGATCAGTTGCACCGCGCATTGGTACATGGTTTCAAAATCGTCCGAGGCAAATTGAACTTGGGTTTTCCAACCCATCCACTCGAGGTCATGGGTAATGGCATTTACATACTCGAGCTTCTCGGTTTCTGGGTTAGTGTCGTCCATTCGCAGCACCCAAAGCCCGTTATAATCGGCTGCCAGACTGTAATTGAGGTTACAAGCAAAAGTATGTCCAAGGTGGGCGTAACCATTGGGTTCGGGCGGAAAGCGGGTCACGACTTTTGCCACACGCCCAGACTCGAGGTCGGCATCTATCGTTTCGGTAATAAAATTGGGGGCAACTAAACGACTCATAACCCAGAGTCTACCGTACAAAAAGCGGTACAATCTTTGGTATGTCGCTCAATTTTTCTTTGTCTTCTGAACAGCTGCAACTCCAAGCCCTCGCCAAGGAATTTACGGCTAAGGAAATCATTCCGATTGCTGCCGAGTATGACCGCTCGGAAAGCTACCCAGCCCAGATTCTCGAGAAAGCCTTTGAAGTCGGGCTTAGTAACATTATTATTCCCGAACAAGCTGGTGGACTGGGCTTAGGGATGCTCGAGGAAGTTATTATTGGCGAGGAAATGGGATTTGGCTGCATGGGCATTTATACAATTTTAATGGCATCTGAATTGGGTATAACCCCGATTTTAATTGGTGGCACGCCAGACCAACAAAAACGCTTTCTCGAGCCTCTGACCAAAAAAGCAGGCTTGGCAAGTTTTGCGCTGTCCGAAGCCAACAACGGTTCGGATGCTGGGGCAATGCGAACCAAAGCGGTTCTGGACGGCGATGAATGGGTGCTAAACGGCACTAAAATGTGGATTAGCAACGGTGGGATTGCCGAATTTGCCGTGGTCTTTGCATCGGTGGACTATGCGCTCAAAGCCAAAGGAACAGTGGCGATTGTTGTGCCAAAAGGCGCGGCTGGGTTTAGCCACAATAAAATCCACCATAAAATGGGTCAACGCGCTACCTACACCGCCGAGCTTGTGCTGGACAATGTGCGTGTACCAAAAGACAATATGCTTGGCGGGATTGGTGACGGCTTTAAGATAGCCATGAAAACCCTTGATAAAACCCGAATTCCCGTGGCGGCTGGCAGTGTTGGCATTGCACGGCGGGCGCTCGAGGAGAGTGTTAAGTACGCCAAAACTCGAGAAGCCTTTGGTAAACCGATTGGCGATTTTCAGATGATTCAAGCCAAACTTGCCAATATGTACATCGGACTCGAGACAGCGCGATTAATTACCCAAAAAGCGGCTTGGTTGGTGGACAATGGTCAGCCGCACAGCATGGAAGCGGCGCTTGCCAAAGCCTATGCCTCGGACATTGCTTTTGATGCCGCCAACGAAGCGATTCAGGTTCATGGTGGCTTTGGTTATGTTGGTGAGTACCCTGTCGAGAAATTACTGCGTGATGTCAAACTCAATCAGATTTACGAGGGCACAAATGAAATCCAGCGTGTGATTATGGCTCGGGGCTTATTAAAGGATTAAGATGAAAGACACAGAAATTCTCAGTGCGGCATACATTATTTGGAATGATCTTTTTAACGGATTTGAAAAAATCAAACAGCTTTATGAAGAAAGGCAAAATGCAAGCCGAGAAACAGACAAAGTGCGTTTGGACAAAGAGTTGCGTGTAGCCCTAAGCAAAGTTAATTCGCTGGGTGGGCAGATTATTCAAATGGATGAAATTATATCAAAACCCTCAAAAGGTACTTTGGCATGAGCCAAGGCTTTGCTGGAGAGGATATTTCTTGAGTTTTATTGAAGTAAGTTACTTGGCTTTGCAAGGAACATTGGCATTGTTTTCCATTATCAATTCGCGGTTCTGGCTCGAGTTAAAAGCCAAGCCCAGTACAAATAAAAAAATCAGCATCCTCATTCCTGCCCGCAACGAAGCGCGGAATCTCGAGAAATTACTGCCGAGTTTAAGGCTTCAGGACGCAGCAAACCTCGAGATTCTGGTTTTGAATGACCGCTCCGAGGATGATACAAATGCAGTTCTCGAGCGATTCCCACAAGTTCGGGTTTTTGAGGGGCTACCCTTACCCGCAGATTGGCTTGGCAAAAACTGGGCGTGTCATCAGTTATCAAAAGCTGCCACAGGCGACATTCTGATTTTTACCGATGCTGACACAACTTGGCAACCATTTACAGCCAATGCCATTGCTGCCAGTCTCGAGGCGCAACAAGCCGATGCCTTGTGTGCGTGGGCAGCCCAAGAAGTGACTGATCCAATCTCGAGACTGATTCAGCCGTTGCAGCAATGGAGTTTACTGGCATTTTTACCACTTTTCTTTGTGCCTCTGCGGGCATTTAGCCTGGCGGTGGCTGCCAATGGGCAGTGCTTGGCATTTACTCGAGCAATGTACACTCAAATTGGCGGTCATCAAGCCGTCAAACGCAGTGTGATTGAAGACATGGCATTGGCTCGAGCCGTCAAACGCAAACGTGGCAAGTTTTTACTTTTCAATGGTGCAAAAGCAATTTCTACCAAGATGTACGCCTCGAGCTTGGAAGCATTTGAAGGCTATGCCAAAAATGTTTATCCAGCCTTTGGTGCGTCTCGAGTGGCTTTTTTTGCGGCGACTCTTTTTAATTTGGTGTTGTATTTACTGCCGTGGTTATTATTGCCGTTCTGGGATTTGGCTTGGCTGGTAATTATTTGTTCGATGTTACCTCGAGTGATTTCGGACATTCGCAATCGGTACGACCCACTTTATACAGTTCTGCACCCACTTAGTATTGCAGTCTGGGCTTTAATCGGACTCGAGAGTCTACGCCGCTTTCGGGCTGGAAAAGTGACTTGGAAAGGACGTGAATACGATTTACGGCGTTAGTTTTTGGCTAATCGCAATCAGAATATTAAAATCATCGGGTTGATTTGGATCGTCTAGGGCTGCTTTGTTGCGCCGTTCCGCACCGCATTTTTGGCAGCGATGCACAATTACCCAGCCTTTTTTGCTGTGCTGTTCAACCCCAATAGGCTCGAGGAAACCCATGCAAAGGCTGGCACGGTCGCCGGGGAATTCGTCCAGATGAAGGCTGTACAGGCAATTAGGGCAGTGATTACGGACACTACCATTCTCGAGCGGCTGCACAAGGCACTGGCAATGGGCGCAGATAAAGGCAGTATTTGTTCCTTGGACTGTAAACCGACGCGCCATACAATAAAAAACGCAGCCCTCTTGGCTGCTGATAAAAAGAAGTGTATCACCTTATTCGATATTCGTCAAGTTTATGCACTCGAACCGTATTTGACAGTGTACAAACAATTCTACAAAGTCTAACTGCTCAGACTGGATGCTCGAGAGACAGTAAACCAGCCTTAAACCAAGTCGCCTTTCTTGCCCTTAAAGCAGCACCTGTCTTGACCCTAAAGATGCACCTTACGGGCTGGGTCGCTGACGGGCTTGGGCGCTAGAGCTAATCTACGAACACCAAGCTCCAATTGCCATGAGGGCGTTAAGTGGCTGTGAGAACGACAAAAGTGCTTTTGAGAAAAGTGTATCGCTGCACGCCGCCCAACTTCAAAGTTTGGGGGTGCGGTGTGTGATCAAAGACAGTGCGGGCTACACCGCTCAAAGCCTAACCGAACTAGAAAAAGCCAACCAGAACTGGATTATGCGTGTCCCAAACACAATAAAAGCCGTCAAGACATGGATGCAAGAAGCAGATTGGCATCACCGTGCAGAGTTTAAGCCATTTACTTGAGGGGTATTGGTACCAGACTCGAGACGATGACTATGGCGGTATTAAACAACGCTGGATATTGGTTCATAGCCAAGTTGCCTATTTACGCGAAAAAGACAGTACCAAAAAACGTTTATCCAAAGCCTCGCAAACAGAACAAGACAGCCTAAATAGCTTAATGAGGCTCGAGTTCGGTTGTCAAAGTGATACCAAATCTGCTCTCGAGAAACTGCAAAAAACTTTGAAATACACACAAATCCAGAACGTTGAAGTCAAAAAAGTCGAACATTTTGCAAAAGCGGGTCGTCCAGCCAAAGACCAGACACCAACTCGAGTAATACCAAGTTATGTTAATCAGTCGTGTATTTTGACTGATTAACCGACTAAAAGGAGTGATAAAAGACCGAATTAACGCTTGAGTGACAGTTTGACC
>JAYWGM010000085.1:0-16258 GCA_043778225.1 Deinococcales bacterium | reverse complement strand
TACCAAATTGGGTTAATCAGTCGCGTATTTTGACTGATTAACCGACTAGAAGGAGTAACAACAAAACCGAATTAACGCAAGAACGACAGTTTGACCGTTTTTGCGACCCAAGCCCGTAAGGTGCTGCTTTCAGGGTCAAGATGGGTCAAATAAGAGTGATTAAGTTAATTCGGTATAAGAAAACCCCCCGACACGGCTTCGGGGGGTTTTCTCTCAAGAATTAGTAAGTAATCGTAATACCCACTAAGGATTGCGAAACCAGATCATCGCCGCGCCCAATGTTGGCATCGGTGGTGGTGTTGCGGTCAACGTCGGTCACTAAGTTCCAGCCTTGCTTGAGTGGCTTACCAGCTGTCCATGTGCCGTCGGCTTTGGCGTAGACCAAAAAGCGATTACCGCCTAGGGCTTTGCCATTGGTGCTGTCGGCAAGCAATTTATCTTTTTCGCCATTTGAACTGGTTGCATCAAGGTCGTACTTGCCTTCGGTGGTTTTGTCTTCAAAGACAATCAGCTTGTAAAAGCGTTGGGTGTCGTTGCCCAAATCGAGGTTTGGGACAAGTGTGCCACTAAAGCCACCGGTGCCGCCGTTAATCGTGATGGCGGTAGCAAAACCAGCCGTTTCGGATTGTTCATTGCTTGCGCCACCAAAGGTGGTAAAGCGCAACATTGCTAAACGGTAGTTACTAGCGGCTGGAGCAGCCCCATCCACGCCACCCGAGAATCCAGGTCCACCGCCGATGATGTTACCAAACAAACCACAACTTGATAAGGCTAAACCTGTTGCTACTGCTAAGACTGACATACGTTTTTTCATAATTTCCTCCTGCTCGCAAACTGTTTTGCGATAAAACCATTTTGACTCGAGAACCTAAAGCCCACACCTTGTGAAACTGAATAGCTCCTGAGTTTTAACGCAAGACCCGTACAGCCTTCAGCACAAAAATCAGCAGGGCTGCGCCGAGTACACCCCAAAAAATGCCGATGATCGAAAATGCCCCAGCCACTTGTGCGCCGCCAATGTTCAGCACATCGCCCAATAACCAGCGCCCAAGGGCAGCCCCGCCAATACCAATCACGACATTGGCAAATAAACCCTGCTGACCGTCGGTTTTCATCACTAAACTGGCTAACCACCCAATAATCGCACCGACAATAACCACAAAAATCCAATCCATAAGACCCTCCTAGAAGTCACAGCCTTGGCTGCGGTAAAAGGACTTTAAGCTGCTTATTTGAAACTGGATTGACCATGACCTGACCCTAAGCTGAGGTGACTCGAGTATGTCATTCAGATAAACCTCAGGTTTTGCCTGTGTTCATCTCAGTTTCATCTGGCAAATTAAAGCCATGAATTCACTCAGTTTTGATAAGCCGGCGAGACCCTTCTTTTTTTCGATCTTTGAAATAAACCTCGAGCTAGAACGCCGTGCCGAATGTACCAAAACCAAAACCTACCAAATCAATAGCTATGAAGCCGACCTACCAGTTGAAAGTCTCGAGGATGACCCAAATGGCAGTTTTTTTGCTGCCAAAGCGATTTTGCACCAGTCTTGTTACTTGCCCAATAATTTTATTTTTGGGCTTACGACCGCCCAACTCGAGCCTTCAAGGTTACAACTACAAACCCGATTACTGGGTTTTAAGCAAAATCAAGAAGTGCATTTTTGCGGCACGATTCATGAAATGCGTATCTGCCAAGGGGCGCATGAATCCGTTTGGGGACAGCGTTTACGACTTAAAAATCAAATAATCGAATTGACGATTGTTAAAAATATGCTGACTGGTACAGTCCGTTTTCGTATTACCGTCGAAACACCGAAGGTTTTTGGGTTTATGCTGCTGCAAAAAATCATGGCTCGAGCCACCTTGCAAACGATGCAGCACTTGGTTCAAACCGCCAAAAAACCGCAGTTTAGTTTCAGTCAGACTTCAGCTTAGGCTTTTATGCTTTTTTCAAGTAGCACCTCACAAAAAATAAAACTGTGCTACACAGGAGAAGAATATGATTCAGGACAAAATTAAAGCAGCCACGCAAAGCATCAAAGAGGGTTTAAGCAATATCGCCGAAAGTGCTAAAGATACCTTGCACGATGCCAAAGAAGGCATCGAGGGTGCAGCCGATAAAGCTCGAGCCGCCGTTCATCATGGTGCAGCCAAAGCCCACGAGGTCAAAGCAGACAGCAGCGACAACTTGCTCGAGAAAGCCAGTGAAAGCGTCAAAGCCGGTGTCGAACACGTTAAAAGCGCTATAGATGATGTCAAAGGCGATGCTAAACTCGAGGACAGCAAACGATAAAGCACCACCAAGTAAAAAAGCTCCCGAATGGGAGCTTTTTTAATTCAGTTTCCCCTCAGTTTAGCGTCAAGGTTCTATCAAGCCTCAAACGTAATCTAAGCCTCGGAGGTCATGATGAAAAATAAAAATCGAACTGAAGAAACGCTAGAAGATACTGGTGTAGCCGACGAGACCAAAAATCAAGATGGTGTTCCAGAGCATGATCGTCAGGCGACACCCATCAGTCAGTGGTTACGCCAATTGCTCGAGCAACCAAAATTACAAAACCTGCTGCACCAAGCCGAGCAATTGGGTGTGGATAAGCAGAAAATCGAAGACATTGCCGAGCAAGCCCAAACCCAAGCCAAAGGATTCTTGCAACCATTGGCGCAGCAAGTCCAAAAAAAGCCTTTTGAAAGTCTGGCTTTGATTTTTGGCGCTGCCTTTTTGCTCGGTCGAATGGGGCGTGGTCGGTCATGACCTTAGCACTTGCTGAGTTATTTATTGGTGCAGTCGAAACGGTTGAACTCGAGGGTTTGCGTTTACAGCGCCGCTTAAAAAAGATGCTGCGTTCGGTGGTTTTGATCGTACTGGCTTCTGGGTTATTGCTGACTGGTTTGGTTTGGCTGATGTGGTCGGCTTTTACGCTGCTGGCTACCGTGGTTGTTCCGGCGGTGGCTGGTTTAATCATCGGTAGCACTTCGTTGCTGCTGGCGTTGGGGTGCTTATGGTTCAGCCGAAAATGATTCTCAGCCAACTGACACAAGGCTTAAAGCTGCACAATCAGCGTTTACGCAAGAGCCTTGGTCAAGAACAATTGCGCTCGAGTAGCGAATCTAAACTTTTAGAACGAATCAAAAACCGCAAAAATCAGTTGCGTCTCTCGGCTCGTCAAGTCGAACAACGCTTTACTTGGCTTGGTTTGGCGGTTTGGCTTGGCAAAAGCCTAATTCGGCGCTGGGTTAAATCTAAGAAGCCATTTTGAATTTGCTCGAGAAAGGTTTAGAAACCATGAAAACCAGTCAAGCTCGAGTTAAACAATGAGTATCGTCTTGCCTTTTTTTGGTCGCTCGGTTTCCCCAGATGGCAGTGATGAACCCATCCGCGACCAGATTTTCAGCCTCGAGCGACTCGAACAGCACGCTAAAAAACTGGCAAGCGAACACCAGACCACGACCAAGCGCCAAATTGGCAAAGACCTTTCAAAGCGGACTCGAGACAACGCTCGGGTTTTATTGGCTTCGTACCGCACGATTGTCAAAGCCGTACAAGGCGGTGGCACAGTCACCCCAGCCGCTGAGTGGTTGCTCGACAATTTTTATGTGATTGACGAGCAACTGCGCGAAATCACCAAGGATTTGCCCAATGGGTTTTATCGTCATCTGCCTAAGTTGGCAAGTGGCAAGCTCGGCAAGTATCCTCGAGTTTTGGGTCTGGCGTGGGATTTTGTGGCGCACACCGACAGCCATTTTAACACCGAAACCTTAATCAGTTTTGTCAAAGCCTATCAAGCCGAGCAACCACTCGAGATTGGCGAACTCTGGGCATTGCCGATTACTTTACGGATTGTACTGGTCGAGAACTTGCGGCGAATTTCTGAGCGGGTGACATCAGCCCGAGCCGCCCGCCAAGCCGCCGACCATTTTGCCGACGAATTACTGGGCTTCAACAGTCAACCGTCAGCACCGCTCGAGACGATGCTGGGGCGTTTGGAACGCCAAGTGTTGCCCAAACCATTTATGGTTCAACTGGCACAGCGAATGCGCGAGCGTGAAGCCGTTGGCTTTCGGGTGACGCGCTGGCTCGAGACCCATTTAGAGCGCCAACAGACGACCTTGGATGAAATTGTGACCCAAGGCTATCAAGCCCAGAGTGCTGCTAACCTGACGGTACGAAACATCATCACCAGTATGCGTCTGATTTCAGCCGTTGACTGGGCGGTTTTTTTTGAATCGGTCAGCTTAGTCGACCAAGAACTGCGCTTAGGGCTGGGCTTTGCCGAATCAGATTTTGCCACCCGCGACAGTTACCGTCATGCCATCGAAGAATTAGGGCGTGGTTCAAAATACGCCGAAGTTGAAATTGCCCGCCTGCTGGTGCAGTTGACAGCCTCAAACCCAACCTCGGAGCGCCACCAAGATGTTGGCTACTACCTGATTGCCAACGGACGCAGTTTGCTCGAGCGCCAAGTGGATTTTAGGGCTACGCCAAGGCAGTGGTTATTTCGCACCTACCGACTATCGGCATTGCCTTGGTATTTGGGGGCAATTGGCTTTATTTCCCTCGCCATTACACTGCTTGGTTTTTTGACATTTACGCCACAAGTCAGCCTTTTAGAGCGGATTCTTTTGGCACTTTTGGTCTTTATTCCAGCTTCGGATTTGGCATTGGCTTTAATCAACAACCATGTCACCAGAACTTTTGAACCGCGCACCCTCCCCAAACTCGAGTTAAAAAACGGTGTCCCAGCCAGTCTACGCACGTTGGTGGTTGTACCAACTCTTTTTACCTCCGAGCAGGGCATCATCGAAGAATTTGAACGGCTCGAAGTGCGCTATTTAGCTAATGCCGACGGCGATTTACGCTTTGCGATTCTGGCTGATTTTGCCGATGCGCCAAGCCAGACCATGCCCAATGACCAAGCATTGCTTAAAATCGCCCTCGAGACGTTAGCGGCACTCAATCAGCGCCATGATGTGGCACTCAATCAGCGCCATGAGGCTTGTGAGGATAGCGGCTTGAGATTTTTGTTATTTTTGCGCCACAGGGTCTACAGCCCAAGCGAACAAACATGGATGGGTTGGGAGCGCAAACGCGGCAAGCTGCATGAATTTAATCGCTTGCTGCGCGGCGCAACCGACACGACTTTTATGGATTTAGAACTCGAGCTTCCCAAAAATGTGCGCTTTATTATTTCTTTGGATGCCGACACTCGCTTGCCACGCGGCGCTGCCTGTCGTCTGGTTGGCGCGATGGCGCACCCCCTGAACCGCCCCCGTTTTGACCACAACAACCGTGTGATTGAAGGCTATGGGGTACTGCAACCGCGCATTACCTTGTCTTTGCCCAGTGAGCGCCACGGTACGGTTTTTCAACGTGTGTTCTCGAGCCATGCTGGTATGGATCCCTATGCCAGTGCTGTCTCGGATGTCTACCAAGATTTATTTGGCGAAGGCAGTTATGCTGGTAAGGGCATTTATGACCTTGATGCTTTCGAGCAAGCCCTAGCAGGTCGTGTTCCCGAGACCGCCCTTTTAAGCCATGATTTATTTGAAGGGTTATTTGCTCGAGCCGGTTTGGTTTCTGATGTCGAACTGATTGAAGAATACCCTTCTCACTATGGGGTTCGGGCTGCTCGTCAGCACCGTTGGGTGCGTGGCGATTGGCAGTTATTGCCTTGGATTTTCTCGAGCCGCGCCCCGATTTCGACCATCGGACGCTGGAAAATGCTCGATAATCTGCGGCGCAGTCTTGTTCCCATCTGCACCGTCTTGGCGTTGGTGCTGGGCTGGTTGCTGCCCGTGTCGCCACTTTTATGGAGTGCTTTTATTTTGGTTTTGATTGCCCTACCGATGCTGATTCCTTTTTTTGATGCGCTGATGTCGTTGCGCCTTGGGGCTTCACGGCGCAGTTATTTTTTATCCTTGCGCGAAAATCTAACCCTTGGCTTGGCTCAGTTTTTACTGACCTTAACTTTTTTAGCTGACCAAACGTGGCAGATGTTTGATGCGATTATTCGCACCTTGGTACGGCTTTTTGTGACCCAAAGGAATTTGCTCGAGTGGCGCACCGCTGCCCAAGCCCAAGCTGGCTCGAGTCTGCGCCTGACCTCTTTTTATCGGCAAATGCTGGCTGCTCCGATTTTGGCTTTTTTTCTGGCGCTGTTGGTGCGCTTCTATCAGCCTTCGTCGTGGTCGGTGGCAGTGCCGTTTTTGGTGCTTTGGGCGCTTTCGCCGTTTTTGGCACGCTGGGCAAGTTTATATCAGCCACCGCGCCGCTTAGAGACCTTAAACCAAGACCAACAAACCGAGTTACGTTTAATCGCCCGCCGCACATGGCGTTTTTTTGAACGTTTTATCAGCCCCCAAGACCATTATTTGCCACCCGATAACTTTCAAGAAGACCCACAGCCAAAAATTGCCCATCGGACTTCCCCAACCAACATTGGCTTGGCGCTTTTGTCGACCATTTCGGCATACGATTTTGGCTGGCTTGGACGCACCGAAACGATCGAACGGCTTGAACTCAGTTTTGATTCAATCGAAAAACTCGAGTTATACCGTGGGCATTTGTACAACTGGTACGATACCCAAACACTGCAACCGCTCGAGCCACGCTATGTTTCGACTGTGGACAGTGGCAATTTGGCGGGGCATTTGCTGGCGTTTCGGCAAGCCTGTTTTGAACTCCAGAGCCGCCCGCTTTTGGGGACAGAAGTCTTGCAAGGTTTATCCGATACGCTGCAATTGGCTCGAGCCGTGGCGCAAGAAATTCCAAAGAACCAGCGTCCACAAAGCATCACCCCAAGTCAGTTAAACACCACCCTCCAAGCCGTTGAAGCTGCCCTGACGATGCCAGAAGACTGGGTAAACAAACTCAAAGAACTGGTATGGCTTGCCGATACAGTCGCCGATATGGCAGCCACTTTGGTCAGTGAACAAGGCAATAGCCTTTTGGTGGGCAGCGAACTCAATTTCTGGTTGCGGGCATTCCGCGCCAGCTTGCAGAGTCATATCCGTGATTTACCTGAACCGAACCGTGTTTTGTCCGAACCGAACGGTGTTTTGTCCGAACCGAACCGCGTTTTGTCCGAACTGAACCTCGAGCCGAGCCTCGAGTCACGACTCCAGGCTTTAGCCCAACGCGCCGAAGACCTTTTTTTGAAGATGGAATTTGGCTTTTTGTTTGACGAAACCAAAAAACTTTTTGCGATTGGCTATGACCAGACCAATCAGCGCCGCGACTCGAGCAGTTATGATTTATTGGCTTCTGAAGCCCGTTTAACCAGCTTTATTGCAATTGCTAAAGATGAAGTCCCGACTTCGCACTGGTTTCATTTGGGGCGCGAATTAACCCCAGTCGAGCAAGGTACGGCCTTGGTTTCATGGACTGGTTCGATGTTTGAATACTTGATGCCGCGTCTGGTGATGCACTCGCCAGCCGGCAGTTTGCTCGAGGAAACCTCGCATTTGGTGGTGCAAGCCCAGATTGCCTATGCGGCTTCGCGCAGTACGCTTTTGCAGCCCATCCCGTGGGGGATTTCTGAGTCGGCATTTGCTGCCAGAGACTTAGCCCTCAATTATCAGTATTTGGCATTTGGTGTGCCTGGTTTGGGCTTAAAACGCGGTCTTGGCGACGATTTGGTGATTGCGCCCTACGCCACAGCTTTAGCCGCGATGATTAACCCAACGGCTGCCACCCAGAATTTTCGTAGGCTCAAAACAATTGGGGCGCAGGGTATTTATGGTTTTTACGATGCCATAGATTTTACCGCTTCGCGCTTACCCGAAGGCACACGCCAGACGATTGTTCGCAATTATATGGCGCACCATCAGGGAATGGCATTGGTGGCATTAGCCAATGTGCTGCTCGAAGATAAGATGACCAAACGTTTTCATCGTGATGCTCGAGTCCAAGCCACCGAACTGCTGCTCCAAGAACGCACCCCACGCGCCATGGCGGTGGCACGTCCGCGCAGCGAAGAAGTGACTGCTTCGCGCCCGACCGAAACCAATCCAGCCGATGAACGGGTTTTTAGTTCGTTGCAGGCGGCGGCTGGTCAGACCCATATGTTATCCAATGGTCGTTATAACGTCATGCTCAGTGCGGTTGGCTCGGGCTATAGCCGTTGGAATAACCTAGCCATTACCCGTTGGCGTGAAGACCCAACCCGCGACGACTATGGCAGCTATATTTATGTTGCTGTGCTGCCCGACGAACGTGGGCTTGGGCGGCGGGTCTGGTCAGCTACACCACAACCGCTTGGACTCGAGCCAGAGGGTACAAAGTTTTTTGAGACCAAATTTTTTGAAGACCGTGCCGAATTTGTGCGCCGCGATGGCAATTTTGAAACCAAACTGGAGGTGATTGTTTCTCCCGAAGACGATGCCGAATTGCGCCGCCTTACCTTGACCAACCACGACAGCAAAGCTCGAGAAATCGAACTGACTTCTTATCACGAAGTTGTGTTGGCGACACCTGCTGCCGATGATGCCCACCCAGCCTTTTCTAAACTCTTTGTGGAAACCGAGTTTGTGGCGGGGACGCTGCTGGCAACCCGCCGCCCACGTTCTGCCCTCGAGCCACGAATTTGGCTTGCCCATACGGCTGTTGTCGAGGGCAGCCAAGCGCCACAATTTGAGACCGACCGCGCCCGCTTCCTTGGGCGTGGCTTAGGGGTGCATCAGCCAGCCTCGATTATCAATGGTGGCTTGTTATCTGGCACAGTTGGGGCGGTGCTTGACCCGATTCTAAGTTTGCGCCGCCGTGTGCGGCTCGAAGCTGGGGCAACGGTTCGGGTCACGTTTAGCACCTTGGTGGCTGCCACTCGAGCTGCTGCACTCGAGCTTGCTGAACGCTACAACGACCCAGAAACCTTTGAACGGGCTTTAACCTTATCTTGGACACGCACCCAAGTCGAACTGCATCATTTGGGTATCAGTGCCAGCCAAGTTCATGTTTTCCAGCGCTTGGCAGGATTTCTGCTGTATCCAAGCAGCCAATTGTTGGCAGCCAACGAAACTCTGGAGCGCAATACCCTTGGGCAGTCTGGACTCTGGCGACATGGTATTTCTGGTGATTTACCGATTGTTCTGCTCCGCATAGACGACCTTGCCGAACTCGAGTTGGTCAGTCAAGTTTTACGGGCTTACGAGTATTGGCAAACCAAGGGCTTGACCTTTGACTTGGTGATTCTTAACGAACAACCGACTTCCTATATGCAAGCCCTACAAGAAGCGATTGAAAATCTGGTGCGATCAAAAATTCATTTTCATGAAAATCCAACCCATGTCTATGTGCTGCGCGGCGATTTACTGTCCAAAGCCGAACACGATTTACTGCAAAGCGCTTCACGGGTGGTTTTACGCAGTCGGCTTGGCACATTAGCCGAACAGGTCTCGCGCAGTCGCACCCCAGTTGCCAAAAAACCCGCCTTGAATACCCAAAAGCGTTTGCCATCCGTACAAAAACCAACGGTGCAACCGACCAACCTTGAGTTTTTTAATGGACTGGGTGGCTTTGCCAAAAACGGACTCGAGTATCAAATCACGCTTGGGGCTGGACAGTGGACTCCCGCCCCATGGATAAACGTGATTGCCAACCCAAATTTTGGTTTTACGGTCTCCGAATCGGGTTCTGGCTACACTTGGGCGCAAAATAGCCGCGAAAATAAACTGACCGTCTGGTCAAACGATCCGGTCAGCGATACCCCAAGCGAAATGATTTTTATCCGCGACGAAGAAACACTCGAACTCTTTAGCGCCACACCTTTGCCGATTCGTGAAGACTCGAGTCCGTACACCATTGCCCACGGACAAGGTTACAGCCGCTTTACCCACGAGACCCACGGCTTGAACCTCGAGCTAACTCAATTTGTTGCCGACCAAGACCCGATAAAAATTTCCCACTTAGTCATTGAAAACCATAGCCCTAAAGCCCGCAAAATTTCGGTCACGGCATACCTCGAGTGGGTGCTGGGCGCAAGCCGTGAAGCCAACGCTCGGCACATCATCACCGAACTCGAGCCGCAAACCAAAGCCATTCTTGCCCGCAACCATTGGAGCGAAGAGTTTAGCGGTGCTATTGCCTTTACCGATTTAATTGTCCAGTGGCAAGCTGGAAAAGAAGCCAGTTTTACTTGCGACCGTCTTGACTTTATTGGGCGCTTCGGACAACTTAGCTCGCCTTTGGCATTGCAAACCAACCAAAAACTAAGCAATAAACTAGGCGCTGGTTTAGACCCATGTGCAGCCATGCAGACGGTCTTGGATTTGCCGCTTGGCGCTCGAATCGAAGTCGTGGTTTTACTCGGGCAGTCTGAAACTCGAGCCGAGGCACTGGCACTGCTGCAAAAATACCGCAACAGCGACATCAGTCTGGTGCTTCTAGCGGTTAAAAACAGTTGGCAGGATACCCTTGGCACGGTTCAGGTCAAAACCCCCAATCGCGCCATGGACATCATGCTTAATCGCTGGCTGCCCTACCAGACACTTTCGGCACGAATTTATGGACGGACTGGCTTTTACCAAGCTGGCGGTGCGTATGGTTTCCGTGACCAATTGCAAGACACCATGGCACTGGCAAGCCTCAAGCCAGATTTGGCTCGAGAACAGCTTCTGAGGGCAGCCAGCCGCCAATTTCTCGAGGGCGATGTGCAGCATTGGTGGCATCCGCCCAGTGGTCGTGGGGTGCGAACCCGAATTTCTGACGACCTAATTTGGTTGCCCTATGCGATTTCGCATTATTTAGCAGTCACTACTGACAGGCAAATTCTCGAGCAGCCTGTGTTGTTTATCGAAGGCGACTTGCTCGAGCCAGACCAAGAAGATGCCTATTTTACACCTCGAGTTTCGCAAATTTCGGCAAGCCTATTTGAACACGGCGCAAAAGCCCTCGAGAAAAGTCTGGCGCTTGGCACACATGGCTTACCACTGATTGGCTCAGGCGACTGGAACGATGGCATGAACCGAGTCGGTAGCCATGGACAAGGCGAAAGTGTTTGGCTCGGTTGGTTTTTATACACCAACCTCGTGGCTTGGGCAACCTTAGCCGCCAACCGCCAAGAAACCGAACGGGCAAACACTTGGCAAGCCCACGCCCAAAAACTGCAACAAGCCCTCGAGACCAATGCTTGGGATGGCGACTGGTACAAACGTGCCTTCTACGACGACGGCACACCACTTGGCTCGGCAGAAAACGATGAATGCAAAATAGACTCAATCGCCCAGACTTGGGCAGTGATTTCTGGCGCAGCCAACCCAACTCGAGCCACGCAAGCGATGAACGCCCTCAATCAGTATTTGGTCAAACCTGCCGAACAGATGGTTTTGTTGTTTACCCCACCTTTTGAACACACCAACCGCGACCCCGGTTATATCAAAGGCTACTTGCCCGGGGTGCGCGAAAACGGCGGGCAGTACACCCATGCGGCTGTTTGGTCGGTGATTGCTTTTGCAATGCTTGGCGACGGCGATAAAGCCTTTGAACTCTTTTCGATGATCAACCCAATTGCCCACAGCAGCACTCGAGCCGAGGCACTGCGCTATAAAGTTGAACCCTATGTTTTGGCAGCCGATGTCTATGCCCAACCCCCCCACAACGGACGCGGCGGTTGGACTTGGTACACTGGCTCGAGTGGCTGGTTGTACCGTGCTGGACTCGAGTCAATTCTGGGTTTTGAGTTGCGCGGCAAAAGCATCACGATTAACCCATGTATCCCCAGAGCTTGGTCGAGCTACCAAATTGATTTTAAGTACCACGGTTCTGTGTACCAAATAACAGTCGAAAACCCAGACCACTGTTGCCAAGGCGTAAAATTACTCGAGCTAGATGGTCAAGCCATGGTTGGCTCGAGCTTTGAACTTACAAATGATGGTCTGGCGCATTTCGTGCGGGTGGTGCTTGGGAAGAGGATTTGAAACGCGGTATGGAAAATCAGTTAATTCGTAACTATCATCTGCGTTAAACGCGGTGCATATTTGATTCAAATCATTGTATATTGGAGCAATTTGAATCAAAGTATATTAGAGTCTCCAAAATACTGTCATACCGAATTAACTTAATCACTCTCGTTTGACCCATCTTGACCCTGAAAGCAGCACCTCTCTTGACCACAAACGCGCACCTGTCTTGACCCTAAAGATGCACCTTACGGGCTGGGTCGCTGACGGGCGTGGTCGCTCACGGGCTTGGGCGCTTAGTCGGTTAATCAGTCAAAATACACAACTGATTAACTTAATTTGGTATCAAATCCAAAGTGATCGAAAGCAACACCCAGAACGCCACGTCTCGCTTGGGGTGTTGTTTTCAGCCAATTTCTTTAAACTCTAAACCTGTCAGTCGCGCAAATTTTCGCAGCGTTTTGATTTCGTGTCCGACCGCCAATGCCACATGATGGGTCGGACCTTCTAAGCACCATGCGTCCATAAATTCGGCTGGGTCAAGGCTAAATTTGAGTCTCGAGTTGGTGTTGCCAATGTTTAGCCTCGAGCCAGCCAGAGATTGCCCTTCGGCTGCCAGAAGTTTGAGCTTACCACCAGCCGTTTGGGTCATGCCCAGAATCGTGATTGGACCGGTTTTGACACTGAATTCAACACTGATTCCCGCGCCGCGTTTACCGTGGTACAGACCTAAAGCCCGCAAGATGGGTTTGCCGTTCGCAATGGCAATGTGTCCGGGTCCGTCGTGTCCCATCATCACAAAGTTATCAATAAAGTCCATCGCATAAAATTCGGTGTACGAACCTCCTGCGCCCAGTGCATCCATGATTTTCATGGCTAAGCACGTTTTCAAGTCGCCTTCGCCGGCGGCTGGAATTCCTCGAGCCGTCAAGAGCGAATTGCCAACAATTAAGCCAGCCCAGATTTGCTCGAAAATATTGCCATTTAAGCCTCGGTAATAATAGGTTAAACCTTGTAAATCAAAGTCTTTAACCATGCGGTCAAGCCCACAAGCCACTCGAGCCGACCATTCAAATGATTCAGGCGTGATTGCCACCGATATTTTATCGCGTCCGGGTGAAGCAATTTCAAAAGTATTTTCAATCTCGAGAATTTTAGCGCTGAGTTCGGCTTCTGTAACAGCTTCAACACAGGCTTGTAAATCTTCCATCTCGAGAATTTCAATATGCGCCCCTGTTTGAGCCGTGACCATTGTAAAATCTGAGTACATATCAAGCATTCCGGGGTAAGTATGCCCCAGAAAACCAATTCTGGAACGCGCCAGACTGCGTTTAGCCGTAGCGGCTCGAGTCCAGGCTGCCAGTTCGCCGTAAGCTCGAGGGTCGTTAAATAATTGTCCACTGACGACATTAAATTGAATCTGCGCCCGTGCAAAGGCATTGCTGATTTCTGGTACACAACAAGCGCAACAATTGGCAAGCCATTCGGCGGTATCGGTATTCTCGTAATCTAAAGCGGCTACAGGTTGCAGATTCAGCACAATAACTGGCACTTTGGCGCGTTGCACCACAGGTAAAACTGTGGATGACGTGGCATATGTGCCAACGTAACAAACCAAAAAATCGGTATCAGCTTTGGTGAATAAATCGGCGGCTGCCATTGCCGAAGCGTGATTATCCACTAAGCCAGCCGAAACAATGGTCGCTCCAAAACCAGTTATTTGCTGTTCAACATGGGCTTGGTACGACTCAAGCCGTTCTTTTAAGCCTATAAATTGCGCCCAGTAGGCTTCTAAGCCAATGCCAAAAATACCAACTCGAGCTTTCATGATTCGCCTCCTAAACTTGTAATACCAAATTGAGGAAGTTCGTAGAACTTCCCGACTAAAAGGAGTATCAACAAAGACCGTCTTTGACAGGTACGAAGCAATCCGCGTTTTTTGCGGATTGCATAGTATCTAAATAAAGACGGTATAATTGCAAAAAACCGCAGCAGTTCTGCCGCTAGCAGCCCATGCCCTGCTTCATTGGGATGATTTGTCCAAGACAGTATATTCTCGAGATTCGGCTGTTGGCTAAAAATGGCAAAACTATCCACTAGACCAATCCTATACTCAAGCGCTAAATCCCGAATCTGTTGGGCATGAGCTTGTAAAGCAAGGCTATTCGGGCTGTTCGGCTCGAGTTCTATGCCAATATCTAAAGTTGGCGTAAGTAAAATAACTTTTGCTTCTAAAACAAGTGCTTTTTCAATCATTAAAGACCAAGCTGCTTTGGCTCGAGCCAACCCAATTCCACGGTCATTCAGCCCATAATCTAAGCACAGGACATTCGGACGATGCGTCAGGGCTTGTGAAAAACGGGCTGCGCCTTGCTCGGAGTTCTCACCACCAATGGCGGTCACAATAGCGTTTATAACCGCGAACGGAAAACGTTGTTTTAATAGTGAAAGTAAAACCTGAGGGTATGCTGCTAAGGAATTCACCACAGGGGTTGCAAAATAGCCGGCTGGGACGCTATGTCCATGAAAAACCAAGTTGATGACCCGATTTTGAGGATATGCCAAAAGTAATTGCTGAACGGTTGCTGCTAAATATGTTTGAATCATGTTGGGAAACCGCCAGTCGTAGTACCTCGAGACGCATAGACTTGCTTGAATAGCCCTTGTTGCTCGAGGTAATCCATGTCACGACCTACCATCATTTCATGAATACTGAACTCAATTGTTAATTCCCCAGCTCGAACTATACCGTTTTTCATAGCATTTTTGATGATTTGCTGGTGTCGCTCGAACGAGATGATTTTCGGATTTACAGTCATGGTAAAAATACTAACATAAAACAAACATTTAATTGCGAATGTGTATTGATTTAGAAATTATAGGTATCAAGGCTCGAGCTAAATTCGTAGCTACCAGAACCCAACTCAAGAGCTTGCAAACCATGCTCGAGCCGTAAGACTTGAATCACTTTTTCTCCAGACTCAAAAATTTCTGTATGAGCAAAAGGATAAATCAGTTCGGCAGTGGTGTTGGCTGGAATGCTTACTTTCCACGTAAAAACTTGATTCTCGAGTTGCCAAGCACTTTCTATTGTGCCTGAAATACTTTGGTAGGTGGCTCGAGCATGGCTTAGAAGGCTACTAGGCTGAGCTTGCAATTTAATCCGTCTGAAGCCCGGTGCGAGGTTGTCAATACCCGCAACGGTCTGATACAACCACTGTCCGACACTGCCCAGCGAATAGTGATTGAATGAATTCATGCCCGCATCCTGAAAGCCGTTTTCTGGAGTCCAACCGTCCCAGCGTTCCCAAATGCTGGTTGCGCCCATGCGAATCGAAAAGCCCCACGATGGAAAAGTATCGTTCAGCAGTAATCGGTAAGCAGTCTCGAGGTGTCCTGTCGCAGTCAGTGTGGGACATAGATACCCAACGCCCACAAAACCAGTCGAAAGATGATTGTTTTTACTGGCAATATCCTCGAGCAAATGCTTGGTCATACTTTGGCGTTGCTCGAGCGGTGCAAGATTAAAATGCAGTGCGAGGATTTGCCCAGTTTGGGTATGACCACGAATCCAACCATCTGGCTCGAGAAACGCTGTATGAAAAGCGTCGCGGATATTCTTGAATAACGCTTCAAATTCGAGTGCTTCGGTTTCGCGTCCAATCGCCCTTGCCATCTTTGCCATCAGACTTGCATCGTATGCCCAGTAAGCCGTTGCTAAAACATCTTTGTTTGTCTCTGCATCCACCGATAACCAATCGCCGAAATTATAATTGCGCCGCTCGAGCCACAAATAATTAGGATTAGCGGCGGCAATGTAATTCATCCAAGCCTTCATGCTGTCCCATTGTTTCTCGAGAATGCGCGTATCGCCGTAGACTTGGTACAGCGTCCACGGAACGATAATTCCAGCATCGCCCCAAGCGGGCGCGGCATCGTTATAATCCACGACTCGAGGCGCAACATCCGAATATGCACCGGTTGGCGCTTGGGCATCGGTCACATCTTGTAGCCATTTGGTAAAAAAAGCAGCGACATTGGCGTTATAACTGGCGGTACGAATAAAAATCTGGCTATCGCCGAGCCAGCCAAGTCGCTCATCGCGTTGTGGGCAGTCGGTTGGGACACTCAGAAAATTACTGCGCTGCGACCAACGAATGTTAGAAAAAAGCTGATTGACCAGTTTACTCGAGCATTCAAAAGTACCTGTGTCTGGTGTGTCCGAACCGATCACCATACCCGTGACTGTTTTGAGGCTAGGCTGGTAATTCAAGCCCGCTATTTCGACAAACCGAAAACCATGAAAAGTAAAGTGTGGTTCGTAAATCTCGAGATGGTCGCCACGCAGAATATAAGTATCGGT
>JAYWGM010000084.1:0-16414 GCA_043778225.1 Deinococcales bacterium | reverse complement strand
GCCGAGTTCTTAAAAAACTGGTCGAGCGCTCTTGCTACGCTGTGATGGGCGCTCCCAGAGGATTCTACTGGTGTGGGCGTGTGACCGCCCACCTGTTCTTTCCTCATGCTCGTGGGTGACTTTCTCGCGTTTGCCTTTCCCAGTGTTCCTTTCAGCCTCGAGAACACTTCTCTGTTGGTGCGCGGCGCGGTACTTTCCCAGTCGTTGCTGTCTCGAGTATAGCGTTTTTGTGGGGGCTGTCAAGGTCTGTATTTTGGCTAAAGTATGAATTTTTTCACACGTATTCGATATAAATGTGTGGTTTTTCACATTTCGCAAAAGAGGCTTTTAGTTTGTGATTGACAGGTCAATTTAATTCTTACGAAATTCTTACAGTAAGTCTGCTGTAAGGTCAGTTTGTGTACATTTTGTGTGATCAAACGGGGGTTCAAATGATTAAGAAATTAATAATCGGGTTGGGGCTATTACTTTGTCTTCTTGGAGCAACAGTTGCGGCTGGCGGAGTTGATCAAGTCTCGAGCGAATCCAGCACCAGTCCAGAAGATAAACCAACATCGCCACCTTCAGGGGCAAAACGTTTTTGTGGAAGCGACTGCTAGTCGTTAGAGGGCAGAGACAAGTTTAGGGTATTATCCAGACTTGTGTTTGGGTCTTTACTATGAAACCAAATATCCAGAGCGCTGTCAATCGAATCAGCCGTGTTTCTATTGCTGAGGAAATGCCTGCTGTCTTTAGTGCGGTTTACATTGAATTTATAGAAAGTTCTGCTGAGACTCAATTGGAGTTAGGTACACAGTTACTCATTGCTGCAAGTGAAAATCAACATACCATGCGTGCTTTTGGACTACGCTGGATCGCCAAAGTTCATTTGCGAAAATCTGAAATTAAGCAAGCTCTGGAAAATTACTTTAAATCCTTTGATTTGTATTGTTTGTCTGAGGCTTTTGCAATGGCAATAGCCTGTCAAGTAGAAATTGGGACGCTTTATTTAGATCTCGGAGATTATTCCGATGCCCTTCAGATTTTTGAAGATACGCTTGAGTTAGCTGCAACCCATCAAAATGAAGGTGGGCGACTAGCCAGCCTGATTTATCTGAGTCAAACGCATCGGCATTTGAAGGGCTGGAGCATTGCGATTGATTATGCTCACCAAGCCATTACTTTGGCACGCAAAATGGGACGAACTCGAGCCGAAGGTGGTGCGCTGATGGCACTAGCGAATGTGCTTATCGAAGACAAGGGTGCAGGATTTCAACCTGACGACTTACACATTGCGCTCAAGCATTTGGATTTGGCACTAACCTATTTAATTCGGGCGGATGATCAGGCTTTACTTGTTGATGCCTACACCATTAAGTCTAAAATCATGTGTGGTCTCGAGCGCTTTGATGTTGCTGAAGAGGCAGTTAAACAGGCGACAGTTCATGCAACACGCTATGGTTCGCTCGAGTCGCTTGGTGAGTGCGAATTGCAGTTTGGACGGGTTTTTGCGTCGCAACGTCAGTTTGAGGTTGCATTAAAGTGTCTCACCCAAGCTCGAGCGCATTTTGAGGTTAATACTGCTAAGAAACTTTTGTCCGAGGTGCATAAAGAGTTTTATAAGGTCTTTCGGGCGCGTAGAGAATTTGAACAGGCTTTGGAGCATTTTGAACTGTTTTATAGATTTGATTCTTTGGTGCGTACCGAGAGCGCCGAACGTCAAGCACAGGCTTTAGCCGTCAAAATCGAACGCGAAAACATTCGCCGCGAAACCATTTGGTATCAACAGCGTTCTGAAGAATTAACCCACTTAAATGCCCAATTGGATCGTCAAGCCAGCGAGGATGCCTTAACTGGTCTTGCCAACCGTCGGACTTTAGAAACTTTTGTGGCTCGAGTCTTTGCCGAAGCTCGAGAAGCACGTACCAAATTCAGTGTTGTTTTATTGGATATTGATCATTTTAAGTTGGTCAACGATAAATATTTGCACGCTTCAGGCGATCAAGTTTTGCAACGCATTGCTAAAATTCTGCACAATCATTGCCGAGAACATGATTTGGTGGCTCGTTATGGTGGCGAGGAATTTGCTTTGGTGTTGCCGGGGATTGGTGGTGTGGCGGTCTACCGTTTGTGTGAACGAATCCGTGAGGTCATTGCTTTGCTGGATTTCACCGATATTGATCCAGACTTAAAAGTCACCATTAGCCTTGGCTGGTGTGATGATACATCGTTTGAACATCAAGATAAGTTGTTTGAAATTGCAGACCGGGCTTTGTATGCCGCAAAAAATGCTGGACGCAACAGCACCCATCCAAAAATTAAAGATTGATTGCCATCACAAAATGGCTTATGCTGCCAGCCAAGACAAATAAATGCCAGATTTCGTGCGATGTCCATAAACCCTTTTTTAAGACTCGAGTGCCGAGCGCATAAAATGGTACGCCAAAGGTATAACACAGTCCACCAATCACGAGGGCAACCAGTGCCGCCAACGATAAACCAGAAATAAATTTAGGCAAGAGCAGCACCGCTAACCAGCCCATGCCAACATAAATAGACAAGGAAAGCCACTCTGGAGGTCTTGAAAAAGTTTTTAAGACGATGCCCAGTCCAGCCATGCCCCAGACTCCTAGCAGCCAGTACAGACGGGCTTGTCCCTCGAGAACATTCCACAGAATTGGGGTGTATGTTCCAGCAATCAGCAAATAAATAGCGCTGTGGTCAAAACGGCGTAAGCCTTCTTCGATTGTGGCACTCGAACGCACTCCATGATGCAAGGTGCTGGCGGTATAACAAATCACCATGCTGATACCAAAAACGCCAAAAACCCACTGCCCACCAGACAGCACCACCATCAGAATGGTAAAAACGAGTGCCATGACAGCCCCGATTCCATGAGTGATGGTGTTGATTGGTTCGCGCATCAAAGAAAAAATGTTCATAAAAAACTCGAGCCAGTATACAAGAACAATGGCTCGAGCAGAAGTAGAAGTTTAGCCAATACCCATCAAGAGTTCCATCGTCAGTTGGTCAATTTTCTCGAGTCCGGGTCCACGAGCGCCAAGCGCTACACGGTCAAAGCTGTGGGCTTTCAGGGCAGCCGCATTGTCTGGGCTGTACTTGGCAGTCAAGCTCGAGACTGTCGGGTCTTTGAGGTGGTAATACTCGAGTAAGGCTTGAATTTCGGTATTGCTATTAAATTGTTTGACTTTCTCGGACAAAATCAAATAGGTTCTCATACAGCCTTTGGCAAATTCCCAAACGCCAGCTTCGTCCTCGGTTCGCAGGGCGTGAGCATCAAAGTGCTTCATGCCAGCGTAGCCAGTATCCTCGAGTAATTTGACCAGCAAAAAGGCTTGTTTGATGTTTTCTGCACCAAAGCGCAAGTCTTGGTCAAAGCGCCCCATTTTTTGGTCGTTGAGGTCAATATGAAAAAGTTTTTTTGCATCTATGGCTTGGGCTACGGCATGAACAAAATTTAAGCCAGCCATCGTTTCGTGGGCAACTTCGGGGTTTAAGCCAAACAAATCGGGTTGGTCGAGCGTGTAAATAAATGCCAGCGCCGCACCAACCACAGGAAAGTAAATATCGCCTCGAGGTTCGTTGGGCTTGGGTTCGATCGCAAACTTAAAACCATACTTTTGGTCTTGGCTGTACTCGGCTAAAAAATTCATGGCTTCGCGCATATAGGCTAAAGCATTCAAGGTATTGCCGCCAGCGTCCACTTCTGCGCCTTCGCGTCCACCCCAAAAGACATAGGTTTCTGCGCCCAGTTCTGCCCCCAAATCCATGCTCTGCATCGCTTTTTGAATCGCATAACCACGAATTTGGGCATTGGCATTGGTAAAAGCCCCATCCTTAAAGGCGGGGTCGCCAAATAAGTTGGTGGTTGCCATCGGAACTTTCATGCCAGTATCTGCCAAGGCTTTTTTGAAATCACGCAAAAGCTGATCACGTTCGCCAGCCGTGGCATCAATAGGAATCAAATCGTTGTCGTGCAGATTTACGCCATACGCACCAAGCTCGGCGAGTTTATGGACAATATACGGCGCAGAAAGCGGGCTGCGGGTCGGGTTGCCAAACGGGTCGCGCCCGATATTGCCAACTGTCCAGAGTCCAAAAGTAAAGTGATGTTCGGGTTTAGGGTCGTACATAAAAACCTCCAAAGAAAAAGGGCGAATAAGCCAAATTTGACGGTCGCTTTTCTCGAGGTTAGGTGATTGGGGTGTAAAAAAAAACTTCGCAATCTGGGTGTTGATTGAGATGACCAGCACACAAAAAATGCCTACTCGAGACAAATTGTTGAGCCTTGCATTTGGACATGGCTGACATTGTAGCGCATTTGCAATCAAAAAGCTCGAGTCATACCAAAATATGTTAATCAGTCGCGTTCGGCTTCCAAAACGGCATTCTCGAGGGCAGCGCTTGGGGTATCGCCCTGACCACCATGGGCTTTTTCTGGGCGGTCAACCCACGCCTGAAATCCTTGCAGACCACGCCGAATCAGCAGTTCTGGGTAGCCAGCGCTTTCGGCTCGAGCAAAAAGGGTGTTGGTGTCGCTTTCTACATGGTTAAAGCCCTGCTGCTCGAGGGCGCGTCGCAAGCTGATTTCTCGAGCTTCCATCGTGCCGCCTTTGGCAAAATAACGGGCTAGACTCTGCGCCCAATCGCCTCTGGCGGTGATGGCTGCCATGTCTTGTAGGGCGGTCTCGAGTTCGGTAGTGGTTGGCATACGGTACGTATTTTGGTGCATGACCAGTTCTGACTGGATGCGTGGGCGCTGGGCTGGGGTTTCATCGGGTACACCAATTGTTAGACCCGCAAAGGGCAGCACCCCGTTTGGTAACTCGCACAATTCAATAATCTGCTCGAGCGCACTCAGAACCCCACCAATCCAGCAGCCTTGATAGCCCAAGCACTCGGCGGCATGAAGCATCGTTTGACCAGCCAGCACTGCGTCGCCAATGCCAAAATGAACCGCCACCGCACTCCATGAGCCAAATTCATAGCCTTGATGCTCGAGTAAAAGCTTTAGGCGCTGCACATCGGCACAAATAATAAAAGCCTCGGCAGCAGTCTCGATATGGGCATTGTTGGTCAGTTCCGCAACTCGAGTTTTGGTTTCGCCAGTTAAGCGAATAAAGCTGTACATCTGCGCTGTGGCATCGGTTGGGGCGTGTTGAGCGCAGTATAAAATTTGCTCGAGATGCCCGTCCTCGAGTGGCTGGGGTTTATATTTACGGACAGTGCGGTGTTTGGCAAAAACTTCTAAACGTGGGTCTAGGTTCATGCTTTAACTTACCAAGAAAAAAGTGCAGCCGTTGAAAGCTGCACTGCAAAGCTCGAGCTAAATTTATTGGTAATTCCAAGTTCCGTCGCCGCAACCCGTAATTGTCCAAGTCAAGGTGTTTTTACCGTCGGTGAATTTGACGTTGCCACTGTTGACCATTTTTTCGCTTCCACAACCATCACGATCTACAATCATTCCAGTCGAAGAAAACTGCAAGCTCGATTCGTATTTTTCGCCATTTTTGTTTAGCTTGAAGGCAAACTTATTATCGAATTTTAATGTGCCTCGACCAAAACGGTCATTGCTGGCTGCATTGGCTTGAGGGGTATACTCAAAAGTGCCATTTGAAATATATTCAGAAGTTGAGACTTTATTACCACTAACTTCAACGACCGCAAACTCCAAAGACTGCGAAATAGTGTATTTGCCGCCACTACCAACTTTGACTTGTGTGTCTAAATTCGTGCCGAAGCCATATGCAGTATTGGGAGTGACAGTGGTATCTACAGTGGCAAAAATTAAATTGGTCAGTTTGACATCATAGCCACTATTCGGGTCGTTATCACCTTTGTCATCTATAAAGACAGTCCCCGTAAGGACAGCAGCTTTACCATCATAAAATGCTCCGCCACAATCAAATGTGTAATTAAATAGATTTGGAATGCCATCGCCATCATTGTCTAGGGGTGGAGTGGCAGGACCACAAGCGTTTCCACCCGCCTGTGGTTGGAGCTTAAACTTTGAAAAGGCTGGAATTAAATTTGCGACTCCCTGCAAGCTATTTGTTTGTGGCTGGATAGGGGAAAGCAATATACCTAAATTCTTAGGAGTTTTAGCGATAAGCGCACGAACTTCTGGATTTTGGCTTGAGAATTGTTGGATATAAAGCGTAGCAGATTCTGAGGAGACAGGAGCGCCACGCAGAAACTGGGTCGAATTTGCAACCGCTTTTGGTCCAAACTCACGTAGATTTTGTTGATTTTGTTGATCCAGTGGACGAGTTGTTGGACAGCCTGTCAAAATTAAGACAGTGGTCGCAAGACAAACCAGCATTTGCATTTTCATGCTTGTATCCTAGCAGAGCCTTGAAAAATTAGATGAGTAAATTGAAAAGATTATATTTATGAAGCGTCTGCTAGTGAAAGCATGACATCTCGAGCCAACACACCAATTGGGGTAGCCAAATAGTGTTGGGCTGCTAACTCGAGCCGCCGACGATTTTCTAATGTCCATATTCCCAGCACCAGACGAATAAATTCGGCATATTCTTGGGTTAATTCGGTCGTGATTGCAGGGTCATTTGCAGTACCTTCAAGCACTTTCTTAATGGCTTCCTCATCCAGTTGTCCCAATCGCCAACCTGCATGAACTCGAGCCAATGCCCAATGCCAGTCTGAGTCATGGGTTGTTTCGATGGTCATATCCCAGACTTTTTGGTAGTCACCAAACGACAAAGCAAGTAAGGCTTGAGTCAATAAGTAATAACCATAGCCATATTCCTGCGGCTCGAGTTTTGGTGTTTCGAGGACAAAGCCATCACCAAGTTCGATGGTGATGCGGGCTTCCCAGATACGTGAGACTTTTTCGAGTTGATGTTCGCGTATTTTTTCGAGTTCGGTTCGTGCTTGGGTCAATTGATTCTGTGCATACAAACATAAGGCTCGATTATAGATGGCATATCGTTCATTTTGAACAAACCCCATGCGTGAAAAAAGCTGTTCAGTTCGGTTAAACATTTGTTCGGCTTGGTTAAAATTGAGTTCCTGCATCAGAATCAAGGCTTTATTGGTTTCGATGGTGGTCAGTAAGTTCATGTCGCCAACAGTTTCAATATATTTTTGGGCATTTTCCCAAGCCTCAAAGGCATTCTTTCGATCATTTGAATTGTAATAGACCAAGCCAAGATCGTTCCAGATTGCTCCTAAAATGTAAACATTCGTTGATTCCGATGCGTAGAAAACTGCTTTTTTTGCTAGAAAAATAGCTCGTTTTCCTATTTCAAGTGTTTTTGCTAAACTGCGAAGGGCAAGGGCAATGCCCAGAAAATCGTTTTGCTTCTTAGCGTATGTCAGCGCTCTAAGGGCATACGCTCTGGCTTTTTTTGGATCTTTTTGACGTAAGGTAGCTGCAAGTTCAATACTAAGTTGAGTAAATAAGGCATCTTCCGTTTTTGGTTCACCAATTAACTCAAGGGCTGTTTCTATTGACCCTGCTTGACGCAATAATCGAACCAAGTTGACTTTGGCTTTAGCAATCAACTCGCTGCTGTTTGGCAACCATTGGGCGTGTTCGATCACATCGCGCCATAAATCTTGGGCTTCGGCTGTTTTCCCAGAGGCACTCAAGACCTCGCCCAAATGGTGCTTGGCTTGCATCCGCAGCAGTTGCTGGGCTTCCGAGGCGCTGTTGTCGTTTTCCAAATGGGTGGCAGCCTCAAGAACCAAGCGGTACGCCCGTTCGGCTTGTGGGTAAGCAAAAGCAGCTTGGGCGCTTGTACCAGCCAGCATTGCAAACTCGAGCGCTTGGTGATAATTTTCGGCAGCGTACCAATGCTCGGCAAGCTCGAGTGGTTCGGCTTTGCCTAAGCGCAGCGTGGCAGCTTTGGCATGAAGGCGTTTACGTTTTAAGCGCATGATGCCTTCGCGCAGCAGTTCGTTGTACATCGGGTGGGTAAACCGAAAACCTTCGCCGTTTGTGCCGGGCGTTTCGGCAATCAATCTGGCTCGAGATAAACTCTCTAAGGCATCCAGAGCATCGTCGTCGTTCCAGTCGAGCATGGCTCGAGCATCTTCAAACCAAAATGCCCGACCTAAAATACTGGCAGCCCGAGCAAACTCAAGCACATTTGGCTCTAAAACCGCCAAGCGATGCGCCAACAATTCGCCAAGACTTTCGGGAACACCTGTCAGACTTCTGTTCCATTCATAGACTTGGGCGCGGCGTTGAATTGCGCCATTCTCGAGCATTGCTTTGAGGCGTTCTTCTAAAACCCACGGGTTGCCACCAGCGTGCGAAACCAGTTCGGTCTCGAGGGCAGTTTCGATTTCGCCGCCGAGCAGGGCTTGTAGTAACTCACGCATTTGCTCGTCGGTCAGGGCAGTCAACTGAATGGTTTTACGCGGCTTAGGGAAGCCTTTGGGAGCTAGTTGCCCTTCGGGTAAATCCTCGAGTCGGTAGCTGATAATCACGCGAGCATCTGGCGCAGCCCGTAAGGCATGAGCCAACAGTGCGAGGGTACTCTCGTCTGCCCAGTGCAAGTTCTCGAGCGCCACAACCGTCAGGCTCGAGACCCGCTCTAAAAGTTCGGTAAAGGCTTCAAATAAGCGCAGTCGGGCGACTTCGGCTGGCAGGTTGGAATCCGAAGGCGGAGCGCTGCCAAATTGTGGGGCAATACGCGCCAATTCGCTACGGCTGGTCTCCGAGACTTCATCAAAAATAAAGCGGTAGTGTTTCTCGAGGTTTTCGATTAAACGTTTGACTGTTCCAAATGGGGTTGGGTCATCTTGAATCGCTTCGCCAATGCCAAGCCGAGCGCCAGAAATCTGAGCCCGTTCGCCAAGCGCCCGTAAAAGTCGGGTTTTACCTGTGCCAACATCGCCGACTAAAGTATGTAAGCCTCCCAAGCCAGTTTCAAATAAACCAGCCAAGGACTCAAGTTCGCTTTCCCGCCCAATCAAAGGCGCAAGCAGCAACGCATCGGCTCGAGCCGACTGCGCCTCGAGTTGGATGGTCTGCGAGAACGGTGCTTCTAATGCCCTGAGCAGGGCTTCACGCACGGACGCGGCGCTGCTCGGGCGTTCAGCAGGGTTTTTTGCCAACAGCGCTAAACAAATCGTCTCGAGGCTTTCGGGGATATTGGGGTTGCGGCTTCTTGGCGGCACAGGAGCTTGCTGAATATGCTGCATAATCACTTGGACAATGCTGTCGCCCATAAATGGTGGCTGCCCAGTCAATGCCCAGTACAGCACTGCCCCAAGGGCATATAAATCGGCGCGGTAATCGAGTTGTGCGCCTCGGCATTGCTCGGGTGCCATATAGAGGGCTGTGCCAACCATCGCTCCAACTTTGGTCAAGGCGACCGTGCCTTCCATGGTTTTTGCCAGTCCAAAATCCATCAGTTTAGGCTGTCCTTCGGTCGTTACACGGATGTTATCCGGTTTAAGGTCGCGGTGAATCACGCCTTTTTCGTGAACTGCCCCAAGTGCGCCAGCAATTCCAGCAAACATCTTGGCAATTGTTGGGAAATCTGGATTTGTGCCAAGCCAATCGGATAAATCCTGCCCTTTGATAAACTCCATCACCAAAAATGGCATCCCGCGTTCTTCGCCTAGCTCGAGAACCCGCACCACGTTTGGGTGGTCTATTTGCGATAACGACCTGAACTCGCGGCGCATTCGAGCGCCACCAGTTAGCGCCACCATCTCGTGCATTTTTTTAATTGCCACCAATGTGCCGGTTTGGGTATCCAATGCCAAGGAAACTTGACCCATTGCGCCAGCCCCGAGTTCACGGACAAACTGATAGCGTTGGCTGGTGGCAACCGTCATGAATTCTTATTATGACCGATTTGGATGACACTTTTGTGTATTTGGTCTCACTGCTTTGGTGGTCAAGACAGTTGGGAGAGGGTCATCCCAATACTGCAATTTTTTCTTTCTCGAGTTAGGATGCAACCCATGAAGGTTTTTCTATGAATCGTTTGCTGGAAATTATGCGCCGTTTACGCGCCCCTGACGGTTGTCCGTGGGATATTGAACAAACCCACGAGTCACTGCGCCCGTATTTACTCGAGGAAGCTGCCGAGGCAGTGGATGCAGTCTCGAATCCAGACCGCTTAGAACTGGCAGCCGAATTGGGTGATGTGCTGTTGCAAGTTGCCTTTCATAGTGTAATTGCCGAAGAGACAAGTAGCTTTACCTACGAAACGGTCGAGAATGCAATCGTCGAAAAGCTGATTCGTCGTCATCCTCATGTTTTTGGAACAACTGAAGTCTCGGGGTCTGCTCAAGTGGTGCAAAATTGGAACGACATCAAAGCCCTTGAGCGGGCTGGTAAACCCGAACTTCATCCTGCTGAGCGCGTCCCCAAAGCCCTTGGTGCTTTGGCACGAACCCATGAAATCCATAAAGCGCTCGAAGTTGGGCAAGGCTCGAGACGCGCCGTAATTGCTGCCCTAGAAAACGGCGACGATGATGTCAGCAGCATCGCAGCAGTCCTTGAGGCGGTCGTGGCGTGGGCGCGTTCGACGGGGGTCAATTCGGAAGTGATTCTGCGTGAGCGTCTGGAGATGCAAGTCCAGAGTGCTGTTACTAAAGCCACGAATTTGTCATGAATCTAGCCCAGCTTGAGCAGAAGATAGCAAATCGTCAGAGGCGTATTCTCGAGTTGCCAGAATTCAGAAAAGCCGCCGTGCTGGTTGCCATCCTGCTCGAGCCAGAGCCATGCCTGATTTTAACCCAACGCGCCAGTAACCTCAGCACCCATTCAGGTCAAATTGCTTTTGCTGGTGGTAGCTTAGATGCTGCCGAAACACCAATCGAAGCCGCTCTGCGTGAGGCGCATGAAGAAATTGGACTCGAGCCAAATCTGGTTAAGGTTTTAGGGCTACTTGATGATGTCTGGACTCCGGCTGGGTTTCATGTTGTGCCAGTGGTTGGCGTGGTCTCGAGTATAAGTGTTCTAAAACCTAATCCTGCCGAAGTTGCCCAAATGCTGTATGTGCCGATTACAGATTTACAACAGCTAAACCCAATTTATGAGCAAAAAACCTTGCCGCTTTCGGCTCGAGTGCCACATTTTGAGACTCGTGAACGGGCTGTGCTGCATTATTATTGGCAGGGCGTGGATATTTGGGGCATGACCGCTTTTGTGATTCAAGAGTTCCTTGAATTGCTTTAGTTATTTGCGTGACAGATGGATTAAAAATATCATTTTGCGATGAAACGCAAAAACTAAGGCATAATGGTTTTTATGAAAAACCGATTGATTGGTTTGGGCTTAATAGCAACGCTCATTGCTTGCGGAGGGAGTACCCCACCTGTGGTTGACCCACCACCTATGGTCAATAAAAGCATTTCGGGTACAGTGACCATAGCCTCGAGTTCTTCGGGTTCAGATGCGCCTTTTGTACCAAACGAAGTGCTGGTTAAATTCAAAAGTGGTCTCTCGGCACAGAATGCCTCGAGTTTACAAGTGTCTGGGGCAACCTTGCAAAATGTTCGGGCTTTGGGTCTCGAGAACGCTCGCCTGATGCGCTCGAGTAGCGCCGATGTGGGTGGTGTGGTGCAAGCCCTGCAAGCTCGAGCCGATGTGGTCTGGGCGCAACCGAATTACATCATGCAAGCAGTGGCTGTACCCAATGACGAGTTTTTTAGTTCGCAATGGCATTACCAGAACATCAATTTACCCCAAGCCTGGGACATCGAAAAAGGCGAGAGCAATGCCGTAACGGTGGCGGTGATTGACTCGGGTATTCTGGGTGGGCATCCGGATTTTGTTGGGAAACTTCTGCCTGGGTTTGACTTTATCTCAGACCCTCAACGGGCTAATGATGGCAATGGGCGAGATAATAATCCAGAAGATCGGGCTGGCGGCAGCTACCACGGTTCGCACGTGGCAGGAACTGTGGCGGCTGCAACCAACAATGGCATTGGGGTGGCTGGTGTTTCGTGGGGTGCAAAAATTTTACCAGTACGGGTTTTGGGGGTTGGTGGAGGCTCGTCTTCCGATATTTTTGATGCCATGCGCTGGGCGGCTGGCTTGTCGGTGGTTGGCGTGGTGGCAAATCCCAATCCAGCAGCTATTCTCAATATGAGCTTGGGTGGTAAGTACAACTGCGCTCAATCACCTGCTTATCAAGAAACGATCAATGCGATTAACGCTGCCGGAAAGATGATTGTTGTGGCGGCTGGGAACGATAACTTGGACGCTTCACAATTTACCCCTGCCAGTTGCAGTGGGGTCATCACGGTTGGGGCAACCGATTTTCTCGATGCTCGAGCGCCGTACAGTAATTTTGGCGCACGTATAGATGTGATGGCACCTGGAGGTGACTCGAGTCAAGACCTGAACAATGATGGTTTTCCAGATGGCGTACTGAGTATTGGGCGCAATGACACCACCAGTCAATTTAATTTTCGCTACTTACAAGGCACTTCAATGGCAGCCCCACACGTGGCTGGCGTGCTTGCCTTAATGAAAAGCCGTGACCCAAGCCTGATTTTTGCGCGGGCGCTCGAAATTCTGACCCGCACCGCCCGAAGTTTAACTCCAACTAAATGCACGGGTTCTGGGACAGCCAAAACCTCGAGCGATTGTGGTGCGGGTCTAATTGATGCCCAAGCTGCCTTGCAAGCCCTGAGTGTTGGTACGACTCCACCAGACTTTAGTCTTAGCCTCAACCCCTCGAGTCTGCGGGTACTGCCAAGCTCGAGTACCCAAATTGCTTTGACGATTGACAGCGTTGGTGGCTTTAATGGGTCGGTTGCTTTGGCGGTTGGTGGTGCGCCAAACGGGATGACTTTTAGCCAAAATAATTCAATTCTGACCATGGTGCTGACCGCCACGGTTGGGGTAGGTACTTATAACATCACCATTCAGGGGACATCTGGCAATTTGGTGCGAAAAGCAGCCTTAGCTGTCAATGTACAAAGTTCGCCAGTCGTTGCGCCAAGCATTGCAGGCACAGAGGTATTGGCGTGTTTTTATTTGGTGGCGACCGATGATTGCGATACCACAAAAAGTAAAGTTGTGGTCTTAGCGGGTACTGGCTCGAGTACCAATTACACTTTTCCTAATTTGGCAAGTGGCTCATACCTGATGGCGGCAATCAAAGATGTCAATGGCGATAATCTGCTTAACGGTGGAGATTTTATTGGTATTTACAGCCAAAATAACAACGTCGCAGAAGTGATTCCGCCAGCTTCGGGGATTGGAATTACCATGACGCTGGTGCAGACCACGGGCGTAGCCTCCTCGATGATAACCAAGCAACGTCAAGCCATGATACGGTTTTATAATCGCTAGTCAGCGCATTAAACTTAAATAAACCTGCACAGGTCCAGCCGGTGTAATATCGCGCCGCGCTGCGACTGCAATCCAGACCGTACCACTCAGACTCTCGAGTTGGGCAATAAAGGCGGTCAGTTCGGCACTAGAAACCAAAGTCGCGGGGATATTTTCTTTTGGTACGCCGCGTTCAATTAAATCTCGTTCGGTCTCGCGCACCAAATTCTCAAATGCCACCCGCCAACTCGAGTTGGGTTTGTTGCCTGTACCCAAGCTGATTTCTCGAGAACGAAGCGGTTGACCACTGCTAAAAAGAACATCGTTAGATTTAACCTCGAGCGTGACTGGCAATTCTAAGCCAGTCTGGGTGACACTGCGCGAGGTTCGCATCAGCACCAAATCTGCGCCTTTACTTTTTTGGGCGAGGGCAATGTACGGGTCTAAATCGGCGCTGGGTTTTAAGACCACCGCTTTATTGCGGGTTGCCCCACGCCCTTGGGCAATTTGTGAGGCTTGTTTGAGCCATTTTTGTAATTGGTCGCGCAGTGTTTCGGCTGAATTTGACTCGAGTACCAGTTGCGCCACCAAATCGCCTTGACGGTAAATAAAATTACCACTGGTGGCTTGGGCTAAGGCTTCTTGGGCATCGCGCAGTTCGCTTTCGGCACGATTGAGTTGCTGCGTTAAAGCCGTATTTTGGGTTTCTAAACGATTGACACTGGCTTCCAAGGAGGTACGGGTCTGATTTAGTTCGCGGATGTCGCTTTCGAGCTTACTGCGCTCGTTTCTTAAAACATCGGATTGATTTTTTAACTGCGCTGATTGATTCTCGAGTTGTCCAACCGAAGCACTGAGTTGATTGCGCTCGGTTTTGAGTTGGTTACTTTCGCTTTGTAATTGGTTGCGCTGTGCCTCGAGTTGGCTCTGTTGTGCCTCGAGTTTCTTGCGTCCGGCTTCAAGGTTGCTGACGTTGGTTTCAAGATTGTTGACGGTCGTCTCGAGGCTGCGTTGTTGCGCCAATGCCTGATTGGTTGCGGTTTGGGCTGTGGCGACTTTATTCTCGAGTTCGGTACGTTCTGTAGCTAGGGTTTTAATTCGTGACTGCAATTGGTTACGCTGTGTATTGAGACGCTGAATTTGGTTGGTGGATTCGCTGCGCTGGGTTTCTAAGGTTTTTAATTCTTTGCGAAGCGTGTCAATGCGCTGGCTAGACTCGAGACCAAGGCGTTGGAGTTCGGCTGTTTTACTTTTAATTTGTGTTCCCAAGGTATTGCGTTCGGTTTCTAAGCCAAGGATTCTGGCATCCAAACGCCCATTTAAGGCAGTTGTAGCACTGAGTTCGTCTTGTCGGGCTTGGAGTTCGTTGCGAATCCGTTCAAATTCTTGCTGCTCGAGTTGACTCTGGTCGAGCATTTTCATCAGTTTATTTTTACTGCTCTGATACTCATTGTTGATATTCTTGATGCTGCCTTTTAGTTGCTCGAGTTCCAAGCGCATTTCTGGGGCTTTTAGGGCATTGTCTACAGTGCTGCGTGCCAAAAGCGAAACTGTGCCAACAGTCGCCAGTGCTACCAAAACACCACTGCTGATGGCAACCACCAAACCAGTGGTTTTGGGGCGCAAACCAAATAAGCGCAAGTGTTTACGCCCGACACGCCGCCCGACCGAATCGCCAAGCCAAGCAATCGAGCCACCAATTAAGGCAACCCCTAAGACCAACAGCACCCAAAAAAGCAACATTTATAATTCAAACTCCTCGCCCAAGTAATACTGACGGACTTCAGAATTGCGAGCAAACTCTTCGGGTGTTCCCTTAAAGACCACCTTACCATCCCACATCAAATAAACGCGGTCAGTAATCGCCACGGTTTCGCGCACCGCATGGTCGGTGATAAAAACCCCAAGCCCACGTTTTTCGCGCAGTTCACGAATCAAGCGCTGGATTTCGCGGACACTTTTTGGGTCCACACCGGTAAAAGGCTCATCGAGTAAAATAAAATCTGGATTGGTGGTCAGGCTACGGGCAATCTCGAGCCGTCGCCGTTCGCCACCCGACAGCGTGTACGCCATTTTATCGGCGAGGTGCGACAACTGAAACTCCTCGAGTAAAGAATTGGCTTTGTCCATCCGCTCGGTTGGAGTTAATTTTTGGTACTCGAGAATGGCGAGTAAATTATCTCGAGCCGTCATTTTGCGAAAAGCACTGGGTTCTTGGGGCAAATAACCTAAACCCAAACGAGCCCGCGAGTGCATCGGTAAGCGCGTAATATCGGCTTGCGACAAATGAATTGTCCCCGAATTGGGTTTAACAAAGCCAACCATCATATAAAAAGTGGTGGTCTTGCCAGCCCCGTTTGGACCAAAAAGCGCCACGATTTCGCCTCGAGCTAACTCAAGGTCAACCCCAGCCACCACTTCACGTTGTCCAAAGCGCTTGTGCAGCCCTCGAGCCACCAAAAAAGGGGCGTTTTGCGGCGCAGGATTAAACGTAGGAGCTAGAGCAGCAATGGTCACACCTCTACTTTACGCCATACCCCCATTGTTTTATGTGAGGAATCGCATGAGAAATGGCTGTTAGGCGCGGCGGAACGCCACCAAAACGCTGTACATCACTTCACCATTTTGCATCACGGCGGTGGAAAAGTTGATGTTGCCAATCGTGGCACTGCGTCCAAGACTTTCGATAAAGTCACGCAAACGGTTCTCAAAGATTTCTTGGTCTGGAGCAGAAATAAGTTTAAATTCCATAGCCTTTATTATGCGCCTTAACTGAGGAATTTGTGAAGAGGTGAGCAGTCTCGAGCTTGGGTTGCCAAGCATCGGTATTGGGAAGCTCGAGAAAACACTGAACACTCTTGATGTACACTCCTACCATGGACTGGAACGAAATCCGCACACTCCACCTCGAGCAATGGTTGCTGCTCGAGGTGCTAGAAGCAGAATACGCGGTACTTAAAAAACATGGCGGTACTCGAGCGGTACACGGATTCCATGACCGCACTCAGGGCTTATCTGAAGAAAACCGCACCAACACGGGAATTATACCGTCTTTATTTAGATACTATGCAATCCGCAAAAAACGCGGATTGCTTCGTACCTGTCAAAGACGGTATTTGTTGATACTCCTTTTAGTCGGGA
>JAYWGM010000083.1:0-4661 GCA_043778225.1 Deinococcales bacterium | reverse complement strand
TTCGATTCTTCGTTCCTTGAAACTACAGACTCTCCGACGCTGCACCTATCGGTACTCGCATAGCTCGCCAAGTCTACCGACTTGTCCGACAATGCACTGAGTAATCCCATCGAACTCGAGCAGTTTATAAAATGGCGCGTTACCTGTGCGTTACCCAATCCATGGTAAACTCCCTTTATGAGTTCAGAACAACTCGAACTGCATTTACTGGGTGTTCCTAGGGTCAGTGTTTTTAGACAAAAGCTCAAACTGACCCGCAAAGGTTTGGCACTGCTGGCATTTGTGGCACTCGAGGGCAGAACACCCCGCGAAAAAATAGCCGATTTACTCTGGGGCGAACTAGGAGCAGACGGCGCAAGTCGAAATTTGCGCCGCGAGTTGCACCGCTTACGAGCAACCGCCCTGACCGCTCACCTCGAGACCGAAGGCGCGATTGGTTTGCAAGATTTTTGGGCAGATAGCCAAGAAATAAGTGCCAAAGGCGAACTGCTCGAGGGTCTGATTTTAAGCGATGCCCCAGTCTTTATGGAGTGGTTGCAACAGACACGAGAAAAACGCCAGCAGCAAAGGCTAGGGCATTTGCGTTTGGCGGCTTTGAGCAACCCAAAACTCGAGCAGCGTTTGGAACTGCAACAAGAAGTTTTATCGCTCGAGCCAATGTCCGAATCCGATGCCCAAGCCCTAATGCAAACCTTGATAGCGCTTGGACGAAGCGATGAAGCCAAACGGGTTTACGACCAACTGAACCAAGAATTGCTGGGCGTAAAAGCCCAACCAAGCCTTGAAACGGCGCGGATACTCTTACAAAACCTAGCAAATCCAGAAATGCAAGCGGCTTTCCTCGAGCAACTTGGGCATGGTGCCCAGACCCTTGAGTACCGATTAAGGGCAGCCAAAGAAGCCAAAGTCAATAATCTGCCACTCGAGGCGTTGGGGCATTATGCGGCAGCTTTGCGTTTACAAAAAAACCCCAAGGAGCGTTTTGCACTCCATCAAGAACGCCTGAAATTGATTCTGACAAGCGGTCAGTTCGATGCCTACAGCCAAGAATTATCGGCTTTACTTACTTCGGTATCAGGTGATGCCCAACTTGAAGCTCGAGCTTTGGTGATTCAAAGTGGGATTGAATTTCAGCAACTTGAATTTGCCAAAAGCCTAGCAAGTGCCAAGCTGGCACTCGAGAATCCATTGTTGCCGCAAAACGAACAAGGCACGGCTTATTATTATCTTGGCATCAGCCATTTGCGGCTTGGACAAGCTGCCCAAGCCGAGCCGTTTTTGCGGCTGGCGCTCGAGCAGTTGTCTGAATCGGCTGGCACAGAAAAGACCAAAGTCCATCATGGATTATCGCAATTGGCACTGCAAAAAAATAACTTGCCTGAAGCTATTTTCCACAATCAAGCGGCAGCCGATTTGGTGTCCCTAAGCCAAGACCGCGCCATGCGCTCAAATGTGCTGTCTATTTCTGGAATACTGGCAATGTTGCAAGGCGAATACGACAAAGCCAAACGCCTCCTCGAGACCGCCAAACGTGAATGTACTCAAAGTCAGAACATGGCTGGTCTACCGATGATTATGGCAAATATGGCAAAAGCCCAAATTGAACTGGGTGAATTACCCGAAGCGATTGAATCGCTCGAGCAAGGTTTAAGCGCTGCCCGAAGCACAGGCAACCGCACCATGGAAGGGCAACTGCTGGGTAGCCTTGCGATTACCCACCAAGAACGTGGCAACCTTGGGGTGGCGTTAGAAACGTACACAGCAGCGCTCGAGTTTGCCAAAAATATCCAAGATGCCCGAGGCATGGCATTTCGCCATCTCAATCATGTGGATTTACTGCTGCAACTTGGCGAAAGCCACGAAGCCAAGCATCATCTCGAGGCTGCCCAAAAAATTATTGGCGACAACATTCCAGATTTACAAAATTGGTGGGCAATTCAAAAAGCCGAATGGCAGATTTTACAAAACCAGTACCAAGAAGCCAGTCTGCTCCTCGAGTCGCTCGAGAACCACAGCGAAATCGAAATTCGACTCAACGCCAAGTACCTCTGGGCAAAAAGCTGTGTCCAGCAAAATAAGCCCCTTCCCGATGGCTTATTGAATGAGCATCAAGGCAATCCAAAATGGAGCATTAAAATTTTAACGCTTTACTCGCATTTAACTTTAGAACAGCAAACCTTGGCTCGAGCCAACCTGCATAAAATTGCTGCTCTTGACCAATGGCGCTTATTACGGGCTTTGAATGAGCCGCACCAAGACTTAAAAAATACTTTAATTGAGAGTTTAGAAACGTATCCATATTTACAAAAATGTCTTGTCAAACACCTCGAGCTACGCCAAACGGTACTTTAGGAAAAAAATAATTGGCGACTTACCAAGGTTTTTAACCACGACCAAAAGCGCACTGTCCTTCGACTTCGTTACGACCGTCGCTTACATACCCTTCGCCGCCAACAACCTCCCAGTCGCTGCCCATCGGAGCGCGACAGACCCAAACCAAGCCATTGCCGACAAAGCGCAGTACAAATGTGCCATCGGCATTATCAATATACGCCAGACCTTTAGAAAGTTTGCTTGAGACAATTAACTCGGCAACGACATCGCCATCGCGGTCAACAAATGGCGTGTATTTGAGGCTAAACCCCGTTTCCATCCTGTTTGCTCCGATCCGAAAAGCGACCGACCAGAGTTCATTGGGGCGCATCGGAAAGTCGCTAATTTCGTATGACCCCCCAAAGAAACTCGGGCTACAAGAAGCCAAAAGAATCACAAACACCAAGGCTAAAAAACCATATTTTTTCATAAATCCTCCGAGACTCGAGCCTAACTCGAGTCAAAAGAGTTTAGCAGTGGTGCGTTACAGTTGGCGCAACATTATTTTTGCATGGCTTGCTCAATCCACGTTTTAGCTCGTCCAAACGCCCCGCCTTCAAGGTCGTGCATGGCGACCAATGCCGAAGCTCTACCAGAAGCGGCGAAAACCCCGCCGCCCGGATGGGTACTTGCGCCACACAAATATAAGCCTTTTATGGGGGTGCGGTAGCCCGATAATTCGGGCAACGGACGCAGGCTAAACATCTGGTCTAAACCCATCTCGAGGTGCATGACATTGCCTTTACGCAGTCCAATACGGCGTTCTAAGTCTAACGGACTTTGGGTAAACCGTCCTTCGATTGTACCGCGCATATTTGGGGCGTACTTGAATAAGACCTCCTCGAGTTTTGCGCCCTCTTCGGCTTCGGCGCTCGAGTCCCAGATACGCCCGTCAGAGCGCTCAAATGGGTAATACTGCCCCCAAAGGTAAATCAGATGCTTGTGTGGCGGTGCAAGGCTTGGGTCGAGCTTAGTAAAAGTCATCGCCAGCGCCGCAGGGTTTTTACTTGGGATGCCATTGTCGTAATCCCTGAAAGCCTGTTCTAAATACTCGAGGCTCGGGCAGAGCAACTGCATTCCGTTGGTGGCTTGTTCGGGCGCACCAGCGTACTCGGGCAGTTTTGAACTCGAGAAGCGATGAATCAGCCCAAAGCCATTGCCAACACGGATGTTTTCGGTTTTCCAAGCGAGGTTACTCGGTAGGTTTTCTGCCCCCACCAAGTCCAGCAGTGTAGTCTGAACGTGCGCCCCAGAGATAATCACGCGCCCTTCAAAACTGCGCCCATCCTCGAGAATGATGCGTTTGGCTGTACCGCCCTCGAGTTCAATTTTTTTGACAGGCGCATTCAAATGCACCTCGCCACCCATATGTTCGATGCTGGCTTTGAGGGCTTTGGTCAGTGCGCCACTGCCACCGACTGCCCGCTTTGCCCCAAATTTATGCAGCACAGCGTGCCACATCAAAAAGCCACCAGCCCCAATCTCGTGCGGCGCAGGTCCGGATTGCGCCGCTAACCATGCCAGTGCCGAGCGAACTCCAGCGTGTTCAAAATGCCCACGCAAATAATGCCCGTAACTGCGAATTACCCCCAGCAGTAAATCTATTTCGGGCGGTTTACGCCCCGCAAAACTCGAGATGAGATTCCAAGCGGTTGGCGATTTTTGAAAAGCCTTAAAGAGCTTGCCGCTAAATTCATCCCACGATTTAACAAATTTTCGGTAGGCAGCCGCATCGTGGGGGCTAAAAACCGCGATTTCTTGGCAAGTGCGCTCTAAGTCCTTATACAAACCAAAGCCGCCGCCGCCCTCGAGTGGGGCATAGGCAATTGGGTCCATGTCCAAATACTGCAAGCCATGTTCCTCGAGACAGAGGTCTTTGACAACTGGCGTGAGGTGAATCATGATATGCACCCCCGAGCCGACATCCATTTTATAACCGGGCAGAATGTCGTCCTCGGTGCAGACTGCGCCACCAATCACATGGCGGCGCTCGAAGACCGCCACTTTATAACCCGCTTTGGCTAAGTAGCCCGCCGAAGTCAGGGCGTTGTGTCCACCGCCCACAATCAGGGCATCGTAAATCGTTTTCATAGCGAGCAGCATACCGAAAACAAAGTCCCGTTGTCTCGAGCAATAGCTGGTGCAGATTCCCATGCAAGACTGGTGCAGATTCCCATGCAAGACTGGTGCAGATTCCCATGCAAGACTGGTGCAGATTCTCCCATGCAAGACTGGTGCAGATTCTCCCATGCAAGACTGGTGCAGATTCTCCCATGCAAGACTGGTGC
>JAYWGM010000082.1:0-16533 GCA_043778225.1 Deinococcales bacterium | reverse complement strand
CCGATACTTATATTCTGCGTGGCGACCATCTCGAGATTTACGAACCACACTTTACTTTTCATGGTTTTCGGTTTGTCGAAATAGCGGGCTTGAATTACGAACCTAGCCTCAAAACAGTCACGGGAATGGTGATCGGTTCGGACACGCCAGACACAGGTACTTTTGAATGCTCGAGCCAAATGGTCAATCAGCTTTTTTCTAACATTCGTTGGTCGCAGCGCAGTAATTTTCTGAGTGTCCCAACCGATTGCCCACAGCGCGATGAACGACTTGGCTGGCTCGGCGATAGCCAAATTTTTGTGCGAACCTCGAGCTTTCTAGCAAACGTTGCAGCTTTCTTTACAAAATGGTTACAAGACGTTGAAGACGCGCAATCACCAACAGGTGCATATTCGGATGTCGCACCTCGAGTTGTGGATTATAAAGATGCCGCGCCCGCTTGGGGAGATGCTGGGATTATCGTTCCGTGGACAATTTATCAGGTCTACGGCGATACGCGCCTGATTGAACGCCATTGGGCAGGCATGAATGCTTGGATGGGCTATATCGCCGAGGCAAATCCAAATCATTTGTGGCTCGAGCGGCGCAACCACGACTTTGGTGATTGGTTATCGGTTGGCGCAGAGACAAACAAAGATGTTTTAGCAACGGCTTACTGGGCATACGATGCAAGTCTGATGGCAAAGATGGCAAGGGTGATTGGACGCGAAACCGAAGCACTCGAGTTTGAAAGTTTATTTGCTAAAATCCGCGAGGCGTTTAATGCTGCTTTCCTCGAGCCAGATGGTTGGATTCGTGATCATACCCAAACTGGGCAAGTGCTGGCGCTTCACTTCGAGCTTGTCCCAGCTTCAAGACGTGAACAAGTCACGGCGCGACTTCTGGAGGACATCGCTGCAAAAAACCAGCACCTCTCGACTGGCTTTGTGGGGGTTGGTTATCTCTGTCCCACACTGACTGCGACAGGACACCTCGAGACCGCCTACCGGTTACTGCTAAACGATACTTTTCCATCGTGGGGTTTCTCGATTCGCATGGGCGCAACCAGTATTTGGGAACGCTGGGACGGTTGGACACCCGAAAACGGCTTTCAGGACGCGGGCATGAACTCGTTCAATCACTACTCGCTGGGCAGTGTCGGACAGTGGTTGTATCAAACCGTTGCGGGTATTGACAACCTCGCACCGGGCTTCAGACACATTCGCTTAGGCGCTCAACCCGGTGGCGGTCTCACACAAGCTCGAGCCTCGTACAACAGCATCAGTGGTTTGATTCAAAGCGAGTGGCGATTCGAGCATCATCGTTTCTATTGGCGCGTGCGAATCCCAGCCAATACGAGCGCAACCCTACATTATCCGATTCCAAACGTGCAGATTCTCGAGGGTCAAAAACCATTCGAGTCTTCTCAAGGCAAACTCGAGCATGGATTGAGGGTTTTTGAGCTTGGCTCGGGTGAGTACGAGTTTGAAAGTGATGCTCGAATGATTAAAGGACAACCATGACGACTTCACTTTATCGCCCAACTGATACTGCCATCGTCTGCCAGAACGGAACACGTTTTCATAACCGTCCGCTTTACGGTGCGAATCTTCCCAGCGTTGTCCTCAGTGGCGACCAACCCTGCCTGCGTTTGGCTTACGGACAAGCGGTCTGCGGCGATTTGATGCTTGCGATCAAACGCGGTCAGCAAACCGTCTGGTTGCACGATTTCGACCATCGCCAGACCACTTTTAAGCCCAACCGAACCTCGTGGCAACTGTCCGATTCACGGCTCGAGGGGCTGGAACTCAAACTCGAGGTTGTGCCATGGGCAGAAGGCGCGGGTTTTGCAGTGCGGCTCGAGGTACTGGGCAGTCAACTCGAGGATGAACTGCTTTGGGTGTATGGCGGTATAAAACCCAAAGTCGAGAGCAATCTGCTGTGGACACTTGACCCCAACGAACACCCGGAACTGACCGAAAAAGGTTTTGACCCGAGCGGTTGCAAAGAAAATGTCTTTTCGGTTCTCGAGACGCATTTTTCGGTCTTGCATCCGCAGGGAGAATCCTCTGGTGTGGTGGGCTTTTTTCCTGCGGGTTATGAACTGAATCTGGTGGATGCAAATCTTTGGACTGACCCAACGTTCCTCGAGAACCCGACGCAATTAGCTTTGCTCAAGCATCCATTGCTGGCTGGGCGATTAACAATTCCATCAGACGCACTGTATTGGAGCATCGGACAGCCAAACAGCGAACATCTAACCCGCAAGCCAAAAACGGATTTCGAGGCGGGTCAAGCGAGAGCCGAACGGCAACTCCAAACCGTGGTCTGTCGTACTCCTAATGCTTTTCTGGATCGGGTCATGGATGCCTCAAACGCTTCGATGGACGCACTTTTTTACCCACCTGCTTTTGTTCACGGCTGCATGGCTTGGAACATCCCATTTCTCGGTTGGCGAATCCGCTACGGTCCAACTGCTTACGGCTACTCGAGCCGCGTGATTAGCGAGGCAAAACACATTTTGCCGCATCAAGTTCAGGACTCGAGCCTCCACGGTTTCCAGTCTGACTCGAAGCTATTACAGTGCTTGCAAAGTCATGATTCACGCTTTTACGGGTTGGGACGCATTTCGATTTACGCCGAGTTCTACAATATGCAGGAAGTTTATTTTGACCAACTGATTCACACTTGGCGCTGGACTCAAGATGCCGAACTCGAGGCGTTGTTACTGCCCGCGCTCGAGCTTCATCTCGAGTGGCAGCGCGAATGCTTTGACCCAGACGACGACGGGGTGTACGAAAGTTACCTCAATGTTTGGGCAAGTGATTCGGTCTGGTACAACGGCGGTGGCACCGCCCAGTCCAGCGCCTATGCCTACACAGGGTATCTTGCAGCCGCCGAACTCTGTGAACGTGCAGGATTACTCGAGCGGGCAGACTTGCACCGTTCTCGAGCCGAGAAAATCCGCACGGGTGTCCTCGAGTCACTGTGGATTATCGAGCGTGGGCATCTGGCAGAGTACCGCGATGCGTTGGGTTTGAAACGTCGTCATGACATCGCTTGTTTGTACACCATTTTTCTGCCAATAGACGCAGCGATGCTCACCCAAATCGAGGCGTGGCAAAACCTGCATTACACCGAATGGGGTCTCGAGCGGGTGGCAGTCGAGGGCGGTGAGTTGTGCTGGCTGAACAACTGGGTTCCTTATGAATGGTCAGTGCGTGAACTCGATTTTGCCGATACGCTGCATCTGGCGTTGGCGTACTACCAATCTGGGCGAGGACGCGATGGGTACAAACTCTTGACTGGTGTGGTGCATGAATCGGCTTTTCGTTCCACCAGCCCCGGTACAATCAACATCGCGCCGCATTTCCCCAGCCGAGGACTCGAGCCTCATCGTCAGGGGCGAGCCACCGATTTTGCCGATGGAGTCAGCTTATTTGGGCGAGTTGTACTCGAGGGCTTATTTGGTTTACGCCCGAATTACCCACAAGGTATGGTCATTTGTGCGCCGCAATTTCCCGACGATTGGGACAGCGCAAGCATCAAAACGCCCGAATTCAAACTCGAGTTTCTGAGTGCCAACGGCGAGTCCACCTACGCATTACACCTGAGTCGCGCCGCCCGAGTCCGATGGATACTGCCTTTGCTCTGCGAACAGGTACTCGAGGTCACGCTCAATGGGCAGCCAGTCCCATTCACGCTCGAGCCGGGGTATGGGGACACGCGTTTGACGCTCGAGTCTGAAATTGCAACAACTTCGGCGACGGTCTGTGTACGCTGGGAAGGTCAGCGAGAAGCCCTGAAACCCATTTTGCTCGAGGGCTTCGCGGGTGAAACGGTCACGCAGTTCTGGACGGATGAATTGACCGCACTCGAGAATCCCCAAATGTGTTTGGTAGGAGTAGAACAACAAGCACATGGCTTTCGAGCAACCCTCGGGGAATCAATCGGCAAACACTTGGTACTGGCTCGCCTCGAGCATCTGGGGTGTCTGCGTTACCAACCGCTCGAGATTCAGATTCTTGCGCCTATCCAAGTTCTGATTGAACCGTCTCCAAGCACCGAACAGCACTGGCAGCCGCTCGAGATTGGCGCTTATTTCAATGCGGACTTGCGAACCATTTACCAGCAATCGTACTTGTCCCCACGTCCAGAGACCTGTTCGGCACAACTCGGCACAGATGGCTACTCGCCTTGGACATATCCGTTCTGGAATATCAAACCGCCAATTCTCGAGTTTGACAACGTAATCCCAGACCGACAAGGCTGGCTTTGGAGCGAGGCTCGAGTTCCATTTTTGTGGAGCGAAAGTGGGTTGAATGCTTGCCTAACCTCGCGCTGGGATAACTTTCCAACTCAGATTGACCTCGAGATTTCGGCAGTTGGACGCAACCTGTATGTCCTCGTATCTGGCACAACCAACCCAATGCAGGTTGGAATCGCCAATGCTGCCCTGCACCTGACCTACGCCGATGGAAGTACCGATTCAGCGGCGCTGATTCACCCCGATAATTACTTGTCACTATCGGGACGCTACGACTGGGACATTGATGCGTTCGCGCTGCCGAATCCACCACCACAAGTGCAACTTGGGAAGCATATTCGGGCGGTGGTCATCAACTGTCCACTGCGCCCGAACCTCGAGTTGGTACAAGTTTCGCTCGAGTGTCTATCCCAAGAAGTGGTGGTTAGCTTACTTGGTCTGACCGTGGTTGCCTGAACATTGCTGTAGCTTTAGTTTTTACAGAAGCAAACCAAATTGAGTCTAAGGATTTCTCGAAAGTGACGTTAAAGGTAAGGGATTTAAGCATGAAAATCACGCATTTACAGGTCAAAGACATTCGTTTTCCAACTTCTCAGCACTTGGATGGTTCAGATGCCATGAATCCAGACCCTGATTACAGCGCAGCCTATGTGATACTGCATACTGACTCGAGTTTAACGGGGCATGGACTAACCTTTACCATTGGACGAGGTAACGAAGTTGTGGTGGCAGCCATTCATGCCCTCAAACCACTTATTATCGGGCATACACTCGAGGATTTTACGGCTGACATGGGCAAGTTTTATCGGCACATCACCTCTGATTCGCAGCTTCGTTGGATTGGTCCGGAAAAAGGTGTGATTCATCTGGCGACAGCCGCCGTGATTAACGCCGTTTGGGATTTATGGGCGAAACTCGAGGATAAACCACTTTGGCGTTTACTGGCAGACATGACCCCGCGCCAATTGGTGGGCTGCATAGATTTTAGGTACATCACCGATGCTTTAACGCCATCAGAAGCACTCGAGATTCTGACGCGCCTCGAGCCAACCAAAGCAGTCAGAACCGCCCAAATGCTCAAAACTGGCAATCCTGCCTACACCACCAGCGCTGGCTGGCTTGGCTATCCCGATGATAAAATCAGGCGATTATGCCAAGAGGCACTAGCACAGGGTTTTAAGCACATTAAAATAAAGATTGGTCGGAATCTCGAGGATGATATTCGCCGCGCTACAATTATTCGAGAAGAAATTGGTTGGAATAATTTTTTGATGGTGGATGCCAACCAAGTTTGGGATGTTCAAGAAGCGATAGATTGGATGCAGCACCTCGCCATTTTTAAGCCGCTCTGGATTGAAGAACCGACTTCACCTGATGACATTCTTGGTCATGCCACGATAGCCAAAGCCATGCAGCCTTTTGGAATTGGTGTTGCCACGGGCGAAATGGGTCAGAACCGAGTTTTATTTAAGCAATTATTGCAAGCCCAAGCGATTTCTTTTTGTCAGATAGATGCCGCCCGAATGGGCGGAGTCAACGAGAACTTAGCGGTGCTGTTAATGTGCGCTAAGTTTGGTATTCCAGTCTGTCCGCACGCTGGTGGTGTGGGACTGTGCGAGTACGTGCAGCACCTGAGTATTTTTGATTATATTGCCGTTTCGGGTTCACTCGAGAATCGAGTGACTGAATTTGTGGATCATCTGCACGAACATTTTCTTTACCCTTGCACGATTCAAAATGGGCATTATGTCGCCCCTCGAGAATCTGGCTACAGCATTGAAATGAAAAGCGCATCGCTTGAGGAGTTTGAATTTCCAAATGGTCAAGCGTGGCAGTTACAAGCAGAACCAAGTTCTTAATCGTGATTTACTTTAACGAGGCTCTCAGCGCAGTCTAAACAACCATTGTCATCAGAATTCATAACTCAAATCAGAGACTTTAAGTCAAAATAGGAAACATGATGCTGCATCGCCAGATTCCCAACACTAAACTCGAGGTCTCACCAATCAGCCTTGGAACGGTTGGTTTTGGTAACACCATCAACCGTCAAGACGCTTTTGGGCTGCTGGATTATTTTGTTGAGCGCGGCGGCAATCTGCTCGACACAGCCCATGTCTACTCGAATTGGCTGGCTGGCGAAAAGCACATGAGTGAAAAAACCATTGGGCTGTGGATGAAAAGTTGTCAGAACCGTCAAAAAATCATCGTATCCACCAAGGGCGCACATCCAAAGCTCGAGACGATGCAGCTTGGGCGGCTGTCCAGACTCGAAATCCAGACCGACCTCGAAGAAAGTTTGGAGCATTTACAAACCGATTGGATAGACCTTTACTGGCTGCACCGCGACGACCCTGCCCGACCCGTTGAAGACATTTTGGGGACGCTCAACGAATTGGTCAAACGTGGCACAATTCGCTACTTTGGGGCTTCAAATTGGAGTCTCGAGCGGCTCAGACTTGCCCAAGAATACGCTGTTTTGCACGGTATTCAGGGCTTTGTTGCCAGTCAGGTGATGTGGAGCGCGGCGGTGATCGAACCCAGCGCGATACCTGACCAAACAATGGTGGTCATGGACAACGACTTAATCGCGTACCACAACTCTACTGGTCTAGCAGCCATGCCGTACAGCGCCCAAGCCAACGGCTTATTCCAACGAATTTTGAGCGGCAGCCTTGAACAGATGAATCCCGATGCACGCCGCCCGTACCCACTTGCTGGTAATCTCGAGCGCTCGAGGCAAATTCAACGCATTCAGCAGACGACCAACTGGACGATTACGCAAATTGTGCTGAATTACTTAATTTCGCAACCGTTTTTGACCGTTCCGATTGTTGGTTGTCGCACGTTGCAGCAACTCGAGGACAGCCTGAGTGCGTTAGTAGTCAATTCGACTGTGCCACTGCTCGAGTTGTTGGTGTGAGTTTCTGGTGATTGACTTACAGCCATTGTTCAGAATATTTTTCAGGAGAAATCCAAATTATCTTGTCCTACAAGGTAGACACGGGGGTCTACCCCTACAAAATCCAAATGCGTTATAGACGCAAAAAATCAAAAACATTCCGAAACTATTGTGCCTTAAAAATTGGAGAAAATCATGAAAATAACCCGAATTGAAACACTTTGCCTATCCCGCCTTCACGAACGCTCAGAGCAATGGTTCACGCATAGATACCGTTCGGTCAAAGCCGACTGCGCCTTGGTGATTGTCCATACCGATGCTGGACTCGAGGGAATCGGCGAAGCCAGTGCTTATGGCGCTCCAAATTTGATTCGAGAAGCAATTGACTGGCTTTCGCTCGAGTTAATTGGACAAGACCCGAATGACCCTGCGATTGCACCGCGCCCCAACGGACATTTTCCAACGACTTCGTTTCCGCACATGACGGCTCATGATTGCGCTGCGGCTGGTTTGGACTGTGCGTTATGGGATTTGCGTGCCAAAATTGCGGGTGTTAGCGTTCGCAAATTGATTAACCCAAATGCACCCGATCAACTGCGGCTCTATGCCTCCTCGGGTTGTCGGTACGACTGGCGAATTTTTCCTGAGCAACTGATCAAAGAAACCCTTGGGTATCTTGAACAAGGCTACACTGCCAGTAAAGTTCGACTCGGAACGCATTGGGAGTGGGATGGCGTGACCGTTGAACGCTTCTTGGGTCTAATGCGCGAACTTTCCCAAGCGGTCAATGGGCGTATGGAACTGGCAGTGGATGGCGGTAAGCGCTTGAGTTACGAGCAAGCCCTGATTGTGGCAAAAGAACTCGAGAAGCTGGGGTTCAAATGGCTTGAAGAACCGATAGATATGTTTGACGTGGATGGGTACTCGAGACTGAATGCAGCCGTTGGTATTGCCATCACGGGTGGCGAGAGTTTTGCAACCCTTGAACAAGCCTACCCATTCCTTAAAACCAAGGGCTTTGACATTGTACAACCCGATGTTGCCCTGACAGGGATCACCGAAGGCTTACGAATTGCAAAAATGGCAGCCCGATTTGGCATTGCCGTCACACCACACAGTTGGCATAACGCGCCAATGCTCTTAGAAAACGCACAATTCTTAGCGGCAATAGACAGCAACTTGCCACTCGAGCATTGCATGATTCAAGGACCACTCCAAGAAGCCGTTATCAGCCAGCCGTTAGCCATTAAAAACGGGATGCTCGAGTTATCAGATGCACCCGGAATGGGGTTTGAATTGGCAGCCAATCTCGAGCAGCGTTTTGCTTACATCGAAGGGCATTATGCACTTGAGGTCAATCGATGATTTGTTTACGTGTTAGGTGGGCGAATCTCAATCAAAATACCGTTATTATACCTAAACTTCGTGACCCACACAATATGTGCCATCAACCTAGACACACCATGACTCCCAGAACGAGTTTGATTCACTCAGCTACTCTACCAATACCAAGTTTCGGAAGTTCTTACGAACTTCTTGCTCATAAGACAGCACCTTGCGGGCTGTTCGCGCTTCCCGACCAACGGGAGTAAAAAAAAGACCGTCGACGTATTTCGCGCTTTTTGCGAAATACAGAGTATCTATACATAATAACCCTAAAAGGTAAAACCCTGTCTAAAACAGGGTTTTATGATGGTGGAGATGAGGGGATTTGAACCCCTGACCTCTTGAGTGCGATTCAAGCGCGCTCCCAACTGCGCCACATCCCCATAAAAAAACAATAGCACCAGCCCAAGGCTGGCGCAAGTATGTTAATCTTTGCGGGTTGTGAATTGTGTTGTTTACGAAGCCATTTACCCGCCACCAGACGACTCGAGCCGCCAATGGTTTTTGGTTCTCGAGTTTTAGGGGGTTTTTATGGCAGGGCATAGCAAATGGTCGCAAATTAAGCGCAAAAAAGCAGTCACCGACAAAAAACGTGGGGCAATGTATTCTAAGCACTTGGCAGCTATTTCGGTGGCAGTACGAAATGGCAACAGTGGCGACACCGCAGCCAACCTAGGCTTAAAAAATGCACTTTCTTTAGCCAAGCGTGATGGTGTTCCCGCCGATAACATCGCTAATGCAATTAAAAAAGCCCTCGGTGGTGGCGAAGCGGCGCAACTCGATGAAGTGATTTATGAAGGCTATGGAGCGGCTGGTGTGGCGGTGCTGGTGTATGGCTTGACCAACAACCGCAACCGCACAGCCGGCGAAGTGCGCCACGCCTTTACCAAGCACGGTGGCAGCATGAGCGGTGGTGTGGCATGGATGTTCGAGCGCCAAGGGTTAATCACCTTAGCCAAAAACGACGACGATACCCAACTGATGGCAATGGATTTAGGGGCAACCGACCTCGAGGTTTACGACGAAGATGGCGAAGACCGCATGGATGTTTATACTTCCTTTACCGATATGATTGGTATTGCCGAAAGTTTTCGTCAAAGTGGACTCGAGCCAATCAGTGTCGAGTTTACCAGTCTTGCCGAAAACACCGTCGATGTCAGCCCCGAAGATGCCCCTAAGGTGCTGCGTTTGCTCGAAGCACTCGAGGAATTGGATGATGTCCAGAGTGTTTATAGTAATCTTAATCTTGATGCTTTAGAGGACTAGCGCTCTAGCACTTCACGAGGTCTTGTGTTAGCATCTTGGCTAGGCAAACAGCCAAATCATGTCTTGTTTTTGAGGGCTTTACCATACTCTCGAGTATGGAAGCGCTACCAAACAGCTACGAGAACTGTGCGCCAACGGAGGATAGACCATGAAGAAAGTAGCAGGAGTTGTCGCCGCACTCAGCCTCGCGCTTGCGGCAGGAGCAGTACAAGGACAAAGTAAACTCGTTATCTGGACGGATTTTGCAACCGAAGAACTCAAATGGTTCTCGGCAGCCGCCGATGCCTTTGAAAAGACCCCACAAGCCAAAGGTGCAAAGCTCGAGATTGTGGCAGTGCCACTGGGCGAAAACCGCGATAAGTTTATCCAAAGCGCCCCAAAAGGTGAGGGTCCTGACCTGATTGCCACAATCCCACACGACCAAGTTGGTCAATTTGCCAGCGCTGGTGTTCTCGAGCCAATGGATAAATACCTGAGCGTAGCCTTCAAAGCCGACGTTGCCGAAAGCAGCTTGGATGCTTTTAATTACAAAGGTCGTACTTTCGGTATTCCAATGTGGGGCGAAGCTGTGGCGCTTATTTACAACAAAAAGCTCTTGCCAGGTGGTATTCCAAAAACTTGGGACGAGTTTATTAAAGTTGCCCAAAACCTGACCAATGCCGAAAAACAACAATTTGGCTACCTAAGCCCAATCGGTATTCAGTACCACCAGCATGGTTTCTACCGCGCTTTTGGTGGCTATGTCTTCGGCAAAAATAAAGATGGCAGCTTTAACACCGCCGATATTGGCTTAAACAACGCAGGTTCGATTAAAGCTGCCCAGATGCTTGCCGACTTGCGCTTTAAGCACAAATTGATTCCAGAAGGTGCAGAAGACGATGGTCTGCAAACCGATTTGTTCCTCAAGGGTAACTTAGCGATGTGGCTGAACGGTCCTTGGAAAATGGCAGACATCAAAAAAGCTGGCATTAGCTATGGTATCGGCTTACCACCACGCCCAACTGGTGCAACCCAAGACTTCCAACCCTTCCTTGGTGTTCGTGGCTTGGTCATGAATGCCTACAGCAAACAAAAACCGGTCACTTCCGAATTTGCTAAGTTCTTGGTCAGCAACGCTAACCAAATCAGCCTCAACAAAATTGGCGGACGCTTACCAATTAGTAAAAGTGCGGTTCGTCAATTGGGCAAAGACCCAGTGGCAGCCGGATTTGGCGCAGCCATTGCCAAAGGTATTCCAATGCCAAACATCCCAGAAATGGGTCAGGTTTGGGGTCCTTGGGGCGACGCTCAGAACCTGATTATCAAAACTGCCAACGCTGATGCCGCCAGCTTACTTGGCGAAGGCGTGAAGCAAATCAAGGCTGCCATCAACAAGAAGTAATTGCTTGGTCTCGAGGTTATCTATGAATAAGCTCGAGTCTTAAAATAAACACCCCGCTTTTTTACAGAGCGGGGTGTTTGCGTTGGTTCTTAAAAGGAGAGCAACATGGCGATGATGACTGCAAAGCCAGATATGTTTGGGATTGGCTCAAATAAACCCCCAGAGGGAAGCGCTGGTGTTGCTTTTGCAATTGGTTTGGTTTTAGGGATTTGTGCTTTGGGTTTACTGGTCGGTACAGTCTTGACCAGTGCGGTGATTGCCGCAATTCCAACCATAAAACCTTGGATTTTGCTGGTTTTTGTGGTGCTGGCACTGATTCCTTTATTGCTGATTGCGGTGCGGTTTTTTCCGTGGCTGATTAGCTGGTACTATATGCTGCCAGCCATTATTTGTTTGCTGGCGTTTACAGTTTACCCCATTATCATGACTTTTGGCTATGCCTTTACCAATTTTAATTCGCAAAACAACGACCGCCCAGACAGCACCACCGAAATTTCGGTCAGAACGACTGGGGCAAATACGCTCGAATTAACTGGCGAATCAAAACTCGAGACGCTGGCTTGCCGCCAAACAGGTTGTGTCAATGAACCCATTGAAGTGCGTTCCGATGCCGAAATTGGTAAACCGGGACCAACCTATTATGTGCTGCAAGTGGCTGGAAATAGCATCACCCTTGCGCCCAACCAACCCGCCCTACCGACCGATATTACTCGAGTACGGCGCATTAACCCAGTTGCCAACATTGGCTTAGGCAATTTCCAAGATATTTTTTCAAAAGCCAGTACCCAGTTGTATCCAGTCTTGATTTGGACTGTGGTTTTTGCCATCTCGACCACGATTATTAACGTCATTGTTGGTTTGCTGCTGGGTATTTTATTAAACAACAAACGCCTTAAATTCCGCAACTTTTATCGCTCGATTCTGATTCTGCCTTGGGCTGTGCCAGGTGTCATTTCGATTCAACTTTGGGTAGCCCTCCTCAACCAGAACTTTGGTGGCTTAAACCGCTTGTTGGGTTTATTTGGTGGGCTGCCAATTCCGTGGCTAACCGACCCACTCTGGGCAAAAGTAGCGATTTTGTTGGTCAATCTTTGGCTTGGTTTTCCGTACATGATGACCGCCACACTCGGCGCACTTTCTGCTATTCCAGACGAACTTTACGAAGCCGCCGAAGTAGACGGCGCAACCAAACTCGAGCAAGTCCAGTTTATTACCTTACCCATGCTCCAAGCCGCCTTCACGCCGATTGTGCTGGCAACTTTTGCTTATAACTTTAATAACTTTGGGATTATTTACCTTTTGACTGGTGGCGGACCTGCCGAAATAGGGCGCGAAAACACGGCTCGAGCCACCGATATTTTACTTTCATGGGGTTTTAATACCGCTTTTACGGGGGCTGGCGCTCAGGCGTATGGCTTAGCTGGCGCAGTTTCGGTGATTGTTGGGGTGCTGACCGTGGTGATTTCGATTTTCAATTTCCGTGCGGCTGGTGTGTTTAAGGAGGCAAGCAAATGAGTAGCCCGAATGCCCCAATGCAATACGAACAACGTACTCCAGTCTGGCGGGTGGTGCTGAATTGGAGTCTGTTGGCTGGTGTGCTGATTGTTTTATTTTTTCTTGGGCGCGACCTCAACTCGAGGGTTCAAGGTCCTTCGTTTGCGATTATCCGCCCAGCTAACGCGGGCATCACCACGCTGTTGGTGGTGCTGGGCTTAATTGCGCTGGTTTGCGGCACAAGTTTTATTGGTCAACTGATTGGTCAGGCTAGCAGAAAATATGGCAAAGTCAAGTATTTATCGGTCTTAAACGACCAACTGACCCATGTCTTTTTTTGGTTTGTGATTCTGTTTTCTTTGTATCCAATTTTTTATGTCGTCAGTGCCTCGTTTGACCCACTTAACCGCTTGACCCAAGCCACACTGGGCAGCAGTCAAGAACCGCTTTTAATTCGGTCTCGAGTCCTGCCGAGTCTTGAAGGGATGAGTTTTGCCAATTATGCCAAGCTGTTTGATGGTGTCGTTATTTACTCGTGGCAATGGATTCTGCTGGCTGTTTCGGCGGCTGGTATTCTTGGCATTGGGGTCATCTGGGTGCTGGTGCAGCGCAACGGTGGCGGACGGGTAGACCCAAGCACCAACCGCGCCCGCTTGGTTTCGACTTGGATTGCGGTGCTGGGTGTCTTTGCTTTCTTTGGGTCTTTAACCATAGACCAATTTACAGGCTTTAGTAACTCGAGTAAATTCTTACTCTGGATTCGCAATACCTTTTTGGTCTCTGGAGCAACTGGTATTTTAACCGTGCTGCTCTGCACCACGACTGGCTATGGTTTAGCCCGACTGCGTTTTCCGGGGCGCTTTGAATTTTTGATGTTTCTTATTTTTATTCAAATGTTCCCAGCCCTTTTGGGTCTGGTGGCGATGTACGAACTTGTGTATCGCCTTGGCTTAACCGAAAGTCTACCGGGCTTGGTGATTGCCTATACCGGCGGCGCGGTTTCGTTCGGCACTTGGATTTATAAGGGCTATGTCGAAAGCCTGCCTGCCAGTCTCGAGGAAGCTGCCTTGGTGGATGGTTGCACCCGTTGGACTGCCTTTACCAAAATTGTTTTGCCGCTTTCTGGTCCAATGATGGTTTTTATTTTCTTGATGCAGTTTGTTGGTACATACACCGAATTCTTGACCGCTAATGTCTTGGTGACTGGAGCGCAAAACTGGAATGTCGGTGTCGGTCTGCGCTCTTTTGCGACTGGGCAATTTTCAGTCGAATACGGCACATTTGCTGCTGCCGCCGTGCTTGGGGCAATTCCGATTGTGCTGTTGTACTACAGCTTCCAACAAGTCTTTGTGTCGGGTCAACTCAGTGGCGGCGAAAAAGGCTAAACCTTTAGTCGGGCTTAAAAGTCTTAAACGCAGCCTCGAGACCCAAAATCGGATTGCCCGTTGGTTGCCATTCCTGCCCCACAAAACCATCAAACCCAGCCAAGGCTTTTGCAATGGCTGGGTAATTTAATTCTTGCGTAGCATCTGGTTCGTGCCGTCCGGGGTTGCCAGCCACATGATAATGCACAAACCAAGAACCCAAGTTTTGAATCGTTCGCAGCACATCGCCTTCCATGATTTGCATATGGTAAATATCGTACAGTAAGCCAAAATTTGGCGATTGTAGCCTCTGGCAAAGCTCGAGTCCCCAAGCGGTCTGGTCTGCCATGTAGTGCGGGTGGTCGATTTTAGAATTCAGCAACTCTAGCGCAATCGTGACACCCGCATCTTGGGCATGACCAAGCACTCGAGCCAAGCCTTCGGCAGCTATTTGTGTGCCATCTGTATCCAAAACGCCATAACGGTTGCCCGAAAAAACAATCAGGGTCGGAATCTGCCAAGTTTGAGCCATCTTGAGGCTTTGCAAAAATTCTTGCTCGAGTTCGGCATGGTTTGCACGATCATTCCAACCGCGTTCAATGCTCGTCTGCCCACGGTGGGTGGCAATCTCGAGTCCGTGGGCTTTGACCAGCCCAAAGTGTTCTTCTGGCACAAGTTCGATGCCTAAAAAACCAATGCGGGCAGACTCGAGAACCAATTCTTGTGGTCTCAATAAATGCTCAAAGCACCACCAACAAACACTTTGTTTAGGCATGGATTCAGTCTACTGCTTGGCGAGGTTCACAAAGTCACTGAGCATATCGTAAGCCGTTTCTTTTGCACCAGAATCTCTTGAAATGAGTTCAATGGCTGGCAAAACATCAAATTCAAAGCGGGCAAACATATCGTTGCCACTGACCAAGGCAAATACTCCTTCAACTTGCTCTGGCATCACCCGAGCCGTTACACCCTGCGGGGTTTGTTCAAGTCTTGCCACAAGTCGGTAGGGTTGACCGACAGCTTTGGCATGACGAACTTGTTCGGGGGTTAAGCTACGGAGACCAACCACTTGGCAATCCTCGAGTTTAAGCTGAGCCTTCATCACCGTGTTGGCAAGTCCAACAATTTTAACGGCGCTGTCCCAGCCGTCCACATCCATACTTGGGTCGGTTTCGGCAATCCCCATTTCTTGGGCGCGGCGCACTCCTGCTTCGTAACTTAAACCATTTTCCCATGCCTCGAGAATCACGGTGCTGGTGCTGTTGGGTAAACCACAAAAACGCAATAATTTTGCCACAGGTAAGCACTCGCGCAACAAACTATAAATAGGGATGCCGCCCATAAACGTGGCTTCGTACCTAAATTTGACGTGGTTGGCGACCGCCAGTGCCTCGAGTTCGGCAGCCGCATGAACAATCGGTCCTTTGTTGGCGGTAATTGCATGAGCGCCGAGTTGCAGCGCCGCCCGAATATAATCTATGGCGGGCTGACCGCTAAACGGTTCTAGGCTCGAGGCTTCAAACAGCACATTGGTTTGGGCGGCTTTAAGAAATTCGACTACATTTTGAATGCTCGAGTCGGCGGGTAGCTTATTCTCGAGCAAGGCTTTGATGTCTAAGCCGTTGGGATTAACCACAAAACCAAGTCTTCTCGAGTAGACACCCGTAATTAGAAATTCGATACCCAACGCGGCAAGGTCGGCTTTTTTTTGCTCAAGCAATTCCAATAAGCCGCGATTGACATTGCCCAAACCAATCAAAGTCAGGTGGTACATCTAACTAATCCGTACCCGTAAACCAAAGCTCAGTAAGGCGTACCACTGGACGGGCAACAAGTAGCCAGCCTCAAGCTCGAGAAATGCCCCAACCACATTAGGCAGTTGCAACAACAGCCCACCGCCCACTTCCAAACCAACTCCAACAGGCAATGCCCACAAGCCACCGCCAGCCCTCGAGATGTCACCAATCATCAGCAGTAGCCCAAGTTTGGCATAGACCCCCAGCACATCCGAATTCACGCCAACCAAGGGCAATAGGCTTTGACCAATCAAAACTTCAGAACGCACCCCAAAAACCCAGCCTGTTTTTCCAGTACCGCCAAAAAAACCAAGCGCACTCAGGGCATCTGAAGCAAAAAAAGCATGAACCCGTCCGCCACTGATGCCCGTTGGTTCGGTTGGCAAGTATGCGCCAACCACAATTCCCGGTAAACCAAAAAAATTACTCAAACCCGCTTCGATTGAAAAACGCTGTGCGCCAGCGCTCGAGCCGAGTAAAATAAAGGTCAACAGCAAGATAAGTCGTTGTTTCATGGGGCAGTCTACCTTGTTGTGGCGTGGTCTATCATTTGAGGAATCTTAGATACCTCGAGCAGCACAAGATTCGGTGGTTTTAGACAATCATACCAAATTAAGGTAAAGAATCGCTTTTTGATTCTTTACCCGACCAACGGGAGTATTAACGATACCGAATTTAACGCGAGAAGCGCGAACAGCCCG
>JAYWGM010000081.1:0-16553 GCA_043778225.1 Deinococcales bacterium | reverse complement strand
GGTTTACCGTTTAAGCAAAAACCTTGTCCAGAATTATCCGAGCAACTGGCAGCACTGGTACTCGAGACTTGACCACCATTCAAAACTATGTTCCTCGAGTTCAAGATTAACCCAGTATTGGCATGGATACTCGAGCCATTTTGTAAGGTAAAACCTTGGTTACTTTGAAAAGTTGTTCCAGCAACTATTCCGTGGAGCATCATATCTTTTTGGGTTGTCATTCCTCGAGCTTCGGTTTGTTGTTCTTGAATTGGAGCTTGTCCACAAGATGCTATTGCAGTGGCTAGGATTGCCGATATGAGCATAAAACCTCCTTTTTTGTAACGCGAATTCTTAGAATCGATTTTATTCCAGTTCAGTAAAAGTTCCATATTTTCTAGCCTACCTTTGTAACGAGTTTTTCTTGGTCAGTTCCTACACGCCCCAAGGTTAGACTTTCTTTAAGACACCTCGAGCAATCCAAGATTGATAATTGGCATTCCAAATTTCCAAATAGGCATGGTCGAAATGCTCTGGCTTACGGGCTGGCTTGTTGGCTTTACCAAACTCCATCACTTTGCTGCGGTGCAAATTGAAAACCAATTCAGGATGCTTTTCGGGCAAATGAATAAAATGGAGTTCTGGGCTTGGGTCCAGTTCGATTAAGGCTGCACTCGAGGTCAGAATTCCAATTTTACCGTCTTTGGCTTCGCGGAAAAGCGTAAACATCTCAACATAGGGCGCAATACCACTGGCATCGGCTAAATAAACCGCCGCAAAGGTATCGGCATCCTTAATATAAGCAAAAAAATTACGCTGATATGGCATATTTTTAAGTCGGTAGGCATTGACTTGGACAAAATCTAAGCCAACCAATAAATCTCGAGCTTCCTTGGCTTTTAAGGCGTGTTGGATACTTGCTCCAAGTGCATCCCAATGTTCCTCGAGTGCCACCTCGAGTTTCAGTTCGTCTGGGTAATCGTCGGGCGATAAAACCGCACGGCGCAAAAGGCGCGGCAGCAGCAACGAAGCCCGTTCTTTTGGCTCGAGCAAACGGGCTTGTTCAAATGTAGACAAAGCAGTCAGATTTAGGCGATACGGCACGGGCAGAGTATAAGGTCAAAAGCAAAAAAGTAGAAAGCGTCTCAGCCCATAAGCAACCATCCCCATCAGATAAACGAGACTATCCAGTCGGCTAAAGGCTTAACAAGGATGAGTGCAATCTAAATTTGCTTTTGAAATTCAGACTAAAAAGTTTGTACGATGCTTTTATTGGTTTTTGGCTCGAGCATGAGCAAGTACGCCAAAACTCAGCAGTGCAACACTTCCAAGTAGCCCAAGAAAAACACTAATGGTCAGGGAATCTGGCGCAACAATCGATTGTCCACGAAAGGCTTGCCATGTCACCAGTACAATCATGCCGAGATAGCCAAATGCAGCAATACTTAGTAGGTTGTTACGGTATCTATCGGTTAGCCAGAGTTCACGGCGACGCGAAAGCCAAATGGCAAGAAATGGCAGCAGTTGTAGCGCGTGTAAGCCAATAAAATGCCCGATGCGAAGGTCGCCAGTGGTGGTATTCCAACCCAAAAGCGGCAGTCCAGGACCATTATCTGGTGTGAGACTCGAGTTTCCAACCGTATGAGCGCCAACCATACTTAACGTTTGCCCAGCATCCATCGCTTGGATTTGCATCGAATTTGGTCCAGTCATCACACCGCCTTGCAATAAGCCAATCAGAGTCACAGCAAGACCCAATCGGATACCCCACGCCAGCACAGGATTGGTTTTGATACCACGCCAAGCAATGACCATAAAAGCGATATAACTGAATAACAAAACACCTATCGAAACCGTCATGATTTGCCAAAGTAAGGTATTGAAAGGGGTGGTTTCGTTAAAGTGCATCGGAACAGCCCGAAATCCTTGAATGGCAATTAAAATCACTTCGATTAGACCGGCGTTGCTGACAATACTGACTGCAATTCCGGCATTTCTTTGTAAGCGAGGCTCGAGGAACGGTAAAACCCACAGTAAAGAAGCGGCATAAACGGCAAAAGAAATCGAGAACTTAAAGGTTTTGGTCCAAGTCGGCGTGTTCAGAATTTCGGTCAGACGTGGGTCAATAAATAAACCAAGAAAGCTCAGGGTCATGGTGGTGAGACAAACCAAAAGTAAAATAGTTAAGGATTTATTGGTTTTCCACGCTTGTTCGAGCGGATTGGGGTTAGACGGTTGATTGGTAAGTAACATACATTTCTCCTATGGCAATACTTGACTTTGCACTCAAGAAAATACGGTGCTGGATGTCTTTATTTAAGACTATTTGAGTCTATAAATTGAGTGGCGTGGTGTCGTCGTACCAAAGAACGAGTCTGGTACAAAATCCCACTTGATTTTCAAAAAAAATTATGCAGCTTGGGTGGATGCGCCTTTGATTTTTGGCTCGAGGCTTCTAAACCAATCCACAGTCTGCTCGAGGGAAGTTTGCATTGGCGTATGGATGTCGCCAAATTTACCGACAAATTTATCATGATTAACAATGTATGGCTGCTCGAATTGGTACATCATTTCGCCCACTTCACGCAAAGGCGCAACAAACAATCCAAGCGCCGACATCAAGAATTTGGGCATGACCTGAACTTGCAGTGGCTTCCCAATAATCTGGGCTAACTGCTCGAGCATGGCGCGTCTCGAGATGGTGGGCGCGTTTGGCACGTGCCATGCTTGCCCGTAAGCATCTTCGGCTGCCGCGACGGCAACTATTGCTGTACCAAAATCTTTAATGTAAGTCATGCTGTGTGGAAGCTCGAGATTACCAAGCATCTGAGCCGACTTGCCTTGCAGCATCGGTGGGATGACTCGAGTTCCAAATTGGCTTTGGTCGGCGGCATATGCGCCAAAAAAATCTGCACCGCGCACCAAAGCAACTTGTACCAAACCTTTTTTGTGAGCTTGGAGCATTTGCAAAGCCACTGCAATTCTGGCTTTTCCTTTGCCTGTGCTGCTCTGCATTGGCAAATCTTCGTGAATGTTTGTGCCAAGTTGGTCGTACATATAAAGATTATCGCCAATCACCAGTTTTGCCTTCTGACTGGCTGCCGCCTCGAGAATATTGCCCCATAAAATCGGCAGTTGGGTCGTCCAGAGTTTGGTGCTGTAGTCTGGGGCAGTACAGTTGTAAACCATACTTGCACCTCGAGCCGCTTGTTTAGCATTCTCGAGGTTATAGGCATCAGCCTTGAGGACTTTGATGCTCGAGGGAATGTTGGGCATTGTGCCACTGCGATTGACCATTTGCACTTGTTCACCTCGAGCGAGTAAGGCGTTCATGGTGGCTCGTCCGAGTGGTCCTGTACCAAAAATAACATGTTTCATAAGTTTCTCCTTTTGAATATATCTAAACGATGCTTAGATATTGAACAGTGTTAAGATAAACTACAATCTAAACATTGTCAAGTTTGCTTTTTATTCAAACCACGGCTCGAGAACCTACCGATGGCAAAAGCCCATACTACTTAGGCAAAAAGCTGTTTGAATAAGTCGTATGCAAATAGGTGATAGACAATATCCAAACTTTTTTAAGCAACCCGCCGAAGGCTTTGATGTGCATAGCCAAGGCAGAAGTGCCGCACAATTGGATGCGTTTGAGGCAAAAATTGGGTTTGCCCTACCAAGTAATTATCGCAAAATCATGCAACTACAAAATGGCGGTAGTGTGCGCTACAGCCAAATCAACGGCGTAGACCAATTTAGTTTTAATTCTGGTTTTAGAGAGCTACGCCTAGACTTGGATTATTACATCTATCAGTTTAACAATTATATTTTGGCAACCTACAGCGACGAAGACCTGTTAGAAGCCAAGCAAACCTTAATGCCGTTTTACCCTGAACGCCTGATTATTTTTTCGGATTTAGACGGTCATGGCACAATTTGCTTTGATTACGGTTATCGCTCAGAAGTAATTTTAGAAACGCCAGAAGTGGTGATCATAGACGATGATGCCTACAGCACCGATGATGATAACAAGAGCTTTTTAGGGTTTGCTGAGATTGCTCGCTTTGAAAGTTTTGAAATTTTTTTGCAAAACCTCAAAATTGACAGCGAAAACCAATTGGAAATTTTTATTGGCGTTGTCAGCCAAGTGGATTACAAAAACACCATTCAAACACTGGCTGAACACTTTAAGATGACCTTCAAAAGCTACGAAAACGATGACCGCTCTGGTTATTACAATTTTGAAACATGGCACAGTGGGCATCTGCCACTGTATTTAGATGATCAAACGCTGAGAATCTATGCCGAAAATAACAATTCAGAATACGCCGAAGTGCTGGCGTGGTCAGAAGAAGAAGGCAGAACCAGAAATATCTATGCCATTCTTTCGCCCCACCAACACCGCTCTGGCACGTATCTTTATCAGGATAACCCAGAGGTAAATCTGGTGATTGAACTTCATAAAACTTGGTTTTCGATGCAAAAACCACTCGAGGGTTTCATGGCACAACTCAGGCAGATACCCGAAATTACTGAAGTTCTTATGCTCGAGTAATCGGTCATTGTGCTAGAATCTAAACAATGTCAAGTTTAAGTGCAACCCAAGTCAAACCAGAGCGCTATCACCACGGCGACCTTAAAAATACCTTGCTCGAGGCGGCTCGAGAACTCGCCAACGAAATTGGTGTGGACAACTTTACGTTGCGTGAAGTGGCTCGTCGGGCGAACGTCTCCCCTGCTGCGCCGTACCATCACTTTTTGGATAAACAAGATTTAATTCGTACCTTGGCAATCGAAGCCTTTCGCAAGCTGACCGATGCCCTAAAAAACGCCAAGCAAAAAAAACACAGCCCGCTCGAGCAACTTGAACAGATTGGCATTGCTTATGTGATGTTTGCTTATGAACACCATGCCGAATTTCGGTTTATGTTTCGCCGTGAACTCTGCGCTGCGTTCGGACTTCCAGACCCGCTCGAGGTGGCTGGAATAGATGCCCGAGCGGTGCTACAAACTACAATTCTCGAGGCACAGGCTGCCAATCAAATTCAAAAAAGCGACCCACAGAACTTAACTTTAACCTTATGGAGCGTGGTTCACGGGCTCAGCACCATTCTCCTCGAGAGTCCAATCAGCAAAACCACCACCGCCAAAAGTGCCAAAGCCATGGCACAAAATGTGGTTCGGCAGACTTTAGAGGGTATCATTATTCGCACTTAAAATCGGAGAAAAATCTATGGACATTGCAGTCTTAAAAAAAGAAGCCAAAAGCAAAAAAACTCTTGCACCACGTTTACTCGAGTTGGCTCGAACCCCCGACCCAACCGTGCAGTATGCCGTGGCAAGCAATCCCAATACACCTGTTGCCGCCCTCGAGTACCTGAGTGGACACGGCAAATGGACAATCCTCAAAGCCTTGGCGCACAACCCAAATGTCAGTTCGGCAATCCTCGAGAAGCTGGCTGGTCAAAAACAACCGACCGTGGTTGAAGCAGTCGCCACAAGTACCAGCACATCCACGACCTTACTCGAGACTTTAACCAAACACCCAGAACTCAGTGTGCGTATGGCATTAACTCAAAATCAAAATCTGACGGCGCATTTATACGAATTACTCAGTCAAGACCCCGAAGACGATGTTCGTTTCTACGCAGCGCTGAGGGTAGATTGCCCAGCCTCGGTGCTCACCAAACTTGCCACAGATACTTATGAGTTCACTCGCGTTGCCGTGGCAGGTGCGTATAACACGCCTTTAGAAGTCAGGCTCGCCCTGACCAAAGACCAAAAAAAGCAGGTGCGCTCCGCAGCAGTCAATTTCATCAAAACGCATTAGCCCAAAACCGAAACCAGAAAGTCCCTCGGGGTTGCCCAACTCAAGACTTGGTAGACCAGCCCTAGGGCAACATACATGGTCATGAATAGCAAAACCCAACTTATGGACTTGAGATTCGCAGCCTAACTCATGTAATCTAAACTCTAGTTAGGAATCATTCCTAATAGCATAATGCAATCAGCATTCCTCGAGCCGCCAAAAGCTCGAATCCAAGGAGAAAAACGTGAACCTCGAAATAAAAGATTTATGGGTCAGCATAGACGGCGAAATGATTCTCAAAGGTGTAAACCTGCACGTCCCCGCCGGTGAATTCCATGCAATTATGGGACCAAACGGCAACGGTAAAAGCACCCTTGTGAAAGCCATTGCTGGCGCACCCGAATACACCATTGAACGCGGACAGGTACTTTACAACGGCGTGAATATCCTCGAACTTGAGCCAGACGAACGCGCCCGCCAAGGGCTGTACTTGGCGTTTCAGTACCCAGTCGAAATTCCCGGTGTGACGGTCGCCAACTTTCTGCGCCTCGCCATCCAAGCCCGCACTGGACAAGAAGTCCAGTTTATGGATTTTTATAAAAAACTGACCCGCGCCCTCGAGATTCTCGACTGGGACGAAAGTTGGGTCAATCGCTATTTGAACCAAGGCTTTAGCGGCGGCGAGAAAAAACGCAATGAAATCCTGCAAATGCTGATGCTCGAGCCAAGCTGCGCCCTGATGGACGAAACCGATTCTGGCTTAGATATTGATGCCCTTAAAGTTGTAGCCAAGGGTGTCAACGCGATGCGAAGCGCCAATTTTAGCGCCCTGATGATTACCCACTACAACCGCCTGCTCGAGTTTATTGTGCCAGACATGGTGCATATCATGGTCGATGGACGCATTGTAAAATCTGGTGGCAAAGAATTAGCCGTAGAACTCGAGGAAAACGGCTACGAACCAATTAAAGCTATTGCAGCCGCACAACCCGTCGTTGCGTTCTAAATTCTCGAGCAAGTTTTGCAGGCAATTCAAAGTGGAGGCAATATGAAGATAAGATTTTTTGTTCCGTTGGCGTTAGCTTTGGTTGCTTGTAATGTTCGCAGTGTGACTGTAAAAACCGTTGAAGTCGCAGCACAGACCAAGCCTTGTTCAGGAGGCTTTGGCGGCTACACCGACCCACGTCCATCAGCCCCACCAGAATCTATCCAGAACTGCATCCAAGTCCGCGATACTTCCGTCAGCAATACTTTTTTTCATGGTTCAATTAAAGGTTTTACCCACGAAGCTGGATTTCAATACAAGTTGCGTGTCTATCAGTACGGTTCAAACGGCATGATGGATGATTTCGGCTATACAGAGTTCATCAGCATTCTCGAGAAAACCCCTGCCTCACAAGGAGCTTTATGACCCAACAATACTCCGATAACATCCCCGATGCCGCCGTTGGAAAAATTAACGATGGTTACGAATTTGGCTGGTCAGAACCAGAAAAATACACGATTAAAGCCCCCAAAGGCTTATCTCGAGACGTGGTTGAACTGATTAGTAAATCCAAAGACGAACCCGCTTGGATGCTCGAGTTTCGCATGAAAGCGCTCGACATTTACCGCAGCAAACCAATTCCAAAATGGGGCGCAGATTTAAGTGGGCTTGACCTCGAGAACATTTATTATTACATCAAACCCACCGATATGCTCAACAGTCGAACTTGGGACGATGTTCCAGACGATATTAAACGCACTTTTGATAAACTTGGTATTCCAGAATCCGAACGCGGAATGCTGGCAGGTGTTGGCGCTCAATACGAATCAGAAATGGTCTACCACAACCTGAAAGAAGAATGGGAAAAGCTCGGTGTGATATTTTTGTCTATCGAAGATGGAATGCGTGAACATCCAGAACTCTTCCGTGAACACTTTGGCACAGTCATTCCGCCCGAAGACAATAAATTTGCCGCCGTCAACAGCGCCGTTTGGTCTGGTGGTAGCTTTGTATATGTGCCAAAAGGTGTAAAAGTCGAAGTGCCATTGCAAACGTATTTTCGGATTAATGCCGAAAATTCTGGGCAATTTGAACGCACCCTGATTATTATTGATGAAGGTGCTTACGCCCATTACATCGAAGGTTGCACCGCACCTAGTTACTCCTCGGACAGCTTCCACTCTGGTGTCATCGAAATTATTGTCAAAAAAGGCGCTCGGATGCGTTACAGCACGATTCAAAACTGGTCGCACAATGTTTACAATCTTGTGACCCAACGGGCAGCCGTCTACGAAGGCGCAGTCATGGAATGGGTGGATGGCAACCTCGGCAGCAAAGTCACCATGAAATACCCAGCCACGTATTTGCTCGAGCCGGGCGCTCGTGGCGAGATTCTGAGCATTGCCATGGCAACCACAGGGCAACACCAAGACGCTGGTGGCAAAGTTGTGCATTTTGCACCCAACACAAGCTCGAGCATCGTGTCTAAAAGCATTAGCAAAAACAATGGTCGCTCGAGTTACCGTGGGTTAGTCAAAATTTATGACGGGGCAAAAAATGCCAAAAGCAACGTCGAATGCGACGCGCTCTTGTTAAATGATGACAGCCGAACTGACACGTACCCGTACATCGAAATTGAAGAAAAAACTGCTTCGGTTGGACATGAAGCCACCGTTTCTAAAATTAACGATGAACAAGTGTTCTACCTCATGTCTCGAGGGTTGTCCGAGGAAGCCGCAACAGGACTGATTGTACGCGGATTCATCGAACCCATCGCCAAAGAACTCCCACTCGAGTACGCCGTGGAACTCAACCGCTTAATTGAACTCGAGATGGAAGGCAGCGTCGGCTAGAATTTAAGGGGTTTGCATTTTGCAAACCCCAAATTGGACATCATGAGCATCCAAATTATTCAAGAAAAAGTCACTCCAGTACAAGACCCTACTTTGCGACAACAAATCCAAGAAATAGTTACAAAACTCTTTGCAGGAGTAAAACCATGACCGAATACGCTCGAAAAGAAAAATTTGTTAAAGACCCAATCTCGAGACGACTTGGCAATTTGGCAGTTAATCTCAACCGAGTGAGTGTATTTGCCAAGAAAAATACTTCAGAAAGTGTACGAAACTTATTAGCTGAAAGTGTACGTTTTATTGAATGGACTGCTACTGAAACAACACCTGAAATTTCAGAAATTCTGGTGCAATATCAAATCCAACTCGCGCAATGGCAATTGACTTGGGCAACAACATGGGAAAGTCAACTCCAACAACAAAAAGTCATTGCTGAAACAAAACTTATATCGGATAAAATCCTTGAAATGATATAATGATTTTGAAAAACCAAAGGCGCTAAACTCCAAATGAAGGTAGAACCTATGAGCCAAATTCTGAACGAAATCAAAATGGAATACGACGTGACCACTCCCGAAGGTGTGTACGTTAAAATTACAGGTGTTCCAACTCGTTTACGCCATTACGAAAATGGAGAGGAACTACAAACACATAGTTTTGCGGTGGCACTCAAGCTTGAGGCATTGGTTAAAGCCGTGGTAGCCCAAGACCCAAGTGCGGGCAGACGCGCTGAACTCGAGTTTACATAAAGCTTGCAGCCAAGGCTTGAGAAAATCATAAAAACGCTACAATAAAGCTAGAGGTGAAATCATGATAACTCGAGAAGAAGTAAAACAAACCATTGACACCATGAGCCAAGCTGACCTCGAGTGGTTGAATACGCTCCTGACCCAACATCGTCAAGCTGCTCATGTGCGAGTGCAACGAACCCCAGAGGAAATAGCGCTTTTTAATCAGCGTTTAGATGCTTTTACGGCAACTCAGCCAAACGAAAATATTAATCCGTTGCTTGAAGCCCTAGAACGCCGCCCCCATAGCCGAGAGATTCAATGATTTACTTGCTCGATTCTAATACCATCAGTGCAATGCTCAAAAAAGATCAGGTTGTACGCACAAAGGTTTTGGTAAGTAATAATTTATGAGAAACCCATTCAATTTTTCAACACCAGAAATACTCCAATCAGAATTAGACGCAATTCACCAAGCCCTTATTTTCCAAGAAATTCAAATTAGCGAACACGCCCAAGAAGAAGCCAATAAAGAAAAAATTCCACTTGTTGCTGTTCTCGAGACTATTTTAGTAGGTACACCCGTAAGTAAAGATTTACCGCGAAATTCCAACAAACGCATTCCAGGAATTAATTTTGAGTATAAAATTGCAGATGGGCGCTGGATTCGTACCAAAGTGGCTTGGGTCAACAACTTCTTAGTTATTACAGTTCATACAATTTAAGGAGCGAAATGAGTCAAATTCTTAATGAAGTTAAAATGGATTATAAAATTACTACTCGAGAAGGAGTTCATGTCACAATAAAAGGAGTTCCAACCCATATCCATCATTTACCAGATGGTGAAGAACTCAGAGCGCATAGTATGGGCGTAGCATTGCGGCTCGAGACGCTAGTGCGGGCATTGGTGGAACAAGACCCAAGTGCGGGCAGAACAGCCGAACTCGAGTTTGCATGAGTAAGCAGCCAAGGCTCGAGCTAGTAAAAGCGCTAGAATAAAGCCAGAGGTGAAATCATGAGTACCAAAGAACAACTACACCAAAAAATAGAAACAATGTCGTCTGAGCGAATTGAATGGTTGAACAAAATTCTCGAGTCATACGAATATCCAGATGTCCGAGTTGAGCGCAGCCCAGAAGAAATGCAGGAAATCAAAACGTTATTGGCTGAACTTGCCGCACCAATGACCACAGAAGAAAAAAATCTGTTCAATGCAGCCATGCAGCGTTAAGGAAAATGTGCTTTATACTTTGGATGCAGATACCATCTCTGGAATTGTGAATGAAAATCATGCGCTTGAAATGTTTGTTCATATCAAAGCCTTTGAGGGTCACGACATCACCATGAACGCAGTTTCGTACTTTGAAGTCAAACGAGGTTTATTAAAACCACAACTTTTCAAAAAATTAGCTGCCTTAAAAAAATTAACAAATAAGTTCAGGGTTTTACCTTTTGATGCTTTATCTGCCGAGTATGCAGCCGATATTTACCACACTTTAGAAATACAAGGTTTACAACTCGACAAAGAAGATGTCAAAATTGCAGCTACAGGCATTCGGCATCAAGCAGTAGTCATTACGAATAACACCAAGCATTTTGCTCGAGTACCAAACATCAGGCTCGAAAATTGGATCGAAGATAGCCGTGAATAAAGCACGGTAAGGCATCGGAGCAAGGTTTATAAGAATTGATTGGCATTGGCAAACAGTCAAGGCTCGAGAAAATTAAAAAGCGTTACAATCAAAGAAGCAAAGGGGGTTTTATGTCAGTCGCTGAAATTGTCCATCAAGTCAAAAATCTAAACCCAATTGAGTACGCCGAATTTATCAAGCAAATTGAACAGGCAAACGATGAATACCCTGATATTCGAGAAAATCGGACACCAGAAGAAACCCAAGCCTTACTAGATGCTACCGAAGCACTTGCAGAACCACTTGGAATTGATTTAACCGAATATAACGAAGGCTTAAAACGAGACCGTCCTTGGTTATACGAGAAATAAATGTTTTACACTTTAGATACTAATTTTGTTTCACAAATAATTAATGAAAATCAAGCCTGTAAAGCTCGGTTGAATCGCGCCGTACAGGAACTTCACCGAATCACTCTTAGTCCCATCGTTTTCTGGGAAGCCAAACGAGGATTACTCAAACCCGAATATGCCCTCAAACTTGCTCGGCTTGAGCAATTTGCCAACACTTACCCCTGTTTATGGTTCGACAAAGAAGCGGCTGATACCGCCTCGAGCATCCATTTTGAATTGACCAGCACAGGAAACGACATTGGGATTTCCGATACACTCATTGCAGCCACAGCCATTCGCCATAAAGCCGTACTGATAACCAGAAATGTAAAGCATTTTTCTCGAGTAATAGGAATTCGATTTGAAAACTGGGAAGATGGCGTTATGTGAAGCATAAGCAAGCAGCCAAGGCTCGAGAAAAGAATAAAATGTAGGTAGCTCGAGTTAAACAAAAAAAGGATGGTTAAACTAATGATAGCAGCTCACGAAAAATTAACCAACGAAGCGGGTCAAACTTTTGTACTTTTGTCGCTCGAGGAGTACGAGGTTTTCAAAAAGCAAAATGGTATTTACGACCATGACGACGAAGAATTAACCGAGGATGCCATAACTGATTTACGCCTAGCTGTAATTGAAAGTCAGAACAATGAAACCATCAGTGCCGAGGAATTGCAAGCTCAACTTGAACTACCCAAGAACTTCCCAATAGAACCATGAGTATTCACCCTCGAGATGTGCCATACGCACTGCGTTTTGTTAAGAAAGCTGCTAAAGAATTTGGGAAGCTAGAACGTTTAGAACAAGAACAACTATGGGCTGCGTTGCTGATACTGTGCGCCGAAGCAATGGGTGATATAAAGCAAATGAAAGGCGAATTTAAGGGACAATATCGTTTAGCAGTCGGAGATTTAAGAATTATTTTTATAAGAGATGAACAAGTGCTAGAAGTAAGAAAAGTTGGTAGGCGCAAAGATATTTATAAATAAGCAAGCAGCCAAGGCTCGAGATAGAGTAGAAGATAGTCGGCTATAATTCGATGGGTAAAGCCCATCCTACATGAGATGAAACTCAAGAAAAAGAAGTCAAGTAAAGTGTTGGGAGAAAAATATGAAAAAAATTATCATATCTGTAATTGGCGCTATGGTATTCACAGGATGTATGCCTAATCAGAACTCGATTACAACATCCCCTAGTGTGACCAATAGTACAAACACTTCGAGTAACGCAACAATTATTGAAAAATCGAAGCGGTCAATCACCTATGTCGATACTCGAGGCAACAAACTAAAAGTAGAGTTTTCTGGTTGCTTGCGAAACCCCACAGATAAGTCTAAAGTTCTGTGTGACATTTCTTGGACAAGTTTATCAGGAGATGTGACAGCTATTTTATCACCAAAATATATGTCAATAGAAACATCAGATTCAAAAAAATTCGTTGCATACCAAATTTCTGGGGCAGTAGATTCGTTTAATAATGATGAATCGGTCTCTTTCTATTCAAATTCCAGTAAAGGCTTATTTGTCTATTTTTCAATTCCAACAGATGTTATACGAGCCGTCAAATTCAATCTCGATGAACGATTCAAGAATATTGTGATTGAAGATGTTTTTAGTCTCTGAGGTAATTATGACCCAATTAACCACCCAATCGCCGTTCAACCCCGCCGCCATCTCGAGCCGTGCCAAACCCGCATGGCTGCTCAAAGCTCGAGCTAAAGCCCTATAATCAAGCCAGAGGTGAAACCATGACCATGCGCGAAGAAATTACACAACGCTTAGACCAAATGAACGAAGTCACCCTCGAGCGCCTAAAAAAAGTTATTGATTCAGACCCCGCTTTCAAATATCCAGATTTGCCAGATGTTCGAGCGCAAAGAACGCAAGCTGAAAAAGACGAATTCAAACAAATCCTACGTGAACTCGCCGAACCGATGCCAGCCGAAGATTTAGCCGAATTCAAAGAAGCCATAAAACGCCAACCTTGGCGGGCAGCTAATCAATGAAATACTTGCCTGACACAAATATTATTTCTGCCATTATCGAGGATAACGAAGTTGTTGTGAAAACCCTTGAATTCCTACATGATGATGGTCATGTTTTCATAATCAGCGCAATCAATTATTATGAAATTACTCGAGGCTTAACGCTTCCTAAATACCAGAAAAAACTTAGTAAGTTCAAAGCCTTTCTAAGCAAAGCTGAAATTATTATGTTGAACATAGAAATTTTAGATACTGCATCCGAAATTTATCAACAACTTAAACCCCAAGGAAAACTTATTGAAGATGCCGACACGTTAATTGCTGCAACTGCTTTATACGAACAAGCGGTACTGGTGACAGATAATACAAAGCATTTTGCAAGAATTCGGGGTTTGAGACTCGAGAATTGGATAGAAAGAACCTAGCAAGCAGCCAAGGCTCGAGAAAAGAATAGAAGAAAGGAGTATAAAAATGCTTACAGCCCATCAGCAAATTACAGATGAGACAGGAAATACCTTTGTTTTACTGCCACTCGAGGAGTACGAACAAATGCTCGAGGAGACATGGCACAAACAAATTCTTATTGAACGTGCTAACGACGAAGTAATCCCGACAACACTTGAAGAACTTCAGGCTCGAGTGGGCTTAAAATGAGGTTTGCTTTACAACTTTCCAAGCATTTTAATAAAGAGTTTGAAGATTTACCTGAGGAAATCCAAAAGAGGGTTGTTAAAGAAGTTGAGCTTATTCTCGAGAATCCATTCAAGCAAGGTGTACTTAAATTAACAGACCGACAATCATTTCGGACTCGAGTTGGTGATTACAGACTGATTTTTAATGTCAATGAAGTAGAACGGGTGGTGACGCTCATCGCTGTTGGGCATAGAAGCAAAATTTACGAAAGGTGATTTGGCTCGAGAAAGAAATAGAAGATAGTCGGATATAAGTTGATGGGCAAAGCCCATCCTACGCGAGATAAAACTGGAAAACTTTATGTCCAAAAAATTAATTGTGATATGCCTTCTTTGTCTTTTTGTTTCTTGTATGCAACCTCCTCGTTATTATTATGCTCGTTCTGGTAATTTGCCCAATGCAAGTAGACTGGATTTTTCGGTCAACGAATTATTGTCTCGATTGATTTCATCTCCAAATGGATATAAGGATTTCCCTTTTCAAGAGGTAAAAATAAAAAATGCTCGAATACTAATCTATAATGTTCCCGAAGTGGGAGAAGTCGTGTATGTCACCTTTTACGATTTGTCAAAAGCTGATACAGAGCCAAATTCTGAATGGAGTTTTAGTATCCAATACCCTAAGATTCGTCCTAACGATCTATTCCCTGCCTCGCAAATTACGCGACGTGTAAATCCATCTTTGGAATGGCAGGTCTACGATGTGACTTCAGGTCAATTTGCAGGTGCTTGCCTTAGTGACCATTCATTGTCACGAGAAAATGGGTTTTTTACGCCAAATGACCGAACTATAGCTGTGTCTTCAAAACATGTTTACTTTGATGGAAAAACGGAAAACCGATGCTTGTAATAACACTTTTAGGAGAAAATCAATCATGACCCAAGTAACCACCCTATCGCCCTTCAATCTTTCCGCCATCTCGAGCCGTGCCGAACCCGCATGGCTGCTCAAAGCTCGAGCTTCTGCCCTCGAGATTTACACTGACCGCGCTGTGCCTTCTACAGCAGTCGAAGCGTGGAAGTACACGAATCTGCGGCGTTTCAAACCCGAGAATTTCGTTCCAGCCAATGCCGTTAGCCCAATCAGCAGTCTCGAGGCACTACCTGAAAAAATTCGTGAGCGTTTGTCTAGCACCGATGCGGCTGGTCGCATTGTGCTGTCTGGTAATTCTGTTATTTACTCGGATGTGCCGTCTGAACTCGAGTCGAAGGGCGTTATTTTTACAGACCTCAAAACCGCCCTCGAGAAACACCCAGACCTTGTACAGAAGTATTTGTACAGTGTGGTTGGCGCGGCGTACCCAGACCCAAGCGCCCTTGCCCTCGAGCGGTATGAACATATTCCGCATTTGGACGAAGATAAGTTCACGGCGTTAAACGCTGCTTTTTGGGAGAACGGTTTTTTCTTGTATGTGCCAAAAAATGTCGAGCTTGACTTGCCACTTGGTGGTTTTCGTTATCTCGAGCAGGACGGTGCTTTTGTGGCTTCGCGCACACTCGTGGTTCTCGAGGAGAATGCCAAGGTCACTTATATTGACGAGCAGGACAGCCCAGACCTCAAATCAGCTAATTTTGGTGTGGTTGAACTTTTCCTTGGTAAAGGTGCAAATTTGCGTTATGTGGCAATTCAAAACTGGGGTCGTGGTGTGACCCACATTCAGCGCATCAAGTCAAACCTCGAGTCGGATGCGGTACTGAATAGTTTGTATGTAACAATGGGTTCGAGCCTGTCCAGAACCGAGGTGCAAAGTGCTTTGCAAACCAATTCGAGTTCGGAAATGCTGGCAATTTACTTTGCTGATAAAGACCAGCACTTTGACCAGCAGACTTTGCAGCATCACATTATGCCTCGGGCGCATTCGGATTTGCTCTTTAAGGGTGTACTGGCAGACCAAGCAAGGGGCGTGTTTTCGGGGCTAATCAAAGTCGAATTAAACGCACAAAAAACCGATGCCTACCAGAAGAACCGCACATTATTGCTTTCCGACGAAGCCCGTTCGGACAGTGTGCCGCAACTCGAGATTAACGCCAACGATGTGCGTTGTAGCCACGGCAGCACCACCGCGCCAGTGGATGAACAAGAACTGTTCTATTTGCGCTCGAGAGGGATTACCAAACCCATTGCTGAGAAAATGCTGGTCACGGCGTTTCTCGAGGATGTGCTGAACCGTGTGCCGCTTAAAAATGTGGTCAAGTACCTCGAGGAAGTAATTGCCAATAAAGTTGGTGCGCCAAAAGGCTTTAACCGTATCGAAACCGACGAAAAATAATTCATAAATCGTAGGGGCGACGGAGCGTCTAGCGACGGGGGTCGCCCTGTTTTTATTTATGCTTGTACAGGGTTAGGCGAGGCAAGCAACCCAAGCCCGTGAGCAACCAGTCGAGAAACCCCATCGTACAGTTTTTTCTTAGAGCGTGTTTATAAAGTGTCAAAACGTCTCAAAATCAACTGAATATTCGCCAAATAAGCCCAAGATTCGGTTGTACTCGGTAAACCCTCAAAGT
>JAYWGM010000080.1:0-77909 GCA_043778225.1 Deinococcales bacterium | reverse complement strand
TACCCGACCAACGGGAGTATTAACGATACCGAATTTAACGCGAGAACGACAGTTTGCCGTTCTTCAGGCAAACGAGAGTGATTAAGTTAATTCGGTATAATATCGCTGACTGGTGAACGCAGCCCAAAGGCAGTGCAATCAAAATCTTGGGCTCGAGCCAGTGCTAAACGCAGCAAATCAATGGTTTCTGGCAATTGCTCGAGTGGCACAACTGAGAAGTAATGGCGCACAATAAAGATGTTGTGGTCATAGACCCAGACTTTATACAGTGGGGCAGCCGCAAAGTTTTCGGTGCTGATGTAATTTTTTAAGCCCAGAGCTGTCAGCCAATTCTTGAGAATGATGGCTTTGCGTTCTTCTCTGAACTGAGTAACCAGATGGTCATGACGAATTTTACTCGAGATAAATTGCAAGTAGAACTCGCAAGCAGCCGATTCGGATTCAGATTCAAAAAGCAATTCTTGTTCCAAGCCACGTTCGCAATAGGCAATTTTCCAAGTGTGGTTATCTTTGAAAGTAGGCTTCTGATTCCGCATAAACATCCATGCTCACAAGGTATCATGGCTCGAGAACCAACCCAAGCCCGCCAGAACTTTTTCTCGAGACCAGCCAATCAGGGTCATCAGTTCTTGGATTAGAACCTCAGCTTGGGGGTCGGATGGCTCGAGCAAGCGCAGGGCAGCCCAGAGCGCGTTGCGTTTTTTGAGAAAATCGGACTGCATAGCCAAGTCTATGTCACTTTTGATGGATGCGCCACAATCAGCAAACTGCTTGAATATACGGCATGATAAAGACCATGAATCGAGGTTACTTCGCACCAATCCTTAGCCTCTCGAGTTACAAGCACTTGTTGTATTTTGTCTCGAGTTGGTTGGTCTTGGCAATTATTTGGTTTGGCATTTTTGGCTTGTCTCCATTTCCCGAAAATTTTGTTGGCGGACAAAGTAGTTCTGCCATTGGTGTATTTACGTGGGTTCAAAACATTCTCAAATCTTCGGCTCGAGAGGCGTTCTGGCTGAGTTTTCTGGGGATTATTGGGTTTTTTATGGCTATTCCACTCTATGTGTGGCTCGGATTGCGCTTATTGGATTTAGAACGCTGGCGAGTGACTTTACTGCTCGAAGCAAGCATACAAGCCCCTACCCGAGTTCGGCATACCAAGTTTGTATCATGGTGGACTCAAGAAGTGCTGAACCTAAGAACTTTTCAGGGTTTTACCTACTTATTTTTACAGTCTATTTTTGCAGTCGGCACACTGATTCTACTGGGCGCAATGCTTTACCTGACTGGGCTACTGCTTGCTGCGCCGATTATTGCCACGTGGCAACCCGCAGCAAATGCCTTTTCGTACTGGCGCGATAGTGTGCTTTGGACTGGCTCGGAAGGCTTAAAATTTTCGGCGTTCAGCAGTGTTGTCGCATTCTTGGCGGGTATTCCAATGCTGAACCTAACTTTGCAGTTCAGTAATTTCTTGGCTCGAGTCTGGCGAATTGGTGCTGAAAATGCACTCTCGAGCGACACAGGTTCGCAACGGATTGTACAAGCCTTAGAAACCGCCAGTAAAAGTGTTCTCGAGCAAAGCACCCAAAATGCCATTCAAACGATTCTCGAGCAGGGTCTGAGCGCTTCCAGTGCCACAGGAGCAGGAATTCTCGAGACTCGAATCAACTTAGGAAACACTGACCTTGAGAATCCCAAGAATCATCTGTTACGGGTCCCACTCGAGCAAAACACAGAATTATTAGCACTTTACAAAAATGCCCCGCCGAATACTCGAGATACAAGCCTTTGGAATGCCCTTGGGATACACGCCAGCACCGCGTTACGACTACAAAATCTGCTGACTCGAGAACGCGCCAATGCCAGTGAACAAGAACGCGCCCGAATCGCTCGAGAACTGCACGACAGTGTGGCGCAAGCCCTGTACGGCATTGCCCTCGGCACACGCAGCGCCTTAGAGCAACTCGAGACCAACCCAGAAAATGCTAGGAAATCCCTCGAGTATGCAATTGACTTAGCCGATGGTGGTACAAGCGAAATGAAAACTTTGTTGTTTGCGCTTCGCCCAGATGCACTCGAGGAAGGCGGATTGGCGGCAGCACTGCAAAAACTAGGGGAAATGCTATTGGCACGATACAAACTAACGGCAATTGTGACCGCACCACTCGAGCCAGAAATCAGTCTCGAGGTCAAAGGCACACTTTATAGAATTGCCCAAGAAGCCGTGCATAACACAGTCAAGCACGCCAAAGCCAAAGAAGTACAAATTCGCCTCGAGGCTGGTACTCTCGAGATAACCGATAACGGAAAGGGTTTTGATATGGCAGAGGCTCGAGCAGGAGCGCTAGGCATTAAAAGTATGCGCGAACGTGCCGAGGGAATAGGTGCGGTTCTCGAGATTGTATCGGGCAGTGCTGGGACACGAATTACAGTCAATTTTGGAGGTGCAAAATGAATGGGATTACTCGAGTTTTAATCAGTCTGTTTTTGCTAGGAGCGTGTGCCGTGGCAATGCGGTTTACGATGGCTACAGTAGATGTTCCAGCAAGTAAGCGACAACTTCATAATGCTAGGCTTGCTATTCAAAAAGCTAAAGAGATTAAACTTCATATCGAAGCTGGAGATGTGAATGGATTTATCATACAAGCAGGTCAGGCAGGTCGAATTGCAGGGTCAGTGCAGGGTGCGGCAGATGATCAACTTTACCTCAATCAATACGCGGATAAGGGTTCAGTAGAATATACATACAACATTGGTAAGAGAACCTATCAAAATTTCTTATGGTCAAGACCTAGGCTTCGTAAAGATGCTGAAGTACGGTTGCCACTTGGTATTCCTTTGCTGCTCGAGGTTTCGGTAGAAAATAATTTTGGAACACACAATAGTCAGATTGATTTGCGTAATTTAAACATAAAGCGATTTGACCTTGTTCATAGTTTCAGTGACAGTCCACGGCAAATACGACTTCGCTTACCAAATAGTGAGCCAGATACGGAATTTTTTCTTGCTATGGGACGGGATACAATTCAAGTTGAAATTGACAAGAATACGCAAGGTTATTTGTGGATTCCAGCGTATCTAAAAGCAGGTATCATCAGTATTGGTACAGACCCACAAAAAGCTCTCGAGATTATTGTGACTGGGTATGATAAATCTGGTGATGGACTAAAAAAACGTGTTAGCCATAGTTTTGGTGAAGAACTGGAAATTCAAGAACCTCGTTTTGTGCAGCGTACTATGGAGGGAAAAAACGAATGGGTCATTGTGATGAAAACCAAATCAAATTCAAAAAATCCTTTCAAAGTTGAAATTCAACTTGGTGAACAATCGATTTTTGGACTTTCAAATTGGGTATTGCAAAAATGACTCGAGTTCTGCTTGTAGATGACCACGCGGTTGTCCGCCAAGGCTTGCAGCTTTACCTATCTGCTGACCCGAACATCACCATTGTTGGAGAAGCCGAAAACGGTCTCGAAGCCCTCGAGCAAGTCGCACGCCTTTCGCCTGATGTGGTCGTCATGGATTTACTCATGCCTGTGCTGGATGGCATTAGCGCGACTCGAGAAATTCGTGCTAAATTCCCAAACACCGAAGTGCTGGCGCTCACCAGTTCACTCGAGGAACACAAGGTCAATGGCGCAATTCAGGCTGGGGCAATTGGCTACCTCATCAAGGATGCCAAAGCTGCCGACATCCGTGAGGCGATTCATGCAGCGGCTCGAGGCGAAGTGAGGCTTTCTCCTGCGGCACGGCAAAAATTGCTGCGCGATTACCGAGCGCCAGAAATGCGCGAACATTTAACCGCTCGGGAAGTGCTAACGCTGCAACTCTTGGCTCGAGGACAGAGCAATGCAGATATGGCAACCGAACTTGGGGTCAATGAAAGCACGGTCAAAACTCATGTCTCGAGGCTGCTGTCTAAACTGGGCTTATCCTCGAGAACCCAAGCGGCGCTGTTTGCCTTAAAGCACGGACTAGCGAGTCTTGAGTGAATTTGCTGTGTTATGGTGATTCGCAGTGTGAATTCACCTTTTGCGAATCAAATCGAATCTGGGCTTGGGGATGGCGAAGTTAATGCAATACTCGAGATTTTTAATCGTGTTGGGATGCGTGATTGGTTGCAGAATAATCCGTTTCAAAAACTTGAAATTGCGCCTCGAGTTTTTTTGTGGCTTGGTCAAAAACGCATCGAGGTGTATGGCGTGTATGACTATCAAACCAACGAAGCAAGTATTGCCACGACTCGAGATTCTGCCGATTACGCACAGGCTTTGATTTGGGGTAGAACCGATAAATTGAGTCATACGGGCAGAACATCTTTAGAAGCTATTCAGTTTACGGCTTTGCATGAACTTGGGCATCGTATTCATGCGATTTTGCGTGATTCTAATGGTGTAGAATTTGGTTCGACACAAAAGTTGCCTCGGACAAATGCTGTGTCAAACTATGCAAAATCCGTGTATACCGAATACTTTGCTGAAACTTTTGTGGCTTGGGTATTGTACCGAACTGAATTGTTTGTGAACGATTTTCTTGGGTATGGTATGATGCTCAGAGCGTTAAATGCACTTGGCATTGAGGTGATAGCGTATGATTTTAATACCTGAAAAGTACAGTCAACAACAGTTATCAGAACTTGGTGATGAGTTTTACGATTTGCTTTTTGCTAAGAAACTAACCCAATCAAAGTACGAAGAAATTTTGAATATCATGATAGCCAATCGTGTGATGCCCGAAGTGCTGGCTGGCATGGTAGCGCAAGTTCCTCGAGAATGGCGTAGTCAAGAAAATCAATTTAGTCTTTCTACTTCTGCGTAAAGCATGGGCTGGCGCGTCTCGAGTGACCACAGCGCTTGACAAAATTAACACTGTTAAGTAAAGTTATGGCGTGAATCCTACCAACACTCGAGTTCAACGCCTCAAATCGGGCAGCCTTTCGCGGCGTGAAAGCGGTAAGACTGAACTGAAACGCCAGATTCTCGAGGCGGCGCTGGTCTTATTCCAAACCCATGGCTATGAAGGTTTTTCTTTGCGTCAGGTTGCCGAAGCGATTGGCTATTCGCCGACCACAATTTATTTGTATTTTAAGGATAAAGACGAATTGCTTTTAACGGTCGCACTCGAGGGATTCAAAGAATTTGGGGCAGCTTTACAAGCCGCTTATCTCGAGCCAAATTCGGCAGTCGAGCGAATCAAAGCCATCGGTTTAGCCTATTTGCATTTTGGACTGAGCCACCCCTTGCAGTACCGCCTGATGTTTATGCAGCGCTCTGAGTTTTTGGTCGAACCACTCGAGGGCTATGTCAGTTTTCAAGATTCCTTTGGGGTGATTGTTAGAGCCATCGAAGATGGTATCAAAAGCGGCAAGCTACGTCCGCTCGAGCCTCGAGCCTTGGCAGCCCTGCTGTGGTCTGCGGTGCATGGCGTGGTTTCCTTAGCCCTTTCGACCGAACACTTTCCAGCAGCACAAGCAGAGAACTTATTTCGTTGGCACATGAACATTCTCGAGCGTGAATACGCGATTGACTAATACCAAATTAAGGTAATTCGGTATAATTTGGAGGATACTTGGATTTTTTTATCTTTTACTTAACAGCGTTAATCAACTTAGTTTTGTATTTAATTGGAGGTTTTTATGATTGCGATTCAATCCACCCACCCCTCGAGCCAACTGCATAAGGCTTGGCGCAGCAATCAAGGTTTGACTGTTTTGGTTGTTGTTAGCTTGGTGCTGATTGTTGGCTCGAGCCTTGGCTTACTGCTCGACCCACGCAGCACCGAATTGCTTGGCACACCAGCTTGGGCAAAATCCTTTAAGTTTTCGGTTTCGACACTGCTCTATGGGCTTGGCTTACTTTGGATTTTAGGACTGGCACAAAACCGTACTGCCACCAGAATGGGCGGTTTGATTGGTTGGGTGCTGAGTTTTGAATTGGGGCTGATTGTGATTCAGGCAACTCGAGCCACCCCCATGCACTTTAACTACACCAGTCCATTCAATACCGCTCTGTGGGCAATCATGACGGTTGGTATTGGTGTCATGATGGTTGGTTTTTTGGTGCTGGTGGTTCAGGTCTGGCGTACAATTCGCACCGAGCCAGTCGTGGCTACCGCCATTCGCCTTGGTTTATTGGTGACTGCCATCGGTCTTGCCCAAGGTAACTTAATGCCTGCCCCAACCCAAGCCCAACTCGAGGCAATCACAGCCGGTCAAACCCTCGCCATGCTTGGAGCGCATACGGTTGGCAGCAATAGCCAAACCCCAGATAACGGGGCTGGATTGCCACTTTTGGGCTGGAGTACAACCCATGGTGATTTACGCATTGGACATTTTGTTGGGATTCACGCCCTACAACTGATTCCACTTTTTGGGCTGTGGTTAGCCCGACGGCGCGGACTCGAGCAAGCCAAAAAACTTGGGCTGCTCTGGATTGGCGCACTTGGCTATTTGGGTTTGATGCTCTTAGTCACTTGGCAAGCCTTGCGCGGACAACCTTTGCTGCGCCCCGACAGCCAAACGCTGTTGGTGCTTGGGTTGGTGCTGGCAACTGCCCTCGTCTCGAGCCTTGGGGTTTTATGGCAAGCCAAAGGTAAGGTTTAGGATGGAGACTATTTTTAGTCTCTCGAGTTTACTGGTGCTGCCATTTTGGTTATTGATGATTTTTGCGCCAGGCTGGCAGACGACACAACGTTTACTGGCTTCGCCTTTGGTTATTTTAGCCCCCGCGCTGTTGTATATGGTTTTGGTGATTCCATCATTGCTCGAGTTACTGCCGGTGCTGTCCAACCCAGACATACAAAAGTTAGGTGTACTGCTTGCCACACCACAAGGCACAACCATTGCTTGGGTTCATTTTTTGGCATTTGATTTATTTGTCGGGCGCTGGATGTATTTGGATAACCTCGAACGGCGGCGACATCCCTTGCTGATGGGTATGGTGCTGCTGACGGTATTGATGTTTGGACCGTTTGGATTTGTGTTGTATTTGGCTACTGGTTTATTGGCTCGAGGTAGTGCTGTTGCCAAGGCTGCAAAATAGTCGGTATTGGCTGAACTGACACAGGCAACTCTTTTAAGGCATTCAAGGCTAGATTCATGGCTTGGTCACGCCCAGTTTCAAATAAATTCCACTCGAGGTCTGGGGTTTTTAAGTCGGCTTCGACAAAAGCGGGTAAGCCAGTACCATCAAGCCAAAAAGCTCGTAAAGTCGGTATGCCGGCTGCCCCACCATTGGCAAGCCCAAAACGGGCGGTGTTGCTGTTGCCAACCCCGGCAGTTTTTGCCCCAATCACCGTGCCACGCTTATGGCGCTGCACATAATTGGCAAAGTATTCACAGCCCGAAGCACAATTGGCATCCACCAAAACCGCCAAGGGTAAACGGGTGGTCACAGCATCACGGACACTCGAGCCAACTTGGACAATTCCACCACTGTAGCGGATGGTTGCCATGCCATCGTTGTAGCCAAACTCGAGCGTGTTACGCCCAGCCTCATAGCGCGGTACAAAACGAAATGGGTCTGGATTGCGAATAAATGCCCCAACCGCCAGCATCATTTCATAGACACTACCGCCACCATTTTGGCGCTGTTCAAAAATAATCGCTTTTGCACCTCGAGCCTCGGCTTGGCGCAGCAAATCGTGAATTTTTTGCCCAACTCCAGCAATCAAATAATCGCGCACTGTTAGCACCGCAATTCCATCTGGGCGCAACTCGAGTTTTGGTTGCTGACTGGCATTAAAAATTGCCCCCGAAAAAGTCAGATTGACCGCCTCACGGCTTGTACCACGCAACAAATTGAGGGTGATGCTTTCACCGGCTTGGACTTTTGGGGTCAGGTCGGCACGAAATTTTTGGTACTCGCCAAAAGTTGCAAAGCTCGAGAACAGAACATCGTTATAGCCAATCAAGCGGTCGCCATAGCGCACCCCGGCTGACTCAGCAGGGCTGCCAATCGTCACTCGAGTCACGAGTTGATCGCGCAAAACGGTGCTTTTGAGGTTGCCTTCTTCGTATTGGCACGCGCCATTGGGGGTGTCGCAAAAACTCGAGAAACGCAGTCCTAAAGCGGGGCGTGGTGTAATGGCTTGCCCTTGGCGGTTGGCATTTTCTTGGCGCACTGCTTCGGCGCTTAAATAATAGGCATGACCATCTTGGAGGTCGGTCAGCATTTTGGCAATCAGTGGCTCGACCACCTCAAAGCTGCACTCCTCGGGTTGGGCTTGGCGCAAGCACAGCAGTGCCACCTCGACACGGTATTTCTCGAGCAGGCTTGGAATGGCGACGGTGCTAGGTCCAAAATACTGGGTCTCGATAAATCGTGCAGCTTGGTTAAACAGTTCAACAGCTGGACTGGCAAGACTTAGCCCAGCCAAGCTAAGGGTTGCCAAACCAGTCAAAAATGCTTTTTTCATGCCATAAAGTTTATCAGGTTTTTTGATGATATTTTGTACTTTCATGCTCGTGGGTTAGACTTGTAGGGTTGTGGGCAATGAAACCCGCACGAAAGGATTTCATGAATAACTCGGGCGACCCCCAATACTTAGAAAAATTAAAAACAATTGCCGAGCGGCTTAAAAACCACACTGGCACGATTGTTTTAGCCGCCCACGTCGACCCCGATGGCGATGCGATTGGCAGTGTGCTTGGGGCTTCTCGAGCCTTAGCCGCCTTAGGTAAAACGGTGCAACCTGTCGGTGTGCCGCCACGCTATTTAGAATGGATGCCGACCCAAGGCGAACTGACCCCTAGACTCGAGCAATTACCGACCGATGCCCTGCTTTTGGTCTTAGACAGTGCCGAAGTCTCGAGGGTGGATGGTGTGCCAATGAACCAAGTCGGTATTCCGATTATCAACATTGACCACCATGGCTCAAATCCGCGTTTTGGTGAATTGTCTTTGGTCAGCCCAGATAAAGCTGCTTGCGCTTTGATTGTTAAAGACTTGGTAACAGCTTTAGGGGTGAATTTAACCGCCGCCATTAGCGAACCGATTCTGACTGGAATCCTGACCGATACTGGTTTTTTTAGAAACAGCAACACCGATACTTCGGTACTCAATGCCGCTGCCGACTTACTGAGTTCTGGGGTCAGCATGGTCAAAATCAACGAGGCGCTGGCTTCACAACCGCGTTCGTTTTATGGGCTACAAGCCGAGGTCTACGCTACCATCGAGTATCCGCTTTCGGGCAAAATGGTCACGGCGTATGTCAATGCCCAAATGCTCGAGCGACTTGGGGCAAGTTGGGAAGATGTCGAAAGTTTAGTCAATTATATTCGCAATGCCGAAGGAACAGTTTTGGCGTGCTTACTCAAAGATTACGGCGACTCAGTAAAAATTAGCCTGCGCTCTAAAAGCGGAGTTAGCGCTCAGAACATCGCTTTGGCGTGTGGCGGTGGCGGTCATGTGCCAGCCGCCGGCGCAACACTTTTATTACCGTTTGCCCAAGCCTATGCCAAGGTGCTAGAAGTTGCCGAACTCGAGTTACAACGGGCTGGGATGCTCTGAAAAGTCGGCAAGGTTGGCTTCTAAAACCACAATTTTAAGATTGCGCCCACGCAAAATAACCCGATTTTGTTCTAAAGAAACCCGAAAATGTTCTTGTCCGCCAACGCCCTGCATAAAAGCGTTGGCGGCTTTGCTGTTGGGTAAAGAAATTTGGTGTTCACTGCTTATTTTTTGGGGCGCACCAGCTTCGTCTTGCTTGGCTAAATACGCCAGTGCCAGTTGCGTTGGGTCGAGGTTTAAGACCATATTGGCGGGGCGAACATGAGGGATAAACTGAAATTGCCCGATTTGGCGCTGGACAACTGCTTCTGCCGCTTCTCGCCCAGTCAGTTTAGGATGCACCACCGCCACAATTCGCCCATGCTCGAGGAACAAAATTGAATCATCGAGTTGAACCGCGCCACTGACTGGACTAACAGCCAACATCTGCATTAAGCCAACTGCGCCACCAATTGTCTCGAGCCGCCCCGAAAAGCCAGCATTGGCTTGGAGTTTTTCTTCTATCTGACTCAGTTCGCTCTCGAGGTGCAACATCCGTGTTTCGTCGGCAAGTTTTTGGGTGATGTCTCGAGAACACAACAGCGCCCCAAGAATCTCGCCTTGGGCATCAAGCCGCAGACTGCAATGGGCTTTGACATGAACAATGGTTTGGTCTGGTCGGATAATTCGATGCCCAAACGACAAGACCTGATTTGGCTTAATCTGCGCTAAGTTTTCTAGTACCGATTTCATGTCCTCGGGGTGAACAAAAACTCGGGCATCAAAGCCGACCAAGGCAATTGGTGAAAATCCACAAATTTGGGCAAAAGCTGGATTGACATATTCAAAAAGCCCTTCTGTATTGAGCAGTGCAAAACCATCTTGCAAAGATTCCATGATTTCTAAGGCAAAAACCTGTTCGCGCTCCAAAGAACGCTTGGTTTCGACCAAAGTCTCGGTCATTTTTTTATTGATGGCACGCCGAGCTTCGAGGGTGGCTCGCTCGAGTGCCAGTTCTTCGCCAATATCGCGGATGGTTGCCACTGTGCCTATCACGCGCCCGAGTGAATCAAAACGTGGATGCCCCATAATTTCAACATCTGCCACACTCTTGTCTTTGCGGTAGACCTGATAGCGTGCCATGCTCGATTCACCCTCGGCGCGGTTGGTCAGGGCAGCCACCAGTTCGGCTTGGAATTCTGGCACAACAAATTCATGAAAGCGCCGATTTTTGGTATCCTCGAGTTGATAGCCAAATTGCTTGGTAAAAGCGCGGTTCATAAATTGGATATTGCCCGCCAAATCTGCGACGATCGTGCCAATTGGTAAAAATTGCGCCACAGAAAGAGCAAAATCGCGTTCTCGAGCAATTTTATGGGGTTTTTCGTACTCTAAACGCTCGACTTCTTGCTCGAGTCCAAAGGCAATTTGGGCAGCAAAAGTGTTGAGTAATTCTAAGCTACTACTCTGGACAGTCTCGAGCGAATTGAGCAGCCAAATTGCGCCAATCACACCATGAACCGTAATAACCGAAACGCCAAGTGCATTGTGAACATCAAACTGTCCAAGATAATTTGCAATTGCCTCGAGTTCTGGTGTTTCGCGCAACATCCGTGCTTGGGCTGGCAATAACCAAGCTGGAATTTGGGCAATGGGCATCGGAAAGCGCTGCAAGCCCAAGCCATGCGAACCCACCAATTGTACCCCAGTCTGTCCGACCAGCGAAACAAAACTGGCTTCAAAGCGTGTTGCTAAAGCCGCCAAATGGGCGGTGTTTTCGGCATGGGGAACGATGTTGTTCAGCACTGGCGCATAGCGCCTAACAGCACTTTGGGTCGGTACAACACTTTGGTTTGGGCGAATAATTTGATTCACGGTAGAACCCCTTTTAGGTAAGTCCTCCCGCAAAGACTTTAGTTTCCCTATATCAAAAAGCTCAGTAGCCAATCAAACCTTTCACAGCCTAGCTTAAAGTTTGAATTTAACTGTAACGTATAAAACAGTTCAAAAAATCCAACCAGCACTATAAAAAAAGATGTACTCTGAGCGCCAAGAATGGTACAACTACTGCTGATATGTTTTTTGCGCCCGTTACTGTTCGTGTTCCAGCCACGATTGCCAATCTTGGACCTGGATTTGATTGCCTTGGGTTAGCTGTCGGGTTGTGGCTGACCGCCAGTGCCGAACCCAGCCAATCCCCAGAATTTATGTATAGCGGCGATGGCTTTGTGCCAAGCCACAATAACTTAATGCACGCAGGTTGGGATGCGGCTTTTTTGGCGCTCGGTCTCGAGCCACCGCCTGCTAAAATCACCTGCCAGAACCCAATTCCACTGGCTCGAGGCATGGGAAGCTCGAGCGCGGCTTTGGTCGGTGGGGCAGCCCTTGCTGATGCGGTTCTTGGCGGGAAACTTGGGCGCGAAGGGGTCTTAAAAGTTTGTGCGGCACTCGAGGGACACCCCGACAATGTTGCCCCAGCCGTCTTGGGTGGTTTTACCGCCAGCGCGATGCAGGATTCCATTCCGCTTTCGGTTGCTTTGGCTGTGCCGCAAACATGGCGTGCAATTTTTGCAATTCCCGATTTTGAACTCAAAACCACCCAAGCTCGGGCTGCCCTGCCAAGCCATTACTCCAAAGCCGATGCCATTTTTAATGCCTCGAGAACCGCTCTTTGGGTGGCTGCGCTCAGCACTGGGCGCTTTGATTTATTGCGCCAAGCCTGTCAAGACCGAATCCACCAACCCTACCGCGCTCAGTTTGTGCCGCATTTACTCGAGACAATCGAGGCTGCCCTTGAGGCTGGCGCACTGGCGGCTTTTTTGTCTGGGGCGGGTCCAAGTTTAGCGGCATTGTGCGAAATGGCAGATGCCGAAAAAATTAAAGTCCCATTGCAAAATTTTGCTTCCCGTATACTGGTTTTACCCATAGCCACAGGCTATGTCATAGAAGGGGTGGGCGATGGAAGGCAATTTGCGTGACACACCACTCTCGAGTGTTTTAGAATTGATTAACTTGACTAAGCAGTCTGGGCGTTTACAAGTGGCTGCCGAATTGCCATTGGCGCTCAGCATCGCCCAAGGTGAAGTCGTGGCTGGGAATATCCTTGATTGGAGCGGCATCGAAGCCGTTCAGAGCTTTACCCTCCATGCCAGCCAAGGTAATTTTCGCTTTACCCCCTCGAGCCAAGCTGTACCTCCCCAGTTTACGATCGCTTTTTCGGCACTGATGACCGACTGGGCAAGGGTCAACGACGAGTGGGCGCGAATGCTACCGATATTGGGCAGCCCAAGTCGAATGCTTGAGTACAACGGCACAGTCCAAGATACGCCACACCCGTTTCAGGGCGGCAAAAGCATTCGCTCGGTGGCACGCAACCTTGAAGCCAACGCCTTTGATGTGGCAACCCGAGTGATGCCACTCATTTCAGGTAAAGTGCTGCTCCTGCTCGAGAAATTTACTTGGATGGGCATGAAAGTTCAGCACCCAGCCGCCCGCAAAGGCACGGGCGAAGGCTTGACCGCCCAAAGCGTCTCGAGTTACCTCGATGGCAAACGCCGCTTGGTGGATTTACTCGAGCTTGGCTTTCGGCTCGAGACGATTCGGGCTTATTTAATCGAAGCCGTGCGGACTGGCGAAATCGAGATTAACGGCTCGGGTTGGTTACTGCGCGACCTGATTTGGGAGCGCGATACGATGTTGAACGCCAGCAATGCAACCGTGATGTGAGCCTAAAAAAAACTCGTGCCATGCCCAGCCCACGGCACACCAAGGGCAGCACAGACGGTTGCGCCCACATCGGCAAAAGTGCGGCGTTCACCCAAGTCTCGAGATGCCACATTCGGGCGGTACTCGAGCAGCAGCGCGTGTTCGCGGGTGTGGTCTGTACCAAACCAAGTGGGGTCGTTGCCGTGGTCAGAAATCAAATAGAGGGCATCGCCGCTCGAGACGGCTTGCAAAATTTCGGGCAGTTGCGCGTCGAAGGTTTGAAGCGCTTGGGCATAGCCAAGCACATCACGCCGATGACCAAATTTAGCGTCAAAATCCACCAAGTTTAGAAATGCCAAGCCGTTAAAGTCCGAGCGCATGACTTTGAGCATCTTCTGCACTCCATCATCGTTATTGTCGGTATGAATTTTTTTGGTAAAACCGCGCTCGGCATAAATATCTGGAATTTTACCCAGCCCAATCACATCTAGCTTTGCTGCTAATAAAGCATCCAGCACATTTGGCGGTGGCTCGAGCGAAAAATCTTTGCGGTCTTCGTTGGCGCGTTCAAACGGATGAATGCCCTTAAACGGACGGGCAATAACTCGAGCCACGGCAAATTCGCCCTGCAAAATACCGCGTGCCGCTTTGCACCAACGGTATAGGGTCTCGAGTGGTACACGGTCTTCGTGGGCGGCAATCTGAAAAACAGAATCAGCACTGGTGTAGCAAATCGGGAAGCCAGTCTCGAGGTGTTGCGCCCCATAATCGCGGATGACATCCGTGCCACTGTAAGGCTTATTGCACAGCCAGCCACGCCCGATGGCAGCACTGAACATATCCATAACTGGCTTTGGAAAGCCCTGCGGGAAAACCTGAAAAGGATGCTCGAGTTGTATCCCCATAAATTCCCAATGCCCTGTGCTGGTGTCTTTGCCCTTACTGACCTCGAGCATCCGCCCATAGCTGCCTGTTGGCTTTGGTACTTTGGTTGCCTGCACCGTTGGAATCCAGCCTAAGCCCAGCGCCTCGAGATTCGGTAATTTAATACCCGTTTGTTCCAAAATATGGTTAATCGTATGCGAACCCTCATCGCCACGCGGATGGCTGGAACTGCTTGAGAATTCATGAGCATCAGGTAACGCACCAACCCCAACACTATCAAGCACAATCACATGGATTTTCATGGAATGAGTTTAACACTCTCCAATCACATCTTGAAACTTCAATTTTTTACAACACCAAATCCGTCAGGTCACGCCGCCCATGCTGTACCCGTAAAACAAAAATGGTTGCTTCACGCAAAACATAAAAAATCAGGTAGTCGCGTTGCATAATTCGCCTTACACCCTTGCGCCGCGAAGGTACAAGTTGCCCTGAATCCGGAAAATCGCAAATTTCTTTGACTCGATAAAAAATTTCATCCACTCGAGCTTGAGCAATTTCTGCGTTCAAAATTCGGGTGTAATACACAAATATCTCGGCAATATCTTCAAGCGCAACACTCGAGAATTCGTAGCCAAGACTCATGCTGTTTGAACTCGCGCTTGCACAGCGGCTCGGAAGTCTTCAAGTGTTTCAAACCGATGTGTTTTACCACTTCCAACATCTGCAAAACCACGGTCTAGCATTGTCTCGAGAGCAGCTTGGGCTTGGGCTTGTCGCAAAGCAGTCTCGAGGGTATTTTGAATCACTTCGACAGGGTTGGCGTACTTACCAGATTGTACTTGGGCTTGTATCCACTCTTCGAGGTGCTGGGGGAGTTCTAAAGTCATGACTCGAGGGTAGTCTGCTTTGGTGTAACTGTCAAGTATAAATCGTGTTTATATTCTCATCTTTTTTGGTTTTTGTGGTTGCCGATTGGCAGTAGCGACAGCCCCAAGGTTCTAACGCATCCCATCATTAAAACCTATCATTGCGGCTCGAGCCATTAGCACAATTTCCGAAGCATCAGGCAGTGCGCCAACGCCAACGCTATCAAGCACAATCACATGGATTTTCATGGAAAGAGCTTAACATCTAAACTCTTTCCATGATTTCTTGAACTAAGACTGCTTTACTTTATGTGAGGTCAGTGAATAGGCGAGGATAATAGCAACAAGACTTAATAAGCCCATAATGGATGGCGAAACCAACACCTCGCCGTCTGGCAATACCAATGGTCGTAAGACTTGAGGTTTCATAACTATACTCGGAAGTAACGATAAAACTGGCAGAAGCATACAAAAAAGATAGAAGACTTTTCTGGTTTCTGGCTTCTTAGCAAACACAAACCGCAAGCAAATGAACAAAAGTATTGGAAAACCAAAAATTATAAAATTTATCATCTCGAGACCTCGGTTAAAGCCACACAAAATCTGCAATCAGATGGACTTGAATGAAAGAGTCTAGATGCGAAGCTCTTCTCTAAGAAATTGCGCTCGAGTCCTGTGGTTGAATTTTGTGGCTTATTTGCCAATAGCCTATAAAAGCTGAAAACCCAATGATTGTACCCAGTCCAAGCATAAAACTAGCGACTGCATCTCGTGCAAATTGAGATTTGGTGATTTGATTGAATGCTTCCCAGAAAGACAATTGTGCCGCATTCAGATAAGAATTAGTCAGTACAAAGGTAGCTACACTGAACACCAAGAATGCAAAGAAAGTATTTGTAATTGTAGATTTTTTTACACGACTAACGATTAAGCCAATCCCCACCCCATATAGTATACCCAACAGAATGTTAGGTATGCCGAACCAACCTACAAGAAGTATCTCAAGCATAACTTTTTCCTTAACTGGTCAAAAATGAGAATTCAGAAATATATTTCTGAACTCTCCCTAGCTTACTTTTTAGGTCAATTAGATGGATTTTCATGAGCTTAGACTAACACTTCCTTGGTTAAAATCAGGCGATTAAGATTTTTGCTTTTGTGATGAAAGAAAAAAGGCGAGAATGATCGCAAAAAGATTGAGTAGAAACAAAAAGTAGAAATCAAATAGGACAATCCCAGTTGGTGAGATAATCGTTAGATTTGAAGGTCCGGTTATATCACCTGATATTGGAATAAAGTTAAATAAAAGCATAGGTATAGCAGCCTGAAATTTCTTCATTGGAAATTTCAAGAATGCAAACCTCATAAAGAAAAACACGATAATAGTGCATGAGACAACCACGATTCGAGAAACGCAATTCTGGGTACGCCTCTGGTAATTTTCTGAGTGGGCTGGCGACGTTGTTCTGCACGTATTTATCGGCAAGTCCAGTGATGCCCTGAATTTCCTTATTGCTAAAACTCCGTGCCACAAGCCTCAGAACCTCGCGTTCACTCTGGTTCAAATGAAGGTCTTTTGCTGGTGGCAATCGCTTAAAAAGTTCGCCACTCGAGATGGCTTTTAAGGCGGTGATACAGGTGCTTTGGTCGAGCGAATTCACCACCAAACCTTGCACCGGTAAATCAAGCACATCTTGCCAGTATTCGGGGCATGGATTGGTGGTAAACACAAGGGTTTTTGTTGGGTCAATCTCGGAGTTCTCGAGTTCAGTTACGGCTGTGCCGTACAGGGCTTCGACCAAAATAAAATGGTGTATTCGGCATTCGGGTTTATGGTCAAACCATAGGACGCTATTTCTTGGTGAACATATGAAGCAAAATGTGCCGATTTACAAATCAGTCGAACTGCTGGCAGCATGGTTTTCTCCCGTTGTGAAGTCTGTCTCGAGCTAGTGCTGTGCTGTGCTGTTTCATTCTTCTCCCTTTTTAGACCTATTATCTCCCACCATATCACCATAAAACTCGAGTGCTGAACAAACACTGAATACGCACTGAACAACCTTCAATCACGTATTAAAACCCATAAAGCCAGATTGAAGTCAAGCAGAGGCTACAAAAGAGTTAAACTACTCTTATGACCCGCCTCGGGATAATTGGATACACCAACGTCGCTCCGCTTTTGCACAGCCTCGAGTCAGAACTGAGCGGACAAGCCACCCAATGGATACGCGGTGTACCGACCCAAATCAACACTGCACTGCTCGAGGGACGGGTAGACCTTGCCAACATTTCGGCATTTGAACTGATCGAAAACGCCGACAAATTGCGGGCTTTGCCCGATTTTTCTATTTCGGTTCTCGGGGCGGTCTACAGCGTTAGTTTATTTCATACTGTGCCATGGGCAGATTTGAATGGCAAAACCATTGCGGTCACGACCCACTCTGCCACCAGCGTCAAATTGCTCGAGACGCTTCTAAAGCTCGATGGAATCAATGCCAAGCTCGAGCCAGCCGAACCCAACTTAGAGCATTTACTCGAGCATTACCCAGCCGCGCTGCTGATTGGCGACGGGGCATTGTCGGAGTGGTACAGGTTGTGTGGACCGATTTCCGAAACCACCCAAATGTTTCGATTACCCAACACTGGGCGGCTCTCGAGCGGTCAAGCGGTGCAAGTCACCGACCTTTCGACAAGTTGGTACGAACACACCGGAATGCCCTTTGTGTTTGCGGTCTGGGCAACGCGGATAGACAACCCGCCGCCGCTCGAGTTGGTCTTAGCCATGCGCCGCGCCCGACGGACTGGCATTGGGCATCTGGCAGAAATCGCCACGCTCGAAGCCAAGCGCCTTGGTTTACCCGAACGGATTGTGCAGCATTACTTGTGGAATTTTAGGTATCACCTCGAGATGCCCGACAAAGCTGGCTTGGCAAAATTTTCTGGGCTGGTGCATCCGAACGGCGCACCACTGACTTACTGGGATGTCTGATAGACTGCCTGTATGCTCGAGAAAGTTGGTTTTAAGAATTTTTTAGCCCTGCGCGATGTCGAACTGACCCTCGAGCCGTTTACGGTCATTGTTGGACCAAACGCCAGTGGTAAAAGCAGCATTCTCGAGGGAATAAGAAGAATAGTTGGACTAAGAGGAGTACCTGTTGATTTTTTGGGAGTTGAATTCAGACCTCAAGCACAAAATCTGATTATTCAAGAAATGCAATCATTAGAATCAAAAAATTTACAACCATTACCCATTTCTTTTTCTTATAAATTCGAGAATTCAGATGACTTTCAAATTGATTTTAGTCAGGTTAGTCACAACTATTCGCTTAAAATAAATGGTCTATCAGTCCGTAGAGAACTTGAAGTAAGAGATGCACACAATTTTCCAGTCATATCTAAAATGACTTCAAAAATAATAACTTTCTCGAGAAACGATGCGGCTCGAGCATCGTACAGCGAAAATCTCAGTCCTGTACTTGAACCAACAGGTTTAGGACTTGCAACGATTTGCTCTTATACACAATCTTTACAGCCTGAAAAGTTTGCTTGGATTCAAGCTAAAATGAGAGAGATTATTCCTAATTTTCAAAAATTTAGAATTGAACCTGCCCGAGTCGCTGCAAAAGACTGGTTCAACGTGACTGACCCTGAACAACTTCTCGAGGATATTCTGGCTCGGCGGTTTGGAACTGGTCAGCAATTGTTGTTTGATTTTGAAAAATCATCAAATGTCGCTGTAAAATTCGTTAGTGAAGGAACACTATTTGCACTCACTGTTTTGGTGACTGTTGCCATTAGCCAAAACGATACCGTTATTCTGATTGATGATATTGAGCGTGGTTTACATCCTAAAGCGGTTAAAGACCTGATTCGTGTGCTGCGCGAAATCCAAGCCATCACATCGGGATTACAAATCATTGCCACCAGTCACTCGCCTTATGTACTGCACGAACTCGAGCCAAAAGAAGTTCGGGTCACAACCTTTGACCCTGAGCTTGGCACATTGGTTGCACCGCTCGAGGCGTATCCAAACTTTGAGCAGTGGCGTGAATCCATGACCCCCGGCGAATTCTGGAGTTTTGTGGGCGAAGATTGGGTTAAAGAACTATTTTTGGAGAAAGCACGTGCCTGATATTTTAATTGCTTGCGAAGCAAGTGGCGATGCTCGAGTCGCCAAAGGTTTAGCAGAACGTGTGCTGCATACAAAAATTGCTTGGTTTGAAGATTTAGCCATCGAAGCCCGTCCAGTCTGGGGTGGTTTCTTACAGGGTACGGATTTTCTGCGTTGGGCAAGTATCAAGAAAATCTATAAAGCTGTCGAAGACGAAAAACCTACTCGAGTCCCAGCCGTACTTGGGCGTTTTCGAGATGGCATTCCGCCAAAACTCGAGGCAGTCAATGCCCTAAAGGTCTTGCGCCTTGCCGAGTTAAGTTCGGCTTTTGCTGTGGTGCTGATGCGCGATGTTGATGCACACTCACAGTCGGATTTACAAACGGGTCTCGAGCATGGCAAAGACGAATACCTCAGAACGCGCATCAGCAAAGCTCGAAAAGCTGTGGGAGTGGTAATCGGTACACCAGACCGTTACCGTGAAGCATGGTTGTTGGCTGGCTTTATCCCACAAAATAAAACCGAACAAACTCGAGTGGATACCGAACTCAAAACCTTAGCTGGCATACACCCAATCCAAGAACCACACCGCTTACGCGATGCCCCAAATAATCCGCGTTGTGCTAAAGATATTTGGGGGCGCTTATCAGATTCTAGCGAGGCTCGAGAAATGGCTTGTTGGTCTGCCCCGAGCCTCGAGACGCTGCATCAAAACGGCAAAGACTGTGGCTTGTCGGATTTTTTGCACCAAGTTCAAACCCATTTATTGCCCGCCGTGATGTTAAGGCAAAATTAACGCATTGCAAAACCACCCCAGCCTCGAGTCCGTGTGCGTTGCTCCCTTGGGCGAATGGTGCGCTCGCGGTTTTCCGAAACCAGAATGGCGACCCGCTCCCTTGAGACCACACGGTAAGGTTGGTCTGGAATATAAGCAGTCACAATGTCCAGCCACCGATACCCCGAGTAGTCCACCACAACGTGCATTGGAATGTGCAGTTGCGGACCAAAGGAAACATAGCCCAGCACCAGCATTCGCTTGTCTTCGGGGTAGACCGCCAGTTCGCGTCCATTCTCGAGGACATGAACCATATCGGCTTCGGTAAACCCTTCGGCTCGAGCGTGGCGCGTGGCGTGTGACTTGACGGCATAGCGTCCGTGCCAGACGAGTTCTTGAAGGTCTATGAGGCTATCGCGTCTCATGGTTATTCCTCCTACGATTTGCACTTTTCCTACTATTTTTTAGGAAAAAACCCCTTGCGCTTAAAAATAAGCACCAAGGGGTGATGTCAAATCGAGTAACCCTTAAAAGGTCATAAGAAAAGTATAGCAGCGTTTGCTGATTTTTGCCATAGTAGGTTATCTTAATTCATGGTCAATGTGGCTTTTCAAGGTGTGGCTGGGGCATATGGCGAGATTGCGGCTTTAGAAGCAAGTGTAGAGGCAGAGCCAGTTGGGTATCCAAGTTTCCATCGGGTTTTTTTAGCGGTCTCGAGTGGAGCAGCCGACCTAGGAGTTGTGCCGGTCGAGAACAGTTTGGCTGGTACAGTTCAGCAAGCCATGGATTTATTACCTGAGACCGATTTACACATCATTGGCGAAGTGATTGTGCGGGTCAAGCATCAGTTATTGGCACTGCCGGGGGTGCAACTTAGCGAGGTCAAACGGGTGCATTCGCATCCACAGGCTTTAGCCCAATGCGATGGTTTTTTGGCAACACATAATTTAATGCCCGTCAGTGCTTTTGACACGGCTGGCGCAGCCCAAGAACTCTTGGCTCGAGGCGCGACCGACGAAGCCGTGATTGCCTCGGCACGGGCTGGGACTTTGTACGGACTCGAGGTGATTGCTGCCAATATCGAGGATGAGGCTTTTAACTACACCCGTTTTTTGGTCTTGTCTCGGAGCGAAACCGCGATTCAGGCTGTGCCTTACAAAACCAGTTTGGTTTTTGCAGTGCGCCACACTCCGGGCTTTTTACTCGAGATGCTCAATCAACTTAAAGGCTTAAATTTAACCCGAATCGAATCGCGTCCGCGCCGTGACCGCGCTTTTTCGTACCTGATTTATGTGGACATCGAAGGTGGAATGCACGAATTGGCGGTCTCGAGTGCGCTTTTAGGGATGCTCCAAAAAGCCAGTTTTATGAAAGTGATCGGGTCTTACCCTCGAGCCGAGTTACCTGCATAATTTTTTTGTCGGTACATCGCATGGTCTGCCGCAGTGTAGAGCGCATCGGCACTGCTGGCATCGTCTGGAAAAATCGCATAGCCAATCGCCGCCGAGATTTGGATATTTGGCTCGAGCCAAATGGCTTCAATGGCGATGCTGATTTTTTCGAGTAGCACTCGGGCATCAGTGCGGCTGCTGACTTCTGGGGCAATAATGCAGAATTCGTCGCCGCCCAAGCGAACCGCCATATCAGAAGCCCTGAGGCACTTTTGCATAGCTCGAGCCACGGCAACCAAAACTGCATCGCCAGCCGCATGACCGTGGGTATCGTTGATTTGCTTAAAGCGATTGAGGTCTATTTGCAACAGCGCAAAACGGCTTGCATTGCGCGTCGACTGGGAAATAATCTGGGCTAAATGGGCATTGTACAAAGAGCGATTGGGTAAGCCAGTCAAAATATCGTGCAATGCCTGATGCTCGAGTGATGCCAACAATCGGTGGCGCTCGATCGCAATGGCTGCCAAATCGCAACTCGAGGTGATGCGTGGGTCTAAAGCAAATTCAAAGGCGTTGGCAGAAAAAAAGACCATCCCACCGCGCACTTCGCCAGTTGCTAGTCGCATTGGCATCAGCACCGCATGGTGTAAACCCGCTTTTATCAAGACATCGCACAATTCAGGCTCAAACAAAAATCCACTGGCTATTTCAAAGGCATAAGGTTGCCCTTGACGCAACACTTGGCGCATCTCGAGGGCATCGTCGCCAAAACGAATGCGTTGTAACATTGGCACGGCTTTTTCGGGGACAGCCAAATGTGCTAAAAGTTGTGTTTCGGCATTTTGATATGCCGTAATCGCACAGGGCAAGTGAAACTGACGATGGAGCAGTTGGGCAATGGTACTGAGGATTTTTGGTAAATCTGCCCCACGCGACATCAGTTCAAGCGCCAAATTACGGTCTTGCTCGAGCAATTGCTGCTGTTTTAAGGGCGTGATGTCGGTGGTTAAACCACGCCAATGCAGATTTTTGTCTTCGTGTTCAACTTTGGCAAGGGTTCGCACCCAGATAATACGCTGGTCAGCCCGAATCATGCGGTATTCGATGTCTACGGCTTTGCCTTCTTGAGCGCTCAGGCTCATCTTCTCGAGAACCAAGGCTTGGTCGTCTGGATGGACTGGTTTTGTTTGCCAATTTGGCTCGGAAAACCACCATTCAAGCGGATAACCTAAAATCTGTTCAGCGCGTTGCGAAACAAAAGTCAGCCGACTGATGCCGCCTTGCATCTCACCTTCAAAAACCATGCCTTCAAGGTTATTGACCAATTCAATAAACCGATTTTGACTGCTGCGAAGCGCCTGTTCAATCGAATGGCGTTCGACTAATTCGCTCCGCAATGCCTCAATCATATGGGTTTGTTTTAAGGCTGGAATCGCGGCTTGAACCACGCTCATGGCAAGGTTTTGGTCGGCTGGACTAAAAACTCGAGGCGTTAAGGAATCCACCCCCAATGTGCCAATGACTGCTTTACCAGCCAAAACTGGAACAATCATCATGCTACAAATACCAAAGCGAATTGCAGCTTGGCGATTTGAACCAAACTGTAAATTGTGCTGAGCATCGTCAATCACGACTGGGCGGCGCTGCTCGAGAACCTGAGGTGTGATGTCGTTGCCCGCCAAAGGCAAAATCACGCCAATGGCACTGATGCCACTGGTTCGATATTCAGCAATAATTTCAATCGCATCTCGAGCCAGATTTAACTGCCCAAAAGCTGCTGAGTCTGCATGAAGGGCTTTAGCCACTTCGGCACACAAAACATTCAAAACATGAAGTGGCTCGAGTTTTGCTGCTGCCGCATTGACGCGCCGTAAAATCCGAGCCTCAAGCAATTGTTGCTCGAAAATCGCGGCAGCACTCGGGGAGGCAGAATGGGTCATACGCTTTTTATGTTACTCGAGAAAACATAAAAATGCTGTGTCAAATGGGCAAAACAAGTTTTGGTTTAGTCTTTATGTCTTACCCTAGAGGAGTTTAGGTGGTGTACTCAGCATTGATTTTGACGTACTCTTCGGTCAAGTCACAGCCCCATGCTAAACCACGACCATCCGCTTGGCGCAAATCAATCTGGACTTGGACTTCTTGGGCTTTCATCGCTTGGCTGACCAGCGAACGGTCAAACTCGAGAACTGCACCATCAAACAAGATCGTACCTTGGAGCATAATCTGCACAGTTTGGGTCACAAAAAAAGCCTTGGACTTGCCAATCGCCATCATGATGCGACCCCAATTTGGATCGTTACCATAGACCGCACTTTTCCAGAGTGGACTGGCAGCCACACTCAGGGCAGCTTCTCGAGCTTCGAGGTCAGAACGAGCGCCACGTACCTCTACGGTCAAGAGTTTGGTTGCGCCTTCACCATCTTTTGCCAATTGCTTAGCCAAAGAGACCGCCACGGTTTCGACACCCTGCCAAAATTCGGTTTGGTCTACACTGCCAGCCATGCCGTTGCAGAGTAAAACTGCCATGTCGTTGGTGCTGGTATCGGTGTCTACGGTCACTTGGTTAAAGCTGCGTTCGACAATTGCCTGAAAATGGGTTCGCAGTTCGGTTTGGGCGACCTCGGCATCGGTGATGATATACGCCAGCATGGTTGCCATATTGGGGGCAATCATGCCGCTGCCTTTGCAGACCCCCGTGATGATTGCGCCACTCGAGAGTTTAACCGTCGCGGTTTTTGACACAAGGTCGGTGGTCATGATGCCAACTGCAAACGGCTCGAGGTCTGTGGCTAAAGTAATTTTAGGTAAGCCCAGTTCAATTTTTTCGACTGGCAGCGGTACACCAATCACACCGGTACTGGCAGTAATCACACTCGAGCTTGGCAACTCGAGCAACTGGGCGGTAATTTCTGCCATGCGGATATTGGTCTCGAGACCCACAAGACCAGTGGCACAGTTGGCGTTGCCTGCATTGACCACAATCGCTTGAACTGGGGCTGCCGACTCGAGCAAAGCACGGTTGCGAGTCACACACGGCGCAGCCGCACGGTTGGTTGTGCCAGCATATGCCCAAGTACATGGGGCAGCGCTGACCAATAGTGCCAAATCGGTTTTGCCGGAGGGTTTGATACCAGCTTTGGTTGCACCAGCCCGAAAGCCACGAGGAAGAGACATGGCAGGTAGTTTACCGTCAAATCTAACTACTTCGCACGTGGCAAAAATTCACAAGCCAAACCATCTTTGCTTTTATCAATGTTATACGGGTCGCGCTGTTCAAAATCGGTAGCAATTAAGTTGCTGCTGGCGTTAAAAAATTTCTGTGCATCTTGCCAAAAAATAAAATCATCACACGTGATTTTTTGGGTGTAATTCACAACCAAAACTTCGGATTGAACTTTGGTCTTTGCATCGGTAATTTTCTCGAGCTTGATACTGTAATTAAGATTTTTTGCCACCATATATGGGTCAACATATTCCCAATTACGCTCGCCACTTTGGACACTTGGCACAGTGGTTTTGGCTTTGCGTCCAAGATAAAAAGTGGTGTTATCACCACTGGTATTGTGCTGAACACCTAGGGCAAAAGATAATTCCCCAACCTCAACCAGCACTTTATTGTTTTTTGTGATTGAATCTACAACGCGCTTATTACTCTTAAACATAAAAGTAACCTCACTTGCCAATGCCACCGAAACCATCAGACCCGCACCCAATACCAAGAACCATTTTTTCATACCAACCTCCAAGCTCGAGAATTCTGTCAGCGTCGTTTCTTTGGATCAAACGCAGCCCGTAAGCCGTCTCCCAGCACATTCCAAGCCACAATAGTGACCAATATGTACCAACCGGGGGCTAATGCCCACGGATGCAAATTCAGCCCCGAGACACCATTTTGGGTAATATCTGCCAGCATTAAACCCCACGAAACGGCGGGTTCGCGTACTCCACGCCCAATAAAAGATAAACCACTCTCGGCAAGAATTGCCCCCGGAATGGTGATAGAACCCAGCACCACAAGATAACTGGCAGTATTGGGCAAAATATGACGCAGAATAATTCGACCTTCGGGAATGCCAAGCGCCTTGGCGGACATGATAAATTCTTGTTCTCGGATGGAAAGCACTTGCCCACGAATGGCTTTGGCTAAATCCATCCAACTGGTCAAACCGAGCATGACAATGACACCAAAAAAATACTGCTCTGGTGGCAATAAAGACGGGATTAGAGCCGACAGCGCAATCAGCAGAAAAAACGGTGGAATGGCTTGAATCACCTCGGCAAAACGCATCAGCAGCGCATCCAGAATTCCACCATAATACCCAGCCAAACCACCAAGTACCGCACCAATTAAAAAACTGATGCCAACCGCGATAAACCCTATAACCAAACTGATTTGTGCGCCCAGCACGATTCTCGAGAAAATATCGCGCCCAGAGCCATCTGAACCCATCAAAAAAAGCCGTGCAGGCGCTTCTACACTGACCAATCGCAGGCGAGTCTCGAGCAACCAAAAAAGTCGGTAAGGCTCGCCGCGCTGGGCAAAAAATTGAATCGGATACTTCTGGGTGGTGTCCTCGAGAAATTGTGTCTCAAAAGTTTCTAGATTGACTTTACGGATGGTTGCATAGACAAAAGGAGTTTGTAAACTGCCATTTTCCCAAATTTGCACCTTGGTTGGTGGTTGGTAACGGACACCTTCAAGAACAAAGGCTTCTTGGCGGTCATAGGGAGTCAGCATCGGTGCAAAGATTGCAGCAAGATACATCGCCAGCAGGATATACAGCGCAAAAATGGCTTGTGGTTGTTTCTTGAATTGTTCCCAAATAACCCGCCATTGACTTTTTGATTGGGTTTTAGGCGTAAGAACCAAGACTCCTGTCATCGGACATCTCCTTTATTGATAGCGAATTCGCGGGTCTACGGTTGCCAGCAGCACATCGGCAATCACATTGCCAACAATTAAAATCAGAATGCTGACGCTGACCAACCCTGTAAATAAGAAAAAATCCTTGACTTGTAGCGCACTCAGCATCACATTGGTGATACCGGGGTAATTAAAAACCACTTCGACCAGCCCCGCCCCGCCAATCAAAGCAGGAAGTAAACCACCAATACCAGCCACAAACGGAATCAGTGCATTGCGTAAAGCGTGCTTAAAATAGACGGCTCGAGAAGATAAACCTTTGGCTTTAGCGGTGCGGACAAAATCATCGGCAAGAAATTCAATCATCTGCGAACGCAGCAACCTCGCGTAGAGTGCCACTTGCGATAGCGCAATGCAAAGCATTGGCGCAATCATGTGCCATGCAATATCAAAAAATTGGGCGACAGGTGTAAGGCTATCAAAATTATCTGAAGTCATCCCACCTATCGGTAAAATCCTAAAACCGCGCCAGCCTAGCTCGAGGATTGTTAGCACAAACAAAATTGCCAGAAAAAAACTTGGTAAGCCTAAAAAAATATACGAAGCGATGCTGATAATTCGGTCAAATAAGCTATTTTCAAAAACTGCACTGTAGACCCCAACAAAGGTAGCAATTAAAAAGACCAACAGTAAACTCGAGGTCGCCAGAATGACTGAATTTAGCACGGGCTGGCTCATGGTCTCTCGGACTTCACGTTTTGTCTCGAGGCTGCGCCCAAGGTTGCCTGTGGCTGCCCGACCCAGCCACTCGAAGTATTGGACTGGTACAGGTTTATCCAAGCCAAATTCGGCAATAAAACGTTGCACTTCGCGCTGCCCATAACGGTCATTGCCAAACGCCTGTAATTCGGCAGGGTTGCCCGGTCCAGCTTGGATAATCATAAAAGCCAATAAAGTAGACAGCACAAACATAATTGGAATGTTCAGTAAGCGCTTAGCAATAAATAAAAGCATTCGACCTCCGAGATGTGTTCAGCTACATTCTATCTTAAAATTGTAAAAATCCGACCCTCGAGAAAACCGTAACAAAGGTACTGACCAAAACCACCAAACTGGCGGCAATGGTTGCGCCCAGTTCAATACCATTGAGCCGTTGGCGTTGCAAAAATACAAGCAGGCTACCAAGAATCAAACCGCCAAAAACCACCAACCACGGCGCGGTTAAAAGCGGTGTAAAAATCCAATCGGGGGCAACCACCGAACCACCAAAAATGCGTAAAAGCAACAGCACAATCCAAGCAAAACCAATACCAAACCAAATACCTTGTCCAAATTCAAAGCGCCCACGCAACAACCAAACAACTGGGGCAACAATAATCACTGCCAAGGCTGCCAGCATTAAGGACAGCGCTGTCTGACCAAAAAAATTCTGGACTGGAAACCACGGATTCCAACCCAAGGTTCTCGAGACTTGGTCAATTAGCGTCGGAACAAACGGCAGACTCGAGTCTGCCAGCCAGAGTTGGCTGCTAAAACCATCGCTTCCTAAACTTTGCCACGCCACAAGGCGCTGACTCGAGAGGCTGGCAAAAGCCAAACTTTCTGGTGTGGTGATTTCGACTTGGGTGATTTTGGACTCGAGGTTGTAACTTAGAATCTGGTTTTTGAAGTGGTAATACAACGCATTGCCAATCTGTCCAAGGTAGGGTGCTGGTACAGCAAATTCGATGATTTGACCTTGGTCATAAAGCGCCAGCCGTGGATTGTGTTGTTTGGTAAAAGCCGCAAGGCTCTGTTCTTTTTTGGTTTCGTACCACCAAATTGGCACAAGCGAATCGGCTTTGATTGCCACCCCAAAACGTTGGTCTCGCCCGAGATAAACGGCTGGCGCAAGAAGCTCGGATTGCTTTAGCTCGAGATTAAAAAGTTGCAAAAAACGCAAATCGTATTTTTCGTCTTGCGGATTGCGGTAGCCTTCGGCAAAGACAATCCCCAACTGGTTGCCGACCGCATTGGCTGCCAATGCACCGATATTTAAGTTGGTCTGAAAAATGGTTTTTGGCGTACTGCCCCAGCGCTGCACCACCACGACGGTACTTGCACCTTGTTGCTGCACCGCCACCAGCATTGGTTGGTTTTGGTACTCGAGCAAGGCAAAATCGGTGTATGGCGTTTCAAATGCCAGTTGGGCTTTGCCTTTATGCCACCACCAGACACCATTAGGGTTGGTCACATCGCGCCGATACCACGCCAGCGCCAGATTTTTACCAGTTCCTACGCCAACTAAACCACGAATTCCAGATTGCTCGAGCAATAATTTTGGGTTTTGCCCATTCAAATCTCGGGTCTCGAGTCCAGCCATTTCGGCAATAATCACGGTACTCGAGTCAATCACCACGCCTTGGGTGATGCTTGGCGTAGCAAGTTGACGCGGCAAGCCCCAACCGTGCTGGGCTTTGTAGGCGATTGAAGATTCTGCCAAAGCACTGGTACAACAAAAAAGAATGGCAAGCAAAAGTCTCATTGGTCACAACCTAAAGCAAAAAAGTGACAAAAGGATGACCCGCTAATCTTCGCTTGTGCCGTCGTCTGCCATTTTGACAATGCGCGGGTCAAATCGGGCAATCACTTTGACCAAATCGGTTTGGGCGCTCATCACGCTTTCGATGTTTTTATACGCCAATGGATTCTCATCTATGCCAGCACTCAGCACCGTTACGCCAGCCGCCTCGAGTTGTGGGCGAATCATCTTCCAATTAAATTGCTCTTTGGCTTTGGTGCGGCTCATGGCTCGACCAGCCCCATGACTGGCGCTGTGCAGGCTATCGGGGTTGCCAAGTCCGCGCACCACAAAACCAGGGGTTGCCATGCTGCCGGGAATCATGCCAAGGACACCCGCCCCGGCAGGCGTTGCGCCTTTTCGATGAACATAGACTTCTCGAGGGCTGCCATCTATGGTGTGTGTCTCGAGCCAGCAATTATGAACTACAATACCGTCGGATATGAAACTATGACTATTGTGTTCAACAGTAAGGTCATAGACTGGCTCTTCTAGGATACTTGTAGAAACTTTAAGAATCCGCTGGGCAAAGAAATTGGAGGGCAGAGGTAAATACCCTATTTTGCTGGGCTGTAAGCCTTTTGAACGTTGCCGTTGGCTTTTATATTGGTTTTTGGACTTTTCATCGTGCCATATGTCAAGTAGTGCCGCACTGTCTGCGGCAATCCGACAACGATGTACAGTAGTATTCCCAAAATTGCTCCGTATATGACTCGAAATAATTGGTGTAATCTGGAAACCGCACCCAATAGCTAATTCTCGCATATCTATAAGAAGGTCAAGATTTGTTGTAGCCAACGTAATACGCCCATGACTTTTAGGATTTTTGGAAATACTCCCGTCACTATCGACATAGCCAGCCAACACTTCTAATTTCTCCACAATAGGCAATGAAAACACATATTTCGGAATTCGTTTTTTAAGGCTATAGTCATGCAATCCCCATTCTTTCAGAGTACCCCAAACTTTTACTGACGAACACGTTAAACCAAAAGCACCTTTAGAGCTTATTCTCCAATTTGCCCATGGTAACTCTGACTCGAGTAATTGTTTATATCGGTGAGTATGTTGGTGGCTTTTATCACCAATAGCTAACCCAACGGTGTACCCTTGTAAAGTAGGTTCATGTCTTACCCAGCCATCCCCAAGCATTGCTCCAATCACACGAGCGCGTCCTAGTCCTATAGACTTATTGTTTGCATAATAATGTTCAGCGCAGACAATAACATCACCTACTTGAAGCTCACCAGCCATTTTCCATACAAGTTCGCCCCGATGCTTTTTATTCCAAGAACGAGTTGGATGAACTTCGTCATGAATCATTACTATTAAAACTGGATGGTCTGGTGATGCTTTAAGCTGTCGGCTAGAGGTACGAATAGTACAAATTGGCTTTGAGCCAGATTGCCAATGATTTGTGACACGAGTTGTAATTAGACCTTCAGTTTCCGAAAGTGTGTAGACGATATCTCCAATGTTGATTTGTGCCATGAGCTTTGGACCACAGGGCGTTGGAATAACAGAATTTCCTGGCAAACAAAAATTATGATGGTTCTCGAGACTAAACAGCACACTTGCACCGATGGCTTTGATGATTTTTTTGTGAATCATGGCGTGGTTGGCACTGGCATATTCGCCCATCAGGTTCATGGCTGCCCAGTATTCTAAGCCAGCCTCAGACTCCATCTCGAGCCACGCAAGGTGCTTGAGTTCTTTTGGTAATTCTGGGCGCAATTTCATAGCAAGGTTGGAGTAATGATTCGCCACAGCCGCCCCAGCCCCACGAGAACCACTGTGCGACAACAGCGCGAGGTATTCTTGTGCCTCAAGTCCAAGGTCTGGCTTGGCGAGCGTCACCACGCCAAATTCGACAAAGTGGTTGCCACTGCCCGAAGTTCCGAGTTGGTTGCGGGCTTTGGCAAAAACATCTTTGGTGACTCGAGTGGTGCCCCAGTCGGCATCCAATACTTCATGCTCGAGTGGACGCTGAAAAGCTGCCCCCATGCCAAAACGGGTTTCTGATTCAAGGGCTTGTTTTAACGCCTCAAAATGGCGCGAAAACGCTTTGGAAACTGGAATATCCAAAATAGACAATTTCATGCGGCAGGCAATATCCACCCCAACAGCATATGGAATAATCGCGCCAGAGGTTGCCAGCACCCCACCGATGGGCAGCCCGTAGCCTTGGTGAGCATCGGGCATTAAAGCCCCACGCACCGCAATCGGCAGCCGCGCAGCGTTTTTCATTTGCTCGAGTGAGCCAGCATCTAAGCCCGTTCCCCAGATTTTGTAGGGTACTGGTTGGTCTCGAGCCAGCAAACCAACTGGCTTAGAAAGTTCTGCCACCAACGGTAAAAAATGCCCAGTGTAGGCTTCGGGGTTTGCCACCAAAGCCCGCAATTCAGTCAGCATGGTTTGCTTTTCTGGATGGGTTTTGAGAAGTTGAGCGGTCAAAGCCAAAGCGCTTTGTGGAATGCCGAGGGCTAACAATTCTTTTGGTTTCATGGTTTTTTCCTTCTTGATTGTACGCGCTGCAACAGCTTGTATGCCTTGAATAGCATTGGGTTCGCCAGAATGGTTAATCGAGTCCAGCTTGGTGCGTCTGTCCCAGCGTATTCCACTCGAGTCACGGATGTACTGCACCCGATGCCAAGGAATTTCAGATTGCCCAAAACCCTCGAGTGTACTTTCCCGCAGACCATCAAACCTCGAGTCGTAACCAACAAAAAAATCGCTTGGCTCAAAACGTGGGTCATGGCGGATTTGATTATAAATTTCTTTAGCGGGAGTCATAAAAGCCTCGCTCGAGGTATCCCCGAGTATAGACTCATTATGAAGCAAAAAAATAGTCTACGCTTCGGTTAAAAAGCCTAGACCAACTAAGTCAAAGGGCTACGACAACTTCTCGAGCAGCCTAAATTTATAGGCTAAGTGAATCGCTTCAGCGCGACTTTTTGCACCCAATTTAGAGAAGATATTATTGGCATGGAATTTGACGGTCGGCAGCGCAACTTTAATTTCATTGGCAATGTCTTGGTTGCTTTTACCCAGTGCCATCAGTTCTAAAACTTCGCGTTCCCTTGTGGTTAAGTCCTCGCCAATGCCGTCGTTTTGTACGGCTTGAATCAGGGCTTCGGTGGCTTCAGGCGCAAGGGTGCGGCGGCGCTGCATGGCGTTGCGAATTGCCTCGAGAATTTCGCTTGCCCCCGAGGTTTTCAGTAAATAACCAATTGCACCAGCCTGCATTGCATTTTGTACCAAGTCGGGGTCGTAGAATGCGGTCAGCATGATAATTTGCACTTCACGGTTGGCGCTGCGAATCGCGGCAGCCGCCGTTGCGCCATCCATACCAGGCATTTTTAAGTCCATCAGGATAACCTGTGGTTTTAAGGCGGCGGTCTGCTCGATCGCGTGTTGACCACTGGTTGCCTCGCCAACGCATTCGATACCCGAGGAGGCTTTGAGCATTGTGGTCAAACCCGCTCGAACCATTGGGTGGTCATCCACCACCAAAACCCGAATCGGCAAAGTCATAGCGCCTCCAATAATAGGAGGTTCATCGCTGCCTCCCGTGTCTCCCACACACAGCGATGAACCTGCCACTCCCGTCGGTTGTTATTCACAACCGTAACAACAGAATACAAGCCAAAACCCGAAACCGAAATCGTCATATGGTTAGCATACAATTAAAACTAAGGGCTAGGCTACGATGACTTACTAAAGGATAGGTAAGAAAGATAAATCACTCGAGCAGCATCTCTTGTGGAATCGCATAACCCATGTGGTCGTATGCCAGTGGAGTCAGCATTCGCCCCCGTGAAGTGCGTTTCATAAAACCAAGTTGAATCAAATATGGCTCGTATAAGTCTTCGATGGTTAGCGCATCCTCAGAAATCGCGGTTGCCAGCGTGTCCAAACCGACTGGTCCACCCGCGAATTTCATAATCATCGTCTCGAGCAGTTTTTTATCGCGGTCGGTTAAACCTACTGTGTCTAAGCCAAGTTGGTCAAGCGCGGCTTGGGTTCGCATCGCATCAATGCGGTACTCGCCAGCCACTTGGGCATAATCTCGGATACGATTCAGTAAATTCTTGGCAATTCGCATTGTGCCTCGAGACCGCGCTCCGATTTCGAGCGCTGCTTCGGGGGTAATCTCGAGTCCCTGCAAAACCGCTTCTTTCTCGAGGTTCTGCGCCAATTCTTCGGGGGTGTAATACTCGAGGTGTTCAATGATTCCAAAACGAGACCGCATTGGCTGGGTGATTAAGCCCGGACGGGTGGTTGCACCAATCAAGGTAAAACGTGGAATCGGCAATTGGATACTGCGGGCAGCAGGTCCTTGCCCAATCACAATATCGAGCCGAAAATCTTCCATGGCTGGATACAAATGTTCCTCGGCTACCCGACCCAAACGGTGAATTTCATCGATAAACAAAACATCACCTTCCTCGAGTGAGTTGGTTAAAATGGCTGCCAAGTCGCCCGGTTTTTCGATTGCTGGACCCGAGGTTGGACGGATTCCAACACCCATTTCGTAAGCAATAATGTGTGCCAAGGTGGTCTTACCCAAGCCCGGAGGACCAAAAACCAAAACATGATCGAGCGCCTGACCACGACCTTTGGCAGCTTGGATATAAACCTCGAGTTTGCGTTTAAGTTTATCCTGACCGACATAATCGGCAAGACGTTTGGGGCGATTTGCGCCAGCAGGTTGAGTCATGGGTATGTCCTAAAGAATAACATTATCGTTATTCTATTCGGTTTTTAACGTAATTTCCAGCCATAAAAAATGCCGAAGGGCGCAACCCTTCGGCATTCTTGAGCTAAATTAGGCTTGGGCAACAGCCAAGACTTGACGACCATCGTAGAAACCGCATTCGGCACAAACAATATGTTGCGGCTTTTTAGAACCACAATTCTTGCAAGTGGTCAGGTTAGGGGCAACCAAGGCATGGTGCGAACGACGCATATCGCGCTTGGATTTACTGGTTTTCTTTTTTGGAACTGGATGCTTTGCCATTTTTATTTTCCTCCGGGCGTGTTACCGGGTAAATAGCCCAGCCAGCCTTATGTTTTTGTGCCTCGCGGCAGCCCAAGGAGTATAGCAAACAAACCAAAGAATGCAAGGGGGTAATGCACCTTTGCGCCTTTTCAGCCTTGCTCGAGATTGCTCGTGGGCAAGGCAGCTTGCTCAATCAAACCAACCAACACCCCACCCGCTAAAAAAATCTGCAAAGTTAAATACAACCACGCCAGCAACAGCAAAAACCCAGCCAAAATGCCGTAAGTTGCTTGGAAACTCGAGATTGGGGTCAGTAAACCCAAACTCAGCCGAGCGGCTTGCCAGATTAAAGCGGTTGGCAATGCCCCAAGCAGACTGGCTCGCCAACCGGGGTTATGGGCGGGCAAATAGCGGTACGACAAACTAAACAAAACATATGCGCCAAGCAGCGCTAAGACACCACTCGAGTAGGCTTGAATTGGGGCGAGAAGTGGTACACTTGATAAGCTCGAGAGAACCGAACCCAAAATCATCAAAAAAAGCATCAAAGGCGCAAGTGTAAAAACCGTGACAAATGCCAAAACGCGTTGCATCACGACCGTGCGGTTGCGCCTTCCCGGAATGGCTAGGGTTAAAGCTGTTTGAAGCACTGTAAAAAAGCCACTGGCAGACCAAATCAGACCCGCTAAAGCAATGAGGCTGCTGACCCCAGCATTGGCAGCAAACTTTTCAAGAACACCAAGTTTTAGGCTCTCGAGATTCTGGTTAAGTAAATCCGCCGCACTCGGAAAAACCTGCTGGATGGTGGTTTGTAAAAAAAATAGAACTTCATTGCGTAAACTTGGATACTGCGCCAAAGCAAACCCAAAACCAGCCACTGCCAACAACAACAACGGAAATAAGCTAAAAGTGGCATAATACGCCAGACTGGCGGCTAAAATTGGTACTTGTGCTGTGTTCCAACGCGCCACAAATAAATCCAAAAACTGGCGCAATAATCTCCACCAGACCATAGACATCGGCTAACGCACCGCAATCCGCCGAACTGGTTTGACTCGAGACCGCCGTAAAAGCTGTAAAACTACACTGGAAACTAAAATAGCAACCGTACCAGATGCAACATAATACATGGTGAATTGACCTTTAAGCGGCAATTGGATATTCGGGTCTATTCGCTGTTGTAAAAACAACAAACCAAACAAAGGCACAACAAAACCAATCATCCCGAGTGGTACGCCAAACCAACCGGGTTCAACATGGCGCAAAAACAAGGCTGCCCAAAATGCACCTAGTAAAAGTGGCAAAACCAAAATCCAATTCCCTGCTGTATCGTTTAGTAAACCCACAGCAATAAACGGGATAGCCGTATAGCCAAACCAGCGTCCGCCAAAGGCATCCACCAAAAAAACCATCAGGCACGCCACTGCTAGACGTATAGGAAAGGCTGGGAAAGCAAAAATTGCAGCGCAACCCACGCCCAACAAAAGTAAACCCATCAACCAAGAAGCCACAAAAGAACGCACGAATTTACTCTACCACTTGACCGCGCCGCATTCGTCTGATAGCCTTCTTGAGCCAGAAGGGCGGGGTGTAGCGCAGCCTGGTAGCGCACTTGACTGGGGGTCAAGTGGTCGTGAGTTCAAATCTCGCCACCCCGACCACGCTATACACGCATTTGTTAAAAGGTGCGTGTACTTTTTTGCTGTTTTGATACCTTATAACTTCTTTTGCCCATCTCGAGGTGTAGCGCTTTAACGGCTGCGATTCGAGCGGCTGACCTGCCCGTGTTGCTTGAGCCAAAGGCTAAAGCGGTTTTGAAAATGCTCGAGAAAACTATTTCATCTCGCTTTTTGGTGTGACGTAAGAGTGACTCACTTCAATTGTATGGTAACCACAAGAAACGGTGAGGCTGTAGTTGTGTACTGTTTATCATGGAATTTTCGCCCGAAGATACCGATAGAATTGTCATGATGGCATGGGAAGACCGCACCCCTTTTGAAGCCATTGAAGCCCAATTTGGCTTAAAAGAAAAAGATCTCAAAAACCTGATGCGTCGTGTCCAGAGCAAAAAAACCTACATCCGTTGGCGTGAACGGGTCGAGGGACGCATCACCAAACTTGGCAAGTTGCGTCCCAAAGAAGTCCAGCGTCATAAATCGGATGACCAAAAATTCTAAACCAACTCGAGCAGCACAAAACTTTTTTGGCTTGAGCTATTTTGCAGCTTCGATAAACACCAAACTGTCTGTATAAGAATCCAGCTTTAGTTTTGGTGTACTTGCCGATGCTCGAGCCAGAAGAATTCAAGCCCACGCTGGAGTCAAACGCCCTTTGTCATCTCTTGTGTACGGAGTCCAAACCAATGCCACCAGTTCAACACCAACATCGCTGGCTTTGGCTTTAATCTCAATCGTCTCGAGCGGTTCGTTTGGGTCTACGGCGCTAATCCCCTCGAGTTCGGCAGCCAGTTCAGCTTGTAATTCTTGTAGTTCGGCTTGCACACCTTCAACACTTTCGGCTGCTCTTGTTACATCTTGCCCTTCCTTAAAGGCTTTACTCGCGCCACGCATCCCCGAACCCACTTTGGCAATCACATTGGTTTTTCGTCCACCACCAAATAAAGCCCCTAGGATTCCAGCCCCAACATTTAAGGCAGCTTGCAATTGGGCTTGCCCTGCTTGAGCGGCTTGTTCGGCTTGCTTTGCTTTAACGGTTTGTAAACGCACTTCAAGTTTAGTCAGTTTTGGCACGTATTTGGCTTGTATCGTGGCTGAACCTGCATCGCGCTGCTCCCTTGCGACTTGAGTCAGGCGCGTTCTAAAATCGCCTTCAGATTCGCCCATTTCTGAAATCGCCTTAAATTTGGCGCTCGAGAAAAGTGTTAGGACTTGGCTCGAGCTTATCCATTTGGCAAATTCCTTTTGCCATTTGTCGTAATTTTTTGGGTTGCTGGCAGCACTGGCAAGTTCGGCGTAGGCTGCATTCTCGAGTCCAGTTTCCTCAAGCGCATTGACATCAAACTCTAAACTTTCGGCTTCATCCCAAACCACAGGTACAGGCGCATCGGTGATTGAGACCAAATAGCGTTTATTTTGCATCACATCCAGTTTTTGTTTGCTGTTGGCATAACGCACATTGGCACTGCCCCAAAGCATTGGGTAATAGGTAATGCCTTGGCTACTCGAGGGGAGATAAAATTGCCTAACGGTGGGCGGAAGGCTTGGGCGGCTCGAGTTATTTTCTGGTGTGGATTTTAGCGTCATTGGTGTGTCGGTCGTAGCAGAGGTTTTTTGGTTCTTTTTTTCGCGCATTAAAATTTTAATTTGTTCTAAAGTGATTGGACCCGCCAAGTAGCTCATTGTCCAACGGGTCTGGAAAGTCATCGGCTTAGGGTTATTGATGTTGTGCATTAAAAAAACGCGCTTGCCAAGGCTAGATAAAACCTTATCTAAATCGGTGTTGCTCGAGCCTCCAGCACTGCTTAATGCCTCGAGAACTCTGGCTTTATCGTTTTCGGTTTGCAATCTGCCAATAAACCACGTTCCAGTGTTACTTAAACCTTTGTAATCTAAATCCACTGGGTTTTGGGTGCTGAGTACCATCCCTAGCCCAAAGGCTCGAGCTTGTTTTAAGAGCGTCAGCATTGGGGTTTTACTGGGTGGATTACCATTGGGTGGAAAGTAGCCAAAAATCTCATCCATATAAAAAATAGCCCGTAAGCTGGGTGTGCCACTTTGTTGACGCATCCACGATAAAAGCGCGTTCAGTAAACTCGAGACAAAGAACATTCTTTCGCCATCCGACAAATGGGCGATACTAAACACCGAACAGCGCGGCTTACCTTCTTTTGTCCATAAAAAATTCTTGACATCGAGCGGTTCGCCTTCCATCCACGCTGCAAAACCCGGACTGGCAAGTAGATTATTGATGCTCATGGCAAGTTCAAAGCGTTCCTTGGCTGGATAAAAAGACTCGAGTCCCATCACACCAACTTTTTCAAAAGGCGGATTTTGAATGCTTTCAATCAATCCACCTAAATCGAGGTTTTTGCCCTCAAGCCAGACGGCACTAAAAATACTTGAAATAAAAATATGTTCTCGAGAACGAATTGGGTCGGCTTCAATATCCAGTAAACCCAATAAGCCTGTGGTGGTGCTTTGAATTTTTTCTCGCAACGCATCGGAATCCTCGAGAATCGATGCGGGTGGCGCATCAAAACTTTTTAAGACCGAAACAGGCACACCCGCGTTAGAACCGGGCGTATAAATCGTAAAATCAATACTCGAGCGCATTTTTTGGATTCTGGGCGCATCCATGCCCCAATCGGACAAACCTTTTTGCCACGTTCCAGCTTGCAGCGCCGCAAAATCTGCCGTGGACTTACCCGCCTGAGCCGCCGCATCGGTATTGACCCATGGCTCAAATTCGGTCGAAGCAAGGTTGGGGAAAGTCAGCAGCAAATTGGCTAAATCGCCTTTTGGGTCAATCGCAATGACTGGAATGTTATCAATCAGGGCTTCCTCGAGTAAACCAATGCCTAAGCCAGTTTTGCCAGAACCGGTCATGCCGATAATCACTGCATGGGTGGTCAGGTGCTTAGATTCATAGAGCGTAAATTGGTCGCTGAGTGTTGCATTGCTCGAGTCAAAGTTTTTGCCGAGGTAAAACGCACCGAGTTTTTCAAAGTCCATGATGCCTTGCATACTACGATAAATGGCTGGCTTACTGTTTAGGGGCTGTACCAATTATTGCTTTGGGTTGCAATACTCGAGCCAACCAGATTTGCCCAATACACCATTGCTTGAGATGACCATGCTGAATAAGATATTGGGGGTTTTGACGGTGGTATTGCCAAGGTACAGATTAAAAACCCCAAATTGTCGCTGGACAGTCTTGATGGGCTGCCCAGATTTTTGGGCGGCTTGGATGGTCTCAAAAAATACTTTGGCAATCGCTTGAACCGTTTTTTCGCTCATGCCAAGGCAAGCTGCTGACTTATAGGCGATAATGCTGCCCGAAGCATTGGCAAATTCGGCTAAGTTTTTTGGTTGCCCATTGTACGAAATCCCAAGGCTGTTGGTGACGGCTGCATCCTTAAAAGCCACAAAAGAAATCCCAAAGAGTAGGCTATTTTTCTGATTGCCAATGTATCCAAGGCTGTTTTTATAGGCTGCTTTTGCGCCATTGATGTTCATGGCTTGGGCGCTGCTCATGCCGCTTATCATGCCCGATTTTGTCCATTCGGTTCGTAAAGAACGGGCATAGAGTTTTTCGGCAAGCACCAGACTCGAGAGCAGAAGAATCGCAAAAACGTATTTCATTTGACAGAGACCTCGAGCTTGAATTCTGCCGTTGTCACATCTTTAGGCGCACTCACGCCAATCAGCACATTCTCGTTGCCTTTTGCGCCACTCGAGACCCAGCGTGTATGGTCTTGGGTTTGGTTCTTAAAGGGTCTGTCCCACTTAAAATCGGCTTCGCAAGCCCGCATATTCGAGACTTGTGGCGGTATACGGTAATCGGTTGACCCAGCCATGTAATACCAAACACTGAGGTTGATGTTCGGGTCGGTTGGAATAACCCGCACGGTAATTTCGCCAATACCCGAAAACTTGGTTGGAATCGCAAACATTTTGTGTTTATTGTCAAATTTCCAAGCCTGCAACTGCACAAAACACGCCATGTCCGAACGCCAAGCCCATGATAAATCTGGCATTGCCACGCCAGACTCGAGGGTGCTGGTGATTGAAACAATTTTTCCGCGTTCGACTGGAATTAAACGAGTCACCGTGCTTGGGTAACTGGTTTGGGCAAAAGCGATTGGTAATACACAAGCCAACAATAATCCATACTTTTTCATGCTTTTAACTCCTTTTCTAAAACCGAATGACTGACTTTTCCAACCGCGACCTCGAGGTAGCGTGCCAACTCGAGCAGACTCGAGAAACGCAAAACGACTCCGTTGCCTTCAAGCAGGGCGCTCCAAGGCTGCCCTGCTTTGGCTGGGATGATTTTTAAGTGATACTCGAGGTCGGGCATGGATTTATTGGAGGGTTCTTGGACCAAAGGCTTCAAACGATTTGGGATCCATCGGGGTGGCACAAGAACGTAGACCCGTGGCGGCAAAGGTCACATAATTCTGGCATTCTTTGTATTTGTAGTTCCAAGTCTTGGTGGTTTTGCCGCCGCTCGAGTCGGTGGCAGTAACGGTGATGGTTTGCTGCTTGGCAACACCGTTCAGCCCACCATTGATTCTTCTGTCCTCGAGCATATGAGGTCCTGGATTGGTGGTCGCACCGTTGCCATTGTTGCCAAATTCCCAGACAACGGTACAGCAGCGTTCGCCATCTTCGGCATCATCAGTTTTAATGTCGGCTTTGGGTAACTTAATGTACTTTGTGCCGGCTGGAATACCCGCCGATGGAATACCTACTGCATCGGTATTGACGGCTAATTCGATTTCGTCGCCCTCGAGCGGAGACTGAATAATAACGGTTGGTTTGATATTTGGGGCTTCGGCAAGTTGGAAACGTTTCTCGAAAATTTCTTCTTTGACATCGGCTTGAATCAGTCCAAACATATCAATTTCTAAGCCAATACTGACATCAAAACCAGCATCCAAAGACCAAGTTGGGGTGCGTGGAAACCCCGCTTCAAAGGTCACAAATAAGCCAGCCGTGACGGTCGGACCACCAATTCCAAAAACCAATATACTGGCTTCGGCTTCGACTCGAGCCTCGGCGTTCATGTTAATGCTGACATCAATCCCAGAAGTATCAATGTCGTTGGTAAAACGGTCATAGGTTCTAAACGCGCCGTTTTCGAGTGCCATGCCCGCCGTGAATTCCATACGTTGATTGGCGCTCCAGTTAAAATTCACGCTGACTTGCCCAGTTAAACTTGCCTCGAGGTCAATTTCTGGTACAAAAGTAAGCGGTACAAAACCAACTGGAATGACAATAATTGGGAGCGGCACAGTGCCAAGCGGAATGCGTTTATCTATGGTGCGCGATAACTCGCCAGTCACGGTCAAGTTGGTGGTTTGAATGACCTTGACATTGGTGTCCAAAAACGGATTGGTACACAAAAAGCCTTCGCACTTAAACACAAACATAAACTCGAGGCTGATGTCTACACTGCCAGACACACAAACTTGGTCGTTCTTGGTGGCGGTGTTGCCGTCTATATTAACGGGGCAAAAGTTAATTTGAACTGGAAACCCAAGGGCTTGTGGTCGTACTCCAGTTTGCTGCTGTAAAGCCTGTTTTCGACCGTTGGGTAAAATAATGTACTTGGCATCGGCTAATTTCATTTTGCGCTGCACCCGAAAGCCACCAGCCGTAAAGACTTCGTTGAGTTTACCTTGCACGGTCTTAACCCGCACAAAGCCATTCTCCCTTGTCACTTGGGTAATCTTTCTTAACAAACCGCGCCTTAACTTAGGTGTACCTCGAGCCACAATCGTATTACCGACCTCGAGTTTGCCACCAGTTGCCAGTAAACCCAGTGGTAATTTGGCTTCATCAAAAATCACTTCGCCCGAACTGCGGTCTATTTTGACAATGGCTGCCAACAGGGCTGCATCTAACACCACAGCTTTACTCGAGACGGCGGTGGTGTCTAAATTGGTGACATCGGCGGCTGTTCCATCAATGATTTGGGTGGTGCTTGGGTCATCCTCGGGCAGAATAACAGTCGGCGTTGGTGTGTTACAGGCAGCCAGAATAGCCACAAACAACACGGCGATCAACCAATATCTTTTCATGATTTTCTCCTTTTCCTAAAAGTAGTTTGCCCCAGTTGCGTTTCATTTGCGTTTCATTACTTTTGTAAAATGCGCTATTATTGATTGATGGAACTGCAACTACTTGGCGTTGCCAGTGTTTTTAGCCATGGTCGGCTCGAGCCGTTGCCATTGGCGCGTCCAGCGTGGTTGCTGTTGTACTTGGCACTGCGCCGCGATTGGGTGGCTCGAGACGAATTGGCGTGTCTGTTTCGCCCAGAAGACGATGACCAAACAGCCCGTAATGCCCTGCGTTTAATTTTTCATCGGGCAAAACAATTTCCTTGGGCAGCCGCACTCGAGACCGATGCCAAGCGGGCGCGTTTTTTAATCAGCACCGATGTAGAAAATTTTGTGACGCTATGCAAAAACCAGCAGTGGCTCGAGGCGTTAGAAATCTATCAAGGCGCATTGCTCGAGGGTTTTATGCCGCCAGCCTTGGCGGGTCTCGAAGCGTGGCTTGGTTTTGAACGCGAACATTTGCATGGTTTGTGGCGTGAAGCGATTCTGCAACGCACCAGCCAACTTGAGGCAACTCGAGAATATGGTGTGGCAATTGCGTGGCTCGATAAATTACTGTTTGCCGAACCCTTGTGCGAACCAGCCGTACAAGCCCTGATGCGCTGCTACTTGGCTCAGAAAGAACGTGGACAAGCTGAGAAAATTTATGGGCGATTCTCGAGTGCTTTAGCAGCCGAAATGGGAATTCAACCAGATTCGAGTACGCTTGCTTTGTTACAAGACCAAGCTGTCAGTCGCCCTGTGCTGCCAAGTAAAAGTTTTTTACCGATTATCGGACGAGAAATCGAACTCGAGCAGCTACAAACTTGGCTGCTGGGCGCAAATCGCTTGGTCAGTATTGTTGGGCTTGGCGGCAGTGGAAAAACCCGCTTGGCGCTTGAGGCAGCAAGGTTATTGCGTCCCCAATTTGTCCATGGCTCGGTGTTTATGGATGGTACAGCGTTGACCCAAGCCAATCAGGTCGTGACTGCCTTAGCCGCTGCCCTTGGGGTGCAAAATAAGCAACAGCAAAGTTTAGAACAAACAGTTTTTGACTTTGCTAAAGAAAAATCCATTTTGCTTGTACTGGACAACATGGAACATCTGCTCGAGGCTCGAGGTTTTCTCGGGCGTTTACTGACCGAGTGTCAGCACCTACGGGTATTGCTGACCTCTCGAGTTCGGCTTCTGGTCAACGACGAAACAATTCTGGATTTACTGGGTTTGCCTGTCCCAAAAAGTGCGCTCGAAATTCCAACCAACCAAGCGGTGCGTTTATTTGTCCAAGTTGCCCAGCGTCTGAGCCAGCAAAACCTAGAACCAAGGCTGGTGGCGCAGATTGTCCAGAAACTCGAGGGCTTACCACTGGCAATCGAATTGGCTGCCCGTTGGACACGGGTTTTAAGTTTAGAACAAATTGCTACCGAACTTGAAAAGAGTCAACTCTGGCTCGAGACCGATGTGCAGGATATTCCTTTGCGGCATCGGAGTTTAGAAGCGGTTTTGCAAAGCACTTGGGTGCAATTAACGCTGCGCGAGAAACAGACACTCGAGGCGCTGTCGGTCTTTCGGGGTGGCGCAAGTCTTGAAGGCTTACAGGCAGTCGGTCAGACGCAACTGCCGACGCTACTGGCGCTGATCAATAAAGGTCTGATTCGTAAGGATGAACAGGGTCGGTTTTTGTGCCATGAAATGATTCGGGAATTTGCGGCGCTCCACTCGAGTACACTTGCAAACTTGCAGGCGTATCATGCCGCGTATTTCTCGGAGCGCTGTCAAGGCTGGCAAAAGTCTTTTCGTCAACCAGCCACACTGCAAGCCATGGACACCGAACGCTCCAATCTGGATGTCGCCTTTTTATATTGGGCAAAAATGCAGCACGATGTTCTCGAGCAGCACCTAAGGCTTATTGCTGATTATTGGGACGTGCGCGGCTTGGGGTTTGTGGCACTCGATTCTTTGGCACGTTATAGCGCCCAGTCTGGCTCGAGCCTTGAAGGGCGAACAAATTTTTGGCGTGGTTTATTTTTAAGAATTGTCAGCGAGTATCCAAATGCCCTCAACAATCTTGAATTGGCAGCAAACCAACTCGAGCAAGTCGGTTTAACCGAAGAAGCGGGTCGAGCGTGGCTACAGATGGGATTTATTTATTTTGAGCAAGCGGACTATTTAGAAACACAAAATGTGGTGACCAAAGCCCAAAACTGCTTTGAACTCGATCTCAATCTTGCCGAATGTGCCAGTCTGCTAGGGGCTGTTGCCAAGCGTCAACTCAATTACCAAGTTGCCCTTGCCCACTACACGCAGGCTCGGGATATTCAAACGCGATTAAATAATACGGCTGGTCTAGCTACGGTACTGAATAACATTGCCAATGTTTACGAAGTCCTCAACCAAGATTCGGCGGCTTTTACAACCTACCAGCAGTGTCTCGAGATTTTTGAAAAAATCGGACATCAACGTCCGATTGCTGTGCTGCATTCAAATCTTGGTGTTTTAGCAACAAAGCTACAACAGTTTGAAACTGCTCGAGAACACCTAAATACCAGTCTCGAGATTCGTAAGACGATAGGCGACCAAGCAGGAGAAATTACGGTACTGACCAATCTGGCGGCACTCGGCATCGCCATATCAAATGCTCATCTTGTTAAGCAATCGCTTTGTGCTGCACTGACCTTAGCCTTGCAACTCAACTTTATTCCTCGAGCTTTAGAGGCGTTCAAACTTGTAGGAGAATGGCATATCGAACGCAATCCCAATTTAGCCAGTCGAATTCTACAAACGGTCTTTGAACATCCGAATACATCGGCAGAGACCAAACAAAAAACTCAGAATTTATTGGGTGAACTGCAAATTTCGGATAACTCACTGCCGCTTGAGCAATGGCAAAGTGCTTTTTTGTAAATCGTCTTGAAAATTTGTTTGGTCTTGCAAATCTTGAGCCATCCAAGTATGGCAGCCGAAACACGGGAATCTATACTCGAGTCTTGGCACAGTATAGAAACTCAAGCGCCTTGGAAAGTTGAGCAGATTGCCGTGGCAGAGTTAATCAAACAAGTCGAATTACAAATTTTAAGCCTTGCAAAAGTTTAGGGATTAAACGGTTCAGATTCAACAAAGATTAAATCTTCGAGTGTGGTACTAAAACCCTGTTGATGAAGAGCATTCAATATGGCTTCTAGCGCTTCTAGACTCGGTTTTCGGCTACCGTTAGCAATCGCATAAATGGTTTGTGGGCTGACTTGATTTGTCATTTTTCCGAGCATATAAGCACTGACCCCAATTTGCTCGAGGTGTTGGCGTAGGGTGACTTGAATTCTTAGGGTTTTTGGTTTCATGGCTTGACACATTGCTCTACTTTAAGTAGAGTATAGGGTATGAATCGGCAATCCGAACTTTTTGGTCAAACTGAGCTTGTAACGACTACCATACCAAAATCAGGCTCAAAACGGATTCAAGGTGGAAAGTCCAGCAGCGATCTCATTTTATCAGCAGCCACAACAGGGAATGCCGAAATGTTTGCCGAAATCGCCGAATTGCACTTGCCCGGTGGCAGTAAAATTGCTGATGTGACCTACGGGAAAGGTGTCTTTTGGCAACGAATCCCAGTTCAGAAATATCAACTGTTTTTCTCGGATATTGAAGCAAAAAATACTCGAGACTTGGTTCATCAAATCGAAATTCAAAATGGCGTAGATTGTCGTGATTTACCGTACCAAACAGGTTCGCTCGATGCAATTATCCTTGACCCACCCTATATGGAAGGACTGTACCGTCGTGATGTCGAACAGCTTGCAGGGGGCGGAAGCCACGCTGCTTTTCGGCGTAGTTACTCGAGTGGACAAGCCCAAACTCAGGGCGAGCCAAAGTGGCACGAAGCCGTGATAGATATGTACATCAAAGCTGGGCGTGAAGCCAACCGTGTCTTGAAAATGGGTGGGATGCTGATTGTTAAATGCCAAGATGAAGTCAGTGCTAATAAACAACGCCTGACCCATGTCGAAATTATCAGTGCTTATGAATCAATGGGTTTGTACAGTAAAGATTTGTTTGTGCTTGTGCGCCCAAACCGCCCAAGCATTAGCCGCTTGAAAACTCAGGTTCATGCCCGAAAAAACCATTCTTACTTTTTGGTATTCCAGAAAGTTAAAACCAAAATCTCGAGTATTGTTCATCTTCAACCGTGACCGTCAGCCATCATTTGGTCGAGCAAGACAAATAAATCATCACTAAAAACCCCTCGGGCTGGCTTATGCACCTCTACCAGCGAAGCCAGTAAACCTCGCTGCTGCTCGGGGGTATAACGCTTAAAACTCGAGCGTGGTAAATCTGAATTACGAGCGAATAACCAGTACCACGTATCCTCGAAAGCAAAACAATTGACCGCCAGCACGTCAAACTGATTTGGCAATAATAAGATTGTCTCGAGACTTGAGCCATCGGCAAAGCGTACCAAGCGTCGGTCACTGCCGTCCACTTGGGTTTTGCCAGTAAAAGTGCCGTCAGGTAATTTTTTAATCGAATTGGTTTGCAACGATTTACTCTCGAGCCGAAATTCAACATCGCGGTATCGAATTCGTAAATCTGCTTTTCGAGTACGGTCATGGTCGTTGTCTTTGACAATTAAACTGACCAACGGGTTTTGCTCGAGTAATTGACGCAATTTGATTTCGGCAACATAACCAAAAACCATGCCACGTAAGCTGCCGTTCTCGAGAATGGCGGTGCTGAGTTCTTCAACACTGATGCCCCAATGCTCAAGGATATTTTTTATTTTCATTCCACGAGTCTACCAAACCTTTTTTAATTCAAAAATTCGCGCTCTGCGTTGCGAAATTCAAATTGCAATTCTGGAAGGGTTCGCAAATCGTTTTGGATGATGGGGTCTATTTTTAAGAGTCGTTCTCGAGCCGCAATTGCCCCGTGTACCCGAATCGTGGCTTTTAAGAGCAGCAGTTGAATTCCAAGACTCATGTTGGCAATCTGTGCCAGTCGTTCGGCTAATCGTAAGCACTCATCAAAGCGCTCGAGCTTAAAGAGTTCGTTGAGGGTTTCAAGACCAACTTCGGTAATGCTCAATTCAAGTTCAAAGCGCGTCTGTTCTGCCCATTGGGTTTCGCTGCGCGGTAAGAATGCTCCTGTGTACATCGAAAGTACGCGCTGCATTCCAGTCACACCACCCTGTTCGAGGGCTTTGCGGAGTTCGCGCACATCCCAGCGCAAACGCACACCGACTGGCTCGAGGTGATAGGTATTGCGTTCTTTGTTATGCGGAACAATTAAGCCGGGTATTTGCCGAGCGATTGATTCACGTAACTTATGAATACGATTACGGGCGGTGCTGTGCGAGCCAGAATCAAAAATTTCGCTAATCATCTGGTCTAAACGCGATTCGCCAGCCTCGAGTAAGTACGCCAGAAATTCGACTGCTTTGGCTGTGCCAGAATCAAGTTTAACGACTTGTCCATTGAGCCGAATCGAATAATCTCCTAGGGTCGTCAGTTGTACTTCGTGTGGGCTTTGGCGTTCTAGGGTTTGCCAATCTTGGTAGAAAACATCTGTGCCTCGAATTCTCAAGCCGCAAACGGTCTGGAAAACATGAGGCAAGGCGCGTAATTCAAGGGCAAAATAGGCTTGGCTGCCAACCGCATGACGCAAATGAATGGCTCGAGCCAAAGCTGATAATCCTGCTTGTTGCTGGTTGTTATAAAAATAGGCTTCGGACAAGTGCAGTTCGGCAATGCCAAGTTCGCGCTCGAGTTTTCGCTGTCCAAGGATGAGGGCGACGTGCTGGAGCGTGTTGATTGCCTCTTTATTGCCTTGGGATGTTTGTAGGGCAGCATGACGCATGGCAATCATGGCTTCGTGAACCGCAAAATCTTCACGCGGCAAAGGAATAACCCCATGCGCTCTGGACAGGTGTGCTTGGGCAACGTGGTAACTGCCTTGTTCGGTGAGTAAGGCACACAAGGCGACCTCGGCATAGAATTCGGTTTCCCATTCGCCTAGGGTTTTGGCACTCGAGGCGGTTTCAAGGTAGATGGTTGTAGCTTGTTCGATTAAACCTTGACAGCGTGCGATAAAACCATGAACCAAATGAGTCCAAGTGGACTGAGAACCTGAAACCAGTTGACGAAATTGCTCGAGGTCTGCTTTGGCTTTGGTAAATTCACCACTGTAAGCAAGAGCAGAACTTCGTAGTACAAGTAAATCGGGATTCGGTTTTTTTGGATTAATTGCCAAGTTGAGGTATTTCAAGGCGTTTTGGTCGCGTCCAATCTCGAGCAGTGCTAAAGCCAGACTTTGCGAATAGCGAGCCAGTAAACGCTGCCCTATGGGGTCGGCACTGGCAATTCGCCAAGCCTGTTCAAGTTCTGGAATTGCCAAGGCAAAATGGCGCATTGCGACCAATTGCAGACCATTTTCTCTGTACCAAGCCGCCTGACCAAATACCGAAAGGTCTTTGTGCATGACCTGTGCCAGCAGTTGATTGGCTAATTGGTGGCTGCCAATAAAGCGCAAAACAGTTGAGGCAAAAATTGTTCCCTCGACATATCCTCGAGCGCTGGCTTGATAAAAATAATGGAGGGCTTCGACATGGTGGTCAAGCCCAAAATGGCACTGCCCAACCCAAAGTAAGTCGAGCGGTGTTGCGGTCTCGAGCAAATCAAAAGTCTCGATGCCAAGGTCAAATTGGTCACTGAGGTAGCACTCGAGGATCGGATTGGGTTCGTAAATCACAGTCTTTCACCGTTTTTGTTGATTTGGACAGACAGCTTCTCACTGAGGTTAGCACAAACTAACGGAGCTTCACAAACTCTGGAGGTTTGTATGAAAAAAGTACGTTTAATTGGTTTTCGTTTGATTGTCTTGGCAATGGCTGTCACGCAATTTGCACTGGCTAATGGTCTTCCTAGTGTTGCTGGTGGCAAGTAAAATTTATTCAAATGATATTGGCATACGATACTCGAGCTTGTGATGAGCTTTGGTGTGGCGTGCCAAGCTATACTTTTTTGATACTTGGCTTTTGTACGCCAAAAACGTAACGGTTTCAAACGCGTTTAAGCACTGTGGTATCCTGCTCTCATGAATCTCGAGCTACATATCCTGCGCTCCGTCCGTGACCGCCATAATTTTGATGCGGCGCTGTTCACCACCTCTGGACGGGTGATTTTTGCCGACTTCGCGGCGGCGCGGCGTTTTGCTGCCGCCCTCAATGCGGTCACACCGGGGCGCAATGCCAGAGCCGGCGACATCAACGCCATGGGCTTGATAGACGAGGTGCTGCATGGTCTGCTGCTCGAGTACCGCGAGAACCATGCGCCAAGGCTTTGGCAAGAGGCGCTTGAGGCATTGGGAGCGCAGTACGGCGAACGTTTGGATGCAACGCTGACGCGCTTCGCCCAAGAATTCCCACCGACGGCGGTTTACCAAAATAAGCAAACACTCGAGGATTACTTGGCTTTGCCTGCCAACAAAGAAATTCTGCTCGAGGAAATGCTGCTGCTCTGGCTCGAGAACAACAACCCCGCTTTTATGCCCTATAAAGATTTGTTCGAGGATGAAGTGATTGCTTCTTCGAGTGCTTACCGCAGTGTTATCTCGAGCCTTGAGTCTTTTTTGGAGGGTCAACCCAGTTTTGGTGGCACAAGCCTTTGGAAAGCCTTGCGCTTGCCCGCGATGCAGCACCCAGATTCACTCGAGACGCAATTGCGGTCGTTGATGGGGCGTTTTGGTGGGGTCTTTGAGCGCCGTGGTACAGCCGGGCGTTTTGCGACTTTAGAACTTAAATTGCGTGGTGGCTTAGATTTATTTGCCGAAGAAGCCCGTTTTTTTGTGGCGCAGAATGTGCGGGACTTTGATGGTGGTGGTGCAGAATTCAAAGCCGAAGCGCAAATTCGTACAGTTTCACGCCAGATGCTCGAGGACGAACCCGAAGCCTTTACGCTCGACCAGAATTGGATGCCTCGGGTGGTCTTAATCGCAAAAAATGCTTTTGTCTGGCTTGACCAACTGAGTAAGCAGTACAACCGCCAAATTCGCACGTTAGACCAAATCCCAGATGCCGAACTCGAGAACATGGCGCGTTGGGGGATTACTGGGCTATGGCTGATTGGTTTGTGGGAACGCAGCCAAGCCAGCAAAGAAATTAAACACCGCATGGGCAACCCAGATGCGGTTGCCAGTGCCTATAGCCTTTGGGATTACAGCATTGCGGTCGCGCTTGGCGGTGAGCCAGCCCTCGAGAACCTGAAAACTCGAGCTTGGCGGGTTGGGATTCGCATGGCTTCGGATATGGTTCCCAATCATACCGGCATTGACAGCAAATGGATGGCAGAACACCCTGACTGGTTTTTGCAGCGCCCAACTTCGCCGTACCCGAGTTATAGCTACACCTCGCAGAATTTAAGCGCCGATAGCCGAATGCAGGTTTTTCTCGAGGATCATTATTACGATAAATCCGATGCTGCCGTGACCTTTAAGTACGTTGGTCAGAATGGTGAGACTCGAATTATTTACCACGGCAACGACGGTACGAGCCTGCCTTGGAACGATACAGCACAACTTGATTATATCAATCCAGCCGCTCGAGAAGCCGTGATTCAAACAATTTTTCGGGTGGCGCGGCAATTCCCGATTATTCGCTTTGATGCTGCCATGACCCTCGCCAAGCGCCACATTAAACGCCTTTGGTTTCCAGAGCCGGGTTCGGGCGAAGGCATCGCCTCGAGAAGCGAGTACGGCATGACTCGAGAAGAATTTGATCGCATCATGCCCAACGAATTCTGGCGTGAAGTGGTAGACCGTGCTGCTACCGAAGTGCCAGATACCTTGCTTTTGGCAGAAGCCTTCTGGATGATGGAGGGCTATTTTGTCCGCACCTTGGGGATGCACCGTGTCTATAATTCGGCGTTTATGGTCATGCTGCGCGATGAACGCAATGCTGAGTACCGCGAGGTGATTAAAAATACACTCGAGTTTGAGCCAGAAATTTTGAAGCGCTATGTTAATTTTTTAAGTAACCCCGACGAAAAAACTGCCGTCGAGCAATTTGGTAAAACCGATAAATATTTTGGCATCATGACGCTTTGCGCCACCTTACCGGGGCTGCCAATGCTTGGGCATGGGCAAGTCGAGGGCTACACCGAAAAATACGGCATGGAGTACCAACGGGCGTACTACGACGAAAAACCAGATTTGGGCTTTATGGCACACCATGAAACTCAGATTTTCCCGCTCTTAAAAAAGCGTTATTTATTTGCCGAAGTCGAACATTTTGCGCTGTTTGAAGTGACCCACGATCATGTCTTTGCGTTTTCAAATCGGGCTGGTAGCGAACGGGCATTGGTCTTTTACAACAACTCGACTCATTTTGCTAATGTCACGATCAATTCGTGTTTGTACAGCGAACGCCAATCGGGCATTGCCGAAGCGCTGCAACTCTCGAGCCAAAGTAACCACTTTGCAATTTACCGCGATAACGTTTCGGGTCTCGAGTATATTAAAAATAGTGCCAGAATCAATCAAGATGGTTTTTCTGTGCAACTTGGGGCGTATGGTCGGGCGGTGCTGCTTGGCTGGTACGAAATTACCGATTCGGATGGGCGGTATGCTCGTCTCGAGCAAATGCTCGGTGGGCGCGGTGTTGAAGACATCAAAACAGCCGTTCAGGAACTCTACCTCGAGAAAATCCTGACCCCGTGGAATGACTTGATCAATTCAAGTACCGCTCGGGCGCTGCTCGAGCCAAGTGCAGTTTTGTATGGCGAGCTTGAAGCCAAAGCCAAGTCTTTAGCCGATGGCATTGAAGCCCACAGCAAAAAGGATTTGGCGGGGGCAATGTTTGCGGTTGGGCTTCGGGCTGACCTCGAGCAATTGGTGTGCAGCACTTCTGAAGCAGCCCTTGAACAGATGGCATTGATAACCATCAGGCGGGTAGCCATGCTGACCGAGCAAACGCCACAAAAAATAGCCGATGAATGGCTGCTGGCGCGTCAACTGACTCGAGCCTTTCGTGACACCAGCAATGGTAACGCAGGTCGGAGCGCGGCTCGAGTCTTACTTTTGGTAACCACCCACGAAGCCCTCGAGACGGCTAAAACCAGTGCCGCAATTTTCAAAATTTTACTGGCAGATGTCAATGCGGTTATGGCAATTGGCTTAAATACCTTCGAGGACAAACGCTATGTTCATGCCGAAGCCTTTGCTGCTTTTGTAGAAAGCGCCAGCCGAGGCTCAAGCCAAGTAAAATTACTCGAGAAAACCGAGAAAATGGTGATTCAAAACGGGTATTGCCTTGACTTTGAAACAACAAAGCCAAGCAAAGAAAAGATAGAAAAACCAGTCAAAACAGTGAAATCTAAAGTGGTCGTAACCCAGCCCTCAAAGTCAAGAAAATCGGTTCTGGTTACTACAAAAACCAAAGTCAGCACAAAACCGACTGTTGCTAAAGCTAAGGGTATTGCTAAATCAGCCAAAGCAAAAATAGCTGATGTGGACGATTTAGCCCGAATCGAAGGAATAGGTCCAAAAATCGCGGCTGCCTTGGTTGCCTCGGGCATCACGACCTTCTCGAGTTTAGCGGCGACCGATGCCCAAGCCTTAAAAGCCGCCCTCGAGTCTGCTAAAATCCGACTTGCGCCAAGCCAGTCTACATGGGCAGAACAGGCAAAACTTTTGGCGACGGGCAATGAAATTGGTTTTACGGCACTGACCAAAACATTGGTGGCTGGGCGTAAACCCACGACAAAAGCTGTGCTAAAATAACATATGGTCGCTGATTTGCAGCGCAATCCAAAGCGCTGATGGTCAAGTTAGACATTTTGCTCAAGGAGCATCTGGCGTTGATATGACCCAAATTTTAAGCGTCAGTGCCACAAACCCCCAAGCCACAGCCATACTCGAGGCGGCTAAAATCATTCAATCGGGTGGCTTGGTGGCATTTCCAACCGAAACAGTCTACGGCTTAGGCGCAAACGGTTTAGACTCGAGCGCCGTACAAAAAATCTTTTTTGCTAAAAAACGCCCAAGTTCAGACCCATTAATTTTACACCTCGAGGATGCCAGTCAATTCTCGAGCATTGCCTGCTTAGATGGGATAGAAAGCCTGGTCTCGAGCCTTGCCCAACAATTTATGCCGGGCGCTTTAACACTGGTATTGCCAAAAACAAAAATTGTGCCGCTCGAGGTCACGGCTGGCGGCAACAGCGTTGCGGCTCGAGTGCCAGCCCATGCGGTGGCACAAGCCTTGCTTACGGCAGCAAGTGTGCCGATTGCTGCGCCCAGTGCCAATTTATTCTCACGTCCTTCACCGACCAATGCTGCCATGGTACTCGAGGATTTGGATGGGCGAATAGATGCCATTCTGGATGGTGGAGAAGCACGAATTGGCTTAGAAAGCACGGTGCTGAGTCTGCTTGGAGCGCCAACCTTATTGCGTCCGGGTGGTGTGGCGCTCGAGGACATCGAAGCCCTGATTGGAACGGTGCTGCTGCCTTTTGAGTCGGTTCTCGAGGAGCGTACACGGCAACCAGCCCCCGGGATGCTCCTAAAGCATTACAGCCCCAAAGCCAAGCTGCTGCTGCTCGAGCATTCGGTTGGGTTACTCGAGACTGCTAAAATGTACCAGCACCAAAAACTCGGTTTGTTGCTGCCCAGTTCTAGCCTCGAGTCGCTGTCCAGTATTCGGGCTAAACAGTTTGATTTGGGTTCTAATTTCTCGAGCATTGCCGCTAAACTCTTTGCTGGAATGCGAAGCCTTGACCGTGCGGGTTGCACCCATATTTTGGCGCATCAGTTTGAGAATATCGGCTTGGGCAGAGCCTTGAACGACCGACTCTTTCGGGCTGCCGAAGGGCAAGTTATCAAAATATAAAAACCCCCGCTTGTGCAGGGATTTTCTCGAGCCTAGGGTTTAGAGGTTGGCGTTCCAGATGGCGACCGCCGCATCAAGGGCTTGTTTAGCGGTTTTTTGTCCAAAAATTGCAGCTTCGATGTTGTCCTTAACAGCTTTATTGAGTGTGCTGGCGTTGGGGACAACTGGGGTTAATTCTTTGGCGCTTTTCATGGTTTGCGAACCTGCAAATCGGGCTTGTTCGACCAAATCGGTGCTGTTTTTACCACTGGTAAAGAATGGGTCTCGAGCCGCTTTGACGGTGGTTGGGAAAACGGTTTTGACGCGCACGGCAAATGCCAATTGGTTGTCGTCGTTGGTCAGCCAAGCAGCCAAGGTGGCGCTGGCTTTGGGGTTTTTTGTACCACTTGGGACAGCATATGCAAAGGTGCTGGCTTGGGTAATCTGTCCAGCCGCAATCGGGTTAGCGGCAATCGCGGTGGTTTTGAAAATCGCTGGGGAATCGGTGGCTAAACGCGGCACAAAGGTGATGCCAACGATGCACATTCCGAGCTTACCGGCGGTATAAAGGTTATAACTTGCGCCAATGCCTTTCATGCTTTCTTCGCTAAAGACATTGCTCTTGCGTAAGTCCATGTATTTTTGCAACAGTGCCACATGGGCTGAGCTATTAAAGACGGCTTTTTTGCGGTCGTTGCTAAAAAGTGGTAAGCCTTCTTCTTGGAAGACTTTGAGAATATCGGCATTGGCAATCAGTGGCGAGAAACCAAATACGCCAGCCTTTTCGGCAATAATTTTTGCCCAAGCAATCACACCACCTTGGGTACGTGGCAGTTCTTGTCCATCCAAACCTGCTTTTTTCAAGATGTCGCGGTTAAATAAAATAATCCGTGGGCTGGCATAATCGGGTAGACCATAGACCTTGCCATCAAAAGTAAAAGCGGCTAAAGCCTGTTTTTGGTAGACATTAAGGGTTTTTGTGTCTAATAAGCTACTCAGGTTCTCGAGTGCGCCTTGTTGGGCAAGCTCTAGAATTTGGGTGCTGTTCATTTGTACCGCGTTGGGTGGATTCCCTGCCGCTACCCCAGATAAGACTTTTTGTTGAATTGCAGCTTGTGGCAAGTCGGTCCATTTGAGGTTCTGCCCTGTGTTGTTGGCGTTGTATTTTGTCACCAATGGGTTAAAGAAATCGGCAAATGGTTGTAAACTGGTGGTCACAAATTCCATTTGTAATTTTTCTTGTGCGCCGACTTGCGAAACACTTAAACCCGCAACTCCTGCTGCGAGCGCTAACGATACTCCAAACGCTTTGCGTAAGTTCATAATTTCCTCCAAATTGCCATTAGGCGGCACGCATACTACCGTAACCGTTTACTGAATTCAACGCGCCCGCCCAAGCGTCTGGGTTTTACCATCCAAAATAAATTTAAGGCGGTCACTCTCGAGTTTGGCGCTAAAAGCCTTATTCTGTTTGCCCAACTTAAAGCTGCCTTTGAGGTTCATATGATTGCCAGCAGCCGTGATGGCAACTTTTTGCTTTGAGATTTCGATTGTGCCAGTGTATTTATTTGCGCCATTGCTTTTTAGGGTTAAAATAATATTAGCATTGCGCCATGTGGCAATTAAAGGGTCTTCGGGCGGTGGAGCAAAACCGGGGACGCTAAATCCGGCTTGGGCTTTGGGTCCAAAATCGCGCTCGAGAACCACCGTCACGCCACTGCTCGAGTCTGGCTTACCTTGGCTGTCAAAATTTGCCAAAGTCAAACTGAGCGTATCCTGCTTGACTTCAAAAGAAAAATAGGCTTCACCACTGGCGCTGGTCGCCGTGCCTTCGGCTTTGAAGCCAGTTAAGCGCCCACTCAGTCGAAAAGTTTCGCCCATGCCATCGAGTGTGCCAGTCACCAGCCCAGCCGCTTCTTCGATTTTTAAGCTGATGGTTCGATTGACGGCTTTGGCGACCCATTCACCATTGACACCTGTCGGTTGCGCCAAAACCCAACCAAGAAAGACCAGCAAACTCGAGGTCAGCACCAAAAGCAATTTCATGGCTCTATTTGACCACAAAATAGATGAAATGTTTGGTCAAACCGACTCTGGCTCGAGAAATGCTGATCTAAACAGCCTTCCTTTAACCCGTTCAAAACTTTTTTGGCTATGCAGTTCCCAACCCCACTCGGGTTTTAGAATTGGGCGTTTGTGCGGTGATAAAATCAGTAAACTTGGGCTGATACGCGCCAACTGGTAACACAGCACGGCTAATTTTGATTGCGCCGCAAGGTGTAAGGCAAAACTGCAAACGATTAAACTGTACTGCCGCTCCTCGAGTATCCCGTCGCTAATTTGCTCGAAGGTTATTGGCTCGGCAACCAAGCCAGTACGTTTGTGGTATGCCTCGGCGGTGAATGGGTCTATGCCACTGACAGTCGCTCCAAACTCGAGCAATTTAAGGCTGACTTCGCCACTGCCACAGGCTAAATCCAAGACTTTTGTGAAGTCAAGTTCAGTCCGAAAATCCTCGAGCAGCACATGGATTTGTTTCTCGTGTGGATTGCGATAAGTTGCGCCGTGGGTTTGGTAATAGCCTTCTACACCAAGGCTTTCGTATTGGGGTCGGATTTTATCTGGCATCAATTTCCTTTCATTCTCGAGAAACGGGGCAAAAACCTCGAATTTTGCCGCAAATCTTGTTATGCTCAAAGGTATACCAAATCTCGGAATCCTGAACACGCTCGAGTTTGGCTAGAAAAAGGAAAAGGTGTAAACACATGGCATTAAAGATTTACTACGATAAAGACGCATCGCTCGAAGCCCTAGCCGATAAGACTGTCGCCATTATTGGCTATGGTAGCCAAGGTCACGCTCATGCTCAGAACCTCAAAGACAGTGGCGTAAAAGTGATTGTTGGCTTGCGGACAGGTTCTCAGACCGAAGCCGAAGTTAGGGCGGCTGGACTCGAGACCGACAGCGTGGCGAACGCTTGTAAACGGGCTGACTTAATTATGGTTTTGATTCCCGATGAATTCCAAGCCCAAGTTTACAAAGATGAAATCAAACCAAACCTCAAAAAAGGCAAAGCCTTGGTTTTTGCTCACGGCTTTAACATTCACTTTAAGGCAATTAAACCACCCAAAAACGTGGATGTCTTCTTGGTTGCTCCAAAAGGACCCGGACACCTTGTGCGCCGTCAATTTGCCGAAGGGGCTGGCGTACCGAGCCTCTTTGCGATTTTCCAAGACGCAACTGGCAATGCTCGAGAACTCGCCATGGCATACGGTAAGGGCATTGGCGGAACGCGAGCCGGTTTAATTGAAACCAGTTTTAAGGAAGAAACCGAGACCGATTTATTTGGCGAACAAGCTGTGCTGTGCGGTGGTTTGACAAGTTTAATCAATGCTGGTTTCGAGACCTTGGTCGAGGCAGGCTACGCCCCAGAAATGGCGTACTTTGAATGCTTGCACGAAACCAAGTTAATTGTGGATTTGCTCTTTGAGGGCGGTATGAAATGGATGCGCCACAGCATTTCTAACACTGCCGAGTACGGCGACTTTGTGACCGGACCCAGAATTATAGATGCCAATACCAAAAAGCGCATGAAAAAAGTCTTACAAGAAATCCAAAGCGGAAAATTTGCCAAAGCCTTTTTGGCAGAATGTGCCGCAGGCAAGCCCAACATGACTCAATGGCGAGCCGATGCCGCGAGCAGTCAGATTGAACAGACTGGCGCTCAGTTGCGCGAAATGATGCCATTTATTAAGAAGCCAAAAAACTAAATTGAAGCTCGAGCAACGGGGCAAGCGCAATGTTTGCCTCGTTTTTTGTATGAAATTTTATTGCCATGACACGCTTTTTAGACCCTCTTGAGCGGCGGCTCGAGTAAAGTTTTGTTCTTCGAGGGTCAAGTCGGTTTCATTGTAAACTGTATTGAGTTGGTCAGTAATGCTTTGAATTCGTTGGCGAGAAATAAATTCTTCAATTGCTTTGGTGTATAAAGCACTGCGACTTAACCCCAATTTTACGGCAATTCGTTCAGCATCTTGGTATGTTTGATTTGGAATTGAAATTGCTGTTTTCACGTTAAAAATTATAGCATGACTGGTGGCTCGGCTAAGGAAACTCGAGTGTGTAGGCTCGGTCTACCGATAATTTCTAATCACAGCCCTTCGGAAAGCAGCAAATAGGCTGCCGCAATGGTTGGCGCGGAAACCTTAAAAGTGCCATCTCGAGCGCCAGCCAAGAGTTCTTGGGGGCTTAAAAACACAACGGTAATCTCTTCGTCGTCGTCGGGAATGCCGTAAGCTGGGCGCAGATTTTCAGCGCGTACCAAATGTACCAGTTCGTCGCAAAAACCGGGTGAAACATAGAAACGACTCAGTAAACTCAAATCGCCGCCCATCATGCACTCTTCGGCAAACTCTCGAGCCGCTGCCGTCAGTACATCTTCGCCAGCCTCGATTAAACCAGCCGGAAGCTCGAGCGTAAAATCCTCAAGTGGCGCTCGGTATTGGCGCACCAGCAGCATTTTGTTGTCTTGGATTGCCAAAATTGCCACGGCGGGTTTGTGTTCGGCAATTTCCCAATAATTGTTATCGAGGTGCAGATTTAAGACTTTCCCACGGTAAATGGTTTTTCGGCTGGCTTTGTCGTGTTTCATTGTGGCAACTCGAGATTGAGCTTCATCGTGGCAACTCGAGATTGACTTGGGTTTCTTGTGGCACGCGAACAGTAATTTCACTGGGGTCGTAGTTGGGTATTTCGATGCGGACTCGGTACTCGCCACTGACTGGAAATGCCACAGGTCCTGGCACAGTGGCGAGCAATGCCCCAACGGCTAATTTGCTGCTATTTGGGGCGCTAACAATAATCAAACGCCCTTTGATGCCCTCGCTGCCGCGCAAGTTAAAAGTCACAACACTGCCACTCGAGGGGTCGCCTAGAACATTGATTGGTCTTGGGGTGGCGCTGATTGGCTTGGGTTGACTCAAGAATATGCCAGCCAAAACAATGACCAAGCCAATCAGCACGGCAATAATAATCCAACGCCCAATCGGCGAACGGGCTTTTTGTGGTGTCACGACACTGCGCCAAGATTGGTCTTCTTCGTCAAATCCAATACGGATGGCTGGGCGTGGTGCATCGGCATCGCTGTCGTCGGTGATGCGGCTCGAGGCTCGGCTGGGCAATTGAACATCGGGTTCATCGGCTGCCAAGTGTTCGGGTTCGCTCAATTGGGCTGGCTCGGGTTGTGGCTGAATTTCGGGGCTGATTGGCAGCTGTAAGACCTCGAGAATTGGTTCTGCTTGTGGTTGGAGAGGCTCGAGGTGTTCGGGTGCTTCTGGAATTGTTTTTATTGACAACTCGGCTTCAATCGCATCAAGTTTGGCTTCTGGTGAAGCAACTTCAACACTCGAGACTGGAGTAACTTCAACACTTGAGACTGGAGTAACTTCAACACTTGAGACTGGAGCAACTTCAACAGCTGTTAGAATAGGTTCTTCGACAGGCAACGGAACAACAAAAACAGGCAATTCTGGTTTGTTGTGGCGTGTGCTTGGTTCGGATTTGGTTTGGATTTTAATTGGAATCTCGAGCGGCTTGGTGCGTTTAATTGGGTTGCTGGTGTTGGTATCGGTCTCGAGAAATTCGGTAGCAGATAACTCGAGGGCGGTTTCGGCAATGTCTGGGATGGTCGGATTGCGTGGTGGCAAGACTTGCTCGAGTGCCAAGACCAATTCTTGGGCGGTTGGGCGCTCCGACGGGCGCGGGTTAAGGCAATGCCCGACCAAGCGTCCAAATTCACCATCGAGCATGACTCGAGGTTTGCCTTTGCCAAACATCGTGATGCTTCTTGCCCACGCAAAAACATCGGTCGCTAAGGAGATATTGGTTTCTGGGGCTTGATAATCTGGGCTGGCAGTTCCCCACGGTAAGCCCCAGCCCTCGAGCAGTAAATGGTCGCCGCAGGCTAGAAAATGACTTGGTTCGAGGTTGCCGTGTATTAAACCAACGCTGTGGGCATCGGCAATCGCACGGCTGCTCGAGCGCACCAACCACTCAAGGCGCTGTTGGGTCAAAACTGGTTTGATCGGGGTGTAGCCCGGAGCGCTGCCCGTGACCACAAAGCCGAGGTCGTGTTCAAAACCAAGCTCGAGAATCGTCGGGATAAACTCGCTGTAGACTTCTGGAATTGCATTGGGCTTTTCGGGCATGGTGTAAATAAAAACGGGCATTCCAGTAATCAGGTCTATGCCCGCATAGGTTTGGATACTGCCAGTCTTAATCGCAATGCCACCAAAGGTTTGCGCTCGAGCCGGATGCTCGCGCAGCAAACGGGTTGCGGCGTACTGGGAAAAAGTCTGCATCTAAAATTCCAGAGTGTCGTACTCGCTTGGCAGCATACAATATCTTGGGTAAAAACTCACGCTGCATACAAGCTAAGGTCTATTATGGTTTTATCAGAATGGCTCAAACTTCAATGGTCGAATTTTTTGCTAAACTCGAGTCATGCAACCTTCTGCTCGAATTGTCTATTGGTTTGATAAAACCCACTGGCTTGGTTATTTTGAAAGCTATCCAGATTACTGGACGCAAGGTGAATCACTTGAAGAATTACGTGAAATGCTGCGTTCCTTGTATCTTGATTTGACCAGTGGAGAATTACCAGGAGTTCGCAAAGTCGAAGAATTGGTTTTGGCGTGAAACAACGCGACCTCATTCGTATGCTCGAGTCTATGGGTTGTGGATTGTTACGACATGGTGGAAATCATGATTGGTATGTCAATCCGCGGACGGGTGTTCTGCAAGCCGTGCCACGCCATCGTGAAATCAACGAAACTTATTGCGAAAAAGATTATTCGGGATTTGAGCTAAATTTATGATTCTCACCCTTGATATTGGCGGTACAAAACTCTCGGCTGCCCTCTGGGATGGTACACAACTGCTCGAGCGTTCAGAAACCCCAACGCCAACCGACCGAACACCCGAAAGTCTTTTAACGGCTTGCCTTGAACTTTTACGCCCTAAGCTGTCCTCGGCTCGAGCCATTCGCGTTGCAGCTTGTGGCAGTGTTGCCAATGGCGTGGTGACTGCCCTCAATAACCAAACGCTGCACAATTGGCACGATGGCGTAAATGTAGCGGCATGGCTCAAGCAGCGCACCACGCTCGAGACCAAAGTCCTCAACGATGCCGATGCGGCGGCATGGGGCGAATTTGTGCTTGGGGCTGGGCGTGGCACAAGAGATTTTACCTTTGTGACGGTCTCGACGGGTATTGGCGGTGGCTTAATCATCAATTCAAACCTGCATTTAACGCCACACGGACTCCATGCCGAATTTGGCTTTACCCTGACCGATGCCAACATACCGCTCGAGTATTTGGCAAGTGGGTCGGCACTCGATAAAATTGCTCGAGAACACGCTTGGGATGGAACAAAGGAACTCGTCACTCGAGCCAATAGAGGAGAGGTTATCGCCCTTACAAATCTCGAGGATAGTGCAGCACGAGTGGCGCGACTTTTGGCAAATTTACGGGCAATTCTGGGGATTGAACGGGCGGCAATTGGCGGCGGGCTTGGGCTGGCAACAGGGTATCTCGAGCGGGTTCAAGCCCATTTGTTGCGTTTTGGGCAGCCGTGGTCAAAACTCGAGGTCGTTAAAGCCGAGTTAGGGGCAGATGCTGGCTTGGTTGGTGCGGCGGTCTACTGAATGATGAGCGATGATGTTAATTCGGTATGAAAGGTGGCTCGAGAAAAAACCTGTGCTATCTTCGTGTGACACAAGTTTTTCCTCGAAACCCACTAATTTAAGGTGTAATGCAGAACCACAATCCCACAATCAAAGGCAGTGGCTTTTTGTAATTTCAAATTTTGCTTGGCTTGCAACTCGGCAAAAATAGGTTTCCCCTGTCCGATTGCCGCAGGATTAACAAACAAATGCAGTTCGTCAATCAGACCAGCCTTAATTAAGGCTGAAACAAAGGTCGCACCACCATAGACAATTATATCCGAACCATTCAGTTGCTTTAAGCGACTAATTTCCTCGAGTAAATCGCCATTGGCAACCACAGTATTTTCCCAAACTGATTCTTTTAGGGTTTTAGAAAACACGACTTTTGGTGTGTCGGTAAGTTTGCGTCCAGCCAAAACTTCGGGGTTCTCTGGATTAGCTGCCACGGCTGCCCAGTGCGGAATGAATCCTTGGGCAAGTTTACGCCCAAGAACAATACAATCCACGGATTTTGTTAAATCATCAACATATTTTTTTGCGTCATCGCCCCAATTGAACTCCATCCAATCCATTTCGTTATTTAAGCCAGTGATAAAGCCATCCACCGAGATTTGTACTTGCAGTTTTAATGTTCGCATGATTGTTCTCCTTGGTTGAGGTTGTTTTACCCTCAAGGAAAAGTATATTGATGTGGTTGCTTTGCGTCTTGTATCAAAACGACATTCATCTCTTTAATTCTTGTTTCGAGAGTTGAGAATGAATCAATTCCATGCTGGCAATTCGGGCTGGGGTTAAGCCAATCAGTTCTTTTAAGGTTTTGGTTAGATGCGGTTGGTCAGTAAATTCTAATTCGTGAATCACGTCAAAAATCGGTACGCCAGACTCGAGCAAACCCAAAGCAATTCGAGCGCGTTCGATTTGTTTGACAGTACGGTGTGATAAACCCGTGGCATACTGAAAACGACGTTGCAAAGTTCTTGGATTGATCCTTGTTTTCTCGAGTTGCCCAAGCAATATCATATCCACCAGTGGTTCATAGCCAATCAATTTCTGGCGTTCTAAGTGTTGTATAAAATCATTGGCTTGGCTAAATTGCGGTAAGGCAACCTGCTGGTCTCCAAGCCAAAACGATTGCTTGGTAGCTAGGGTCAGCCTAGGATGTTGGTCTACCAGTGCAATTGGCGGTAAATCTGGAATAAACACCCCAAGTTTGAAAGTAATTCCAAAGAATTCTGCATTGGCTGGAGCATCGGCTAAGGTCGCTTTGGTTTCTGGTCCTCGCAAATGCAGGGTAGTCACACCCTGATGCCGTGTGAAAACCATTTCAGACCGCGTAGTTGCTACTGAAGTAAATGACCCTGCCTCCTCGCTTTCTGAACGCCAAATGCTTTCCACAAAATCGGAATCGGGATTTAAGTAGTCCAGTTCAAAGGTAGGCATAAAATAGTTAATCCTAGGCTCGAGTTTTTAGATTTCTTTAAGTTGCTCGGTTGCTTCAACAATCACCGTTGTGGCTCGCTCGAGATAATCAGCAATGATGGCTAATTGCTCATCGCTGTACGAATTAGTCAAGGTCATCATACCTTGTCTGAGCGGTTCGTACAGGGCGGCTACTTTTTTTTGGCTTCGGGCAGTGGCTCGAGAATAATTTGCCTTCGGTCTGTTGGGTGTCGGGTGCGTTTACCAGTTTTTTGGTTTCAAGCCTGTTATGGCGGCGGTGGTTAATCCAGTGGCATCAGAGGTGAGATTGCACTGATAGCACGACGCATCAGTCCATAGTTTTTTGCTACGCTTAGGTATGATTCCAGCACCAAAAAATGACCAAAAGTGGCTAAAAATCAACTTAGGCGCAATTCAACTCGAGATTAAGCTCTTGACTGATGATTTAAGTATCCTTGAGATAAGCCTTGGGGCTGGCGCGAATAGTGATTTGCATTTTCATACTCGAGAACGAGAAACTTTTGTGGTACTGCACGGAGAAATAAATTTTGTAATCAACAATCAAACCCTTGTCGCTACGGCTGGTCAGACCGTAACCATCGAACCTAAGGCTGTGCATTGTTTTTCCAACACCAATTCTTTAGAGGCTCGAGCTATTCTTATCTTAAATCCTGGCGGTTTAGCCCAGTATTTTTTGGACTTACAAGAACTTCTTGAAACTCGAGCCTCGGCGCAGCAAATCCAAGCCCTCGGGCAGCATTACGGACTGCAATTCTTGTAGCACTTTGCTCGAGCCAAAAGTATTGCAACCAGAACGGGGCGTGACCTCGAGCCTCGAGAAGTGGTGCATCACAAAAATGGGGATAAGACCGATAACAGCCCCGATAATCTTGCGGTTATGCCCAGCCAATCCGAACACGCCCGACTCGAGCATTGGCAACGCCGATACGCTGGACTCGAGCCATTGCTAGGCGATGTACCAGTCTTTGAAGAAGTCAAGAAATAAAGGCTTGAATCCAAGCTAACCAAATGATGTTGTTAATTCAATGCCCCAGATACGACCAGTATCCCAAGGGGTATTTTTACCACGTCACGATTTGACGCACTAGCCAACGAAACTCACCTTCGAGCGGTTTTACAGCCACTCGAAAGGAGTTTTTATGTTCAAGCGTGTCGTTCAAGTTCTGGTCGCGGTGTTCCTCTTAGCGGTGGTGGCAGTTCCAAATACAGTCATCTCCAACCCTACCCCTGTGTTGATGGCTGGGGATGACCCTGGTGGTGGCTCTGGCGGTTAATGCCACACTGTAGCGCCAAGAGCTTACTTTTGGCGCTACACTACCAATCATGCGAATCAGTACCAGTCTTCAATGGAATGAGTATTTTAGTCAATGCAAAAAATTGATTCAGACAAAAAACTGGTTTGCCTTGGCACAATCATTGCCTTCTGTACTGCGTTTAGCCCGTAATCTTCAACAACATCAGGATTTTGTGCGAATTCTCGAGCCGATAGAAAACCATCTGCCCCGCACCCAGCAAAATCAATTGGTTTTCGCAGAGTTACTGCTTTGCGCTCGAGCTTTTGAAAAAGCCTTGGGTGTCCTCGAGACCATAATACCAACCCCACCACAAGCCTTAGCCCTTCATGCCCTTGCCTTGTTGCGCTGCTCAAAGCCCATCGCGGCACTCGAGCAAGCCCAAGCTGCTTTAGAAACAGATTTCCGTCACGACTTGGCACATCGGGTGCTTGCCGAAGCCAGTTATGAACTTGGTTTACCTAACTGGCAACAGGCTTTTGAACGGGCAGCCAAGCACACCACTGGGCGACAGACTGGTTTGGTGCATTTTGAATGGGGAAGAGCGCTTGAATTAGAACTTCAAGGGGCAATGGCTCGAGAACACTGGGCAATAGCCAAATCATTTTTTACAACCGATGCTTTTTATGAAGCTAAAATCATGGCTAACCTAGGTTTATCCTGTGTCAGAGAACTTAAACTCGAGGAAGCTGAAACGTACTATGCCCAACTCCTAAAACGAGCCTTACATCCAGATGCCAAAATGTTTTTATCACAAGCATGGCGTGGTTTTGGTTTATCGTGGCGAGCCGCAGGTGAATACCAACGAGCTATTTTTGCTTATAAAAAAGCCTTAAAACTAGCCAAAGAACCATTTGATGAAATCCAAGCCCAGCGTGGCATCGGTCATACCCTGCGCTTACAAGGTAATCCTAGCCAAGCCCTGCCTTACTTACAAAAAGCCTTAGCCATCCAAAAGAAACACCACCATCCCTTAACGATTTACCCAGACTTAGCGGCAGCACGGCTTGCCAATGGAAATGTAGAAACTGCCCAACACGCCCTCGAGCAATGGCAAGGCGGTGGTGAGGATGAAGAACGCCGTCAGATTATTTATGCCGAAATAGCCCGCCGACATCAAAATCCGAACCTCGCGCTCGAGTACGCTAAAAAAGTACGTTGGCATAGCCTCTGGGGACGCGATGAACTGATAGCCTTCCCAAAACTTCAAGCCCTCTTGGTCAGTATGAACATCACCTTACCAACACTAATCCAAACCAATTCACGTTTCCAAATCCAAGTAAAAGCCAGAGGAACATTGCAAATCAGTATCAATCAGCGTCGCCTCAGCCTCAATCCAACCAATCGTGCTGCCCAATTATTGGTCTTACTGCTTGAGCATCAAGGGTCACGCAGCGCCCGTCAATTGCTGCTTGATTTCTACCCAAATACCACCAAGACCGAGGCTCGAGCTAAACAAAAACTGATTTCAAAAGCGGTGGTGTCTTTGCGAGAAGCACTAGGTTGGCAAGAGAGTATTCAACAACAAGGTGGGGTCTACAGCCTCGACCTAAACAGCACTTGGCAGTACGATGTGCGACAAGCAAGAGACAATGGCGAAAGCGTTTCGGTGTTTATGACAGGTGTAAATGAAGAATGGGTACTCGAGCGAATACGGTCTTTTGAGCATCAACCACGCGACTTGAATTGAGTTAAGTACACTCAGATTATCAGTGTGTAAACTTAAATTATCATTAGATGCGACCATCAGGCGACGGGTCTCGAGTATTGTCGTGTCAATGAACCATTTGGAGAAACCCATGAAAGTAACCCGAAAAAAGACGCTGCGCGTTCAGGAAGTGCTTGAAATGCTGCGTACCAAATCACGCAGCATTGAAGAAATCTGCCAACGGCTCAAAATTGTGCATGACAAAGCCAGTCATCGAGCCATCCTGCGTGATTTTGAAGATTTACGCGCTCAGGGAAACGATATTGAAGCCGATAACAAACGCCCTCAAACCTACACCTTAACTCGAGAAGCCCTGCCGCAACTAAAAGCTGATGAAGCGCTGGTCACTCATATTGCCTTGCGTTTACTTTTTCATCACACCAGCAACCCACCGCAAAGTTACCGCAATGCACTCGAGAAAATTACCCCGCAGATGCCCATTGAATTACAAAAAATAGCCCAATTATCCTTACCCAATAACCAAGGCACAGACGAGAAATTCTCGCAATTCGAGAAGATTGCTAACTGCTGGACACAACGCCGAGCCATCACTTTTGAATACCTTGCTTTGAGCAGTACCAGTCAAAAAGACCGGCGCAATAATCTCGAGATTTATCTGGTCGAAATTTCCAGAAGCAACTTCGAGATTTATGTCATCGGACGCAGAACCAATCACCCGCCCTATGAAGTCCGCACCTATTTACTGTCTTTGATGCAAGGGGTTACACCACTAAACGAGCAGTACAGCATCCCCGAGGATTTTGACCCACAAGCCTACCTTTCAAATGCTTGGGGTGTAATCGGAGACCGCAAACCAATTATTGTCAGGCTTAAATTCAACGCCAGTGTACGGCGCTGGCTCGAGCATCGGCGCTTACCGGGTGTGTTAAGGCTAGAAAGTGATGATGATAACAACCTGATTATGACCATTCAAACAGGGGTGAATAACGCGGGTATACCTGTAGAACTGATGCCATTTATTCGAGGTTGGGGTGCAAATGTTGAAATTCTCGAGCCGCTTTTTCTGCGCGAGCTTTGGTTAAAAGAAGCTCGAGATGTGATTGAAAAATTTGGAGGTGCATAATGTTATCCGAAGCAGCCAAAGCACTCTGGGCGAAAAGCCCTAAACTTGAGACTGACCCTCCTGATGGGCATTCGGTAATTGCTCATTTACTCGATGTAGCAGCTTGTGCATGGGAGATTCTCGAGCGTGAACCAGTTAGCACAATTCAGTTATTTGCAATAGATTTTGGTCTCGAGCTAGACCAAACCAAGCCTTGGGTTTGTGCTTTGGTTGGTTTACATGACCTTGGTAAAGCCAGTCCTGCTTTTCAACAAAAATGGGAGGGTGGGCGCGAAAGAGTTAAAGAATACCTACCTTGGAATAACAATCAAACCAAACCCCCAGATGACGTTCCGCACAGTGCAGTGTCGCAACTGGAATTATGTCGATTGTTGCCAACTCGAGGTTGGTCTTTACGCGCAGCCCGACTAGCGGCGGATGCGGTTGGCGCTCATCACGGTTGGCGAGTTGAAGCAGGTTTATTGGGTAAAGCGGATACTCGAGCCGAAAATGGCGGTGTTCAATGGGCAAATGTGAGAACAGAATTATTTGAAGCGGTACTGGAAGCACTCAATATACAAAGTACCCCTAACTCAGATTTTCTAACAGCAGGAGCATTCCAGCGCCTTGCGGGACTGACCAGTTTTGCCGATTGGATAGGTTCAAGCCTACCGTTTGCCCAATTTGAAGCCGTGGAAACTTATTTTTTACTGGCTAAAAAACGCGCTCGAATTGCTTTGGATAAAGTAGGTTGGTCGGCTCGAGAACCGCTCATTGACAAAAAACAATCTCTTGAAAAAACCTTTTCTTATTTGGTTGAACCAGAGGCTGTGTTCTATCCTCGAGCGCTACAGATAGCCATAGTTGATTTACTTAAAGGTGTAACTTCACCCACGCTGTTGATTGTCGAAGCACCAATGGGCGAAGGGAAAACCGAGCTTGCCTTGTACGCGCACCTCGAATTACAACGTCTGAATGGACATCGTGGAATGTATGTGGCGTTGCCAACCCAAGCCACAGGAAACGCGATGTTTAACCGTACCCAAGACTTCTTAAAGCAATTTGGCGAAGCTCGAGCCTCACGCTTGGATTTGCAGTTGCTGCATGGTGCAACGTTATTAAAAGCAGAATACCAAGATATTGTCATCAAGGACATTGCCGATAAACCCGAAGAACTTGTGGTGGCTCGAGCTTATTTTTCACATCGTAAACGTGCATTATTATCCGAGTACGGGGTTGGCACAGTAGACCAAGCGCTCTTGGGTGTACTGAATGTTAAGCACCAATTTGTCAGACTTTGGGGATTGGGCAACCGTGTCGTTGTTCTCGACGAAGTTCATGCTTACGACACATACACAGGTTCACTGATTGAAACGTTGGTGCAATGGCTTTTTGCCTTGGGTTCAAGCGTTATTGTGATGAGCGCGACTTTACCCGCAAAGAAACGGATAGCGCTGCTCGAGGCATTTGGTTCAGAAAACCATGACTCAAAACCGTACCCGCGTATTACAAAAGTCTCGAGCAAAAAAACCACTTGTGTTCATGTTCCTGCCAGTGGTCATAAAACCGTATTTATCAAACCTCTAAATCAAGAAGACGAAGTGCTGGCAGATACACTACTCGAGTTGACCAAAGTTCAAGGGTGTGCTGTATTTATTTCCAACACAGTAGACCGCGCTCAAAGACTGTATAGACTGCTTAAAGACAACGAGTTTGGAACTCCTGTCTTACTTTTCCATGCACGGTTTCCTGTGGCAGAACGCCAAAAACGCGAACAGGCTTGTTTAGAAGCATTTAGTAAAAAAGGTTCAAAAGCCAATCCAAACCGACCAGTAAAAGCCATTCTTATTGCCACCCAAGTGGTTGAACAAAGCCTTGATTTGGACTTTGACCTGATGATTTCAGACTTAGCTCCAATAGATTTATTGTTACAACGCGCAGGGCGGTTGCATCGGCATTCGGTGAATGATGGCAACCGAGGAATTCACACTGAACCAGTCTTATTTATTGCTGGTTTAACCGATGCCACAATACAACCAGACCTCGAGACGAACCATTGGCAATTTGTTTATGCTAAATACATTTTACTAAGAACATGGCAAGCCCTAGCGGGTACGCAGCAACTCGAGTTTCCAGATGACATTGATACGTTGGTGCAACTGGTGTACGGCGACACACCACTTGGCGAACTAAACGAAAACTTAAAACAAATCCTCGAGAAAGCCCATTTATTATTGCTAGGCGAGGAAGATCGCAATGTCATAGATGCCACCCAAGCTGTGATTGGTAATCCCCAAGATACATCTTGGGAAGACCCAACCCGAGGTTTTCGCTCGAGTACCGAAGATGAAGTCATGGCTGGAACAAAACGAGTCAGCACTCGCAAAGGCGAAGAAAGCATTACGGTAGTCCCCATTTTTAAGATAGCCGGTGCGTTTTATCTTGATTCTAATGCAACAAAACCAGTTTCGGACAAAGCCAGATTGGATTTAGAGGCAGCCAAAGAAATTTATGCCCAGAGTGTGCGCTTAGGGCGCAAAGCAATTGTTTACGGCATAGAGCAGCACGTGAAACAGCATTTCAAATCTTTGCCATGGCAGGAAACACCACTTTTGCAAGGCATGATGCCATTGATTCTCGAGGGTGGAATTGCCCAATTTGGAAAAACACTGGTTCGCTTGGATTCAGAAGAAGGGGTGGTCTATGAGAAATAATCGGCAAATTCGACTTCTCGCAGATTCTAGGAGGGCAAATTGAGTTTTAATCTTTGTACAGAGCCTTGGATTCCTGTTCGTACTGGTCACACAGTACAACTGGTTTCACTCGAAACAGCATTGCTCGAGGCAAAGCAATTTGAGCGTCTTGAGCATTCAAATCCACTTGTTTCAGTTGCTGTTTACCGATTTTTACTGGCGGTTTTGCACCGTGCTTTGGAAGGTCCTGACCGACCAGAAGATGCAGCACAATGGTTTTTAGATGGGTTTCCAGCACCTAAAATTCGGGCGTACTTGGATAGATGGCATGACCGTTTTGATTTATTTGGGACTACACCATTTATGCAAGTGCCAGACTTACCACTCGAGGGTTTAACCGACCACTGGTCAAAACTGTCCACCGAACGTGGCAGTGGTAATACAACATTTTTGTTCAATGAACGCCTTCGTGAAAATGTCCCCAATGCTACCGATGGTATTACTCCTGCCGAAGCGGTGCTGCATTTGCTTGAGCATCAAGGGTTTGCACTTGGTGGATTGGTTAAACGTTTGGGTGTTACTGCCATGGGTTCTGCGCCAAGTGCTAATACTGCTTTGGTCATGGCAGCAGGTCAGAATTTACTCGAGACGCTAACCCTAAATTTAGTGATCTATCCAGCCATGGATCGAAAAATCGATTCACCAATTTGGGAACGTGACCCTGTACGCTTTAAGCAACTCGAAGGTGGTTTCAAAGCCGCCATGCGCGGGATTACAGACCGTTACACTTGGATGCCTCGAGCCATTCGCTTAGAACAAGATGATGGTGCTGTACGGTTTATGGCGTTCGCGGCGGGTGTTGGTTTGGACGGTGATGGTACTAAAGAACCAATGGCGGCATCGTACCTAAATGCCAAAGGTGAGCCTCGGAAATTAGGATTATTTCAAGGTAAGGGTTTATGGCGAGATTTTCATGCACTTGTGCCTAAACCAGATGGCGCAAGCACCATCGCAACCCTCGAGAATGCCCGAGAAATTCTTAGGTTACTAGGGCAACGAGGTCAACTTAGGGTTTATGTTTTTGCCCAAGCCAATGATAAAGCCAAGGTTCTAATGACTCGAGCCGAGGCGTTTGTGCTGCCTGAATTGGTTTTGTCTGACCATGAAATCCGAACTTTTGTTGAACGAATCCTCCAAATTACTGAACGTATTGGGCGTAATCTCGAAGCGGCTGCCCGAACCCTTGCCGAGAAGATTATCGGAGCAGGTGAGCGTAAACCACTGCCCGAAGATACCCGTAAGTTATCCAGTACCTTTGGGCATCAAGCTGTCTATTGGACGGCTTTAGAACGGGCTTTTACGGTTTTTCTTGCAAGCCTACCCGCTAATCCAGACGAATTTGATGCGGTGCGCGGTCAACTCGAGCAAGATTGGATTTTGAACACCGAGAAAATGGCTAAAGATGCTTTCAAGCAAGCCGAAATCAGTGCAGGATTTACAGCTAAGGCACTCAGAGCCGCCGAAAGTGCCAAGGGAATGCTCGAGGCGTTGCTGCGCCGAGGGGACGAACCCAAGAAAAAGGAGAAAGCATGAGCCAAGCCCTAATAGACCGACTTTGGAAACTCGAGCGTGCCGAATTAGCCGAATTACGCCGCAGTTTGGCATTTGAGGCTGGAACGCATGCACCAGCTTTTCGGATTGTCGAGAATTTTGCAATGCACACCTCAAGCCGTTTTGAAAGCGATATGTATTATTTGGTGGCAGGATTATTTGCCTTGGTTGAACGTCCAAATCCAGATAAGCCCGTGCCGTATCTCGAGCCTCGAAACTTGGGTTTAAGCGTGGCTGAATTATTTGTAGCTCGGCAAAAGTCCAAAAGTATTGAAGATCGGTTTATTGCTCTGCTCGATGCTGATATAGACCAAGTGCAGTACCGTTTGCGCCAAATGATTGCACTCTTAAAAGACACTGCGCTGATTGATTGGGTAGAACTTCTCAAGGACTTGAAATACTGGAATGCCGAAAGTAAAACCACACAGCGTAAATGGGCAAAATCGTTTTATCGCCATATCAACACAGCTACTGACACCTCCCAAACCCCAGCAACACCCAAGGAGAATTAACCATGAAAGCATTACTCGAGCTTCATATTCTGCAAAACTTTGCCCCTAGCAACCTAAACCGTGATGATACAGGCAGCCCTAAAGATGCTTTTTTTGGTGGCTATCGCCGTGCCAGAATCAGCAGCCAAAGCCTAAAACGCGCCATGCGAACCCACGTCCGCGAACACCATTTGCTCGAGCCTAAGCACCTTGGTGAACGTACTCAATTACTGGTTGAAGCTGTGACAACACGTCTAGCTAATTTGGGACGCGATACCAGTGCCGCCGAAGCTGCCATTCAAGCTGGTATTCAAGGTTTAGGCTTAAAACTCGAGGATGGTAAAACCCAGTACCTAATTTTTCTGGGTGCAAGTGAATTAGATAAAATTGCTCAGATTATCCATGAAAACTGGGATGCCTTGTCAAACATTGTTGCGGAATCAGGCGATGGTAAAAAAGCCAAAGAAGCCAAGAAGGCTGCTAAAGATGCCGTGCCTGATGAAGTTAAAAAAGCCCTTGCAAAAGCCATGCACTCCAGAGGCGACGGTGGTGATGCTGTAGATGTAGCCTTGTTTGGGCGAATGCTGGCGGATATGCCCAACAAAAATCAAGACGCGGCTTGCCAAGTGGCTCATGCAATCAGTACCAATAAAGTCGAACGAGAATTTGATTTCTTTACGGCTGTGGATGACCTTAAAAACCAGAATGACGAAGCTGACGCAGGGGCTGGAATGTTAGGCACAGTCGAATTTAATAGCGCTTGTTACTATCGGTACTTGGTGATTGACTTAGAGCAGTTACAAAAGAATTTGCAGAACGATACCGAACTGGTCAAAAAAGGACTCGAGGCGTTTTTGATGGCGGCTGTACTGTCTGCACCATCAGGTAAACAAAATACCTTTGCTGCTCATAATCCACCAAGTTTTATTGCCTTTACGGCTCGAGGAAATGCCAGTCCGCGCAACCTTGCCAATGCGTTTGAACTACCTGCCAAACCGCATTTTGATGAGGTCAGTAAAACCAACCTTAATTTGACCCAAGCCAGCTTGAAACAATTTGCTGGACAATGGCAAAAACTCGAATCGTTTTACGCCCAAGGCGGCGATACGGTTCAATGGAATGGAACAGATTACCAAGCCGAAATCGGTACAGAAATAGTATCACTCGAGAACCTGATTCGTACTGCTGTCGAAAACGCCATGCAGAAACTTGGGGCGTAACCATGCCTACGCTTTTAATGCGTTTTGTAGCCCCAATGCAAAGCTGGGGAACACGCAGTCAATTCGATGACCGCGATACCGATAATGAACCCAGTAAAAGTGGTGTGGTTGGTTTGCTCTGTGCTGCACTGGGTATCCCTCGAGAAGATAGCCTTCGTACCCTCGAACTGGCGGCTTTACGAATGGGTGTGCGTGTGGATAAATCTGGTCGGCGTTTTACAGATTATCAAACTGCTCAGATGGGTGCCAAAAAAAGCACGGTGCAAACATGGCGGCATTACCTAGCAGAAGCGGCTTTTCTGGTCGGAGTCGAAGGTACAAACCAAGCTTTACTCGAGCAAGCTCAGACTGCGTTACAAAATCCTGTTTTTTCATTGTCACTTGGGCGTAAAGCCTTTGTGCCAAGCCTACCGATTTGGTTGCCTGATGGTTTGCGTCCAGAATCACTCGAAGAAGCCCTTAAATACCCAACCAACATCTCAAAGATCGAATCGGATGAACCCATTGGTACACGTGTTATTCTCGAGTCAACCGTTGCAACGGGTAGTTTACGCTATGACCAACCAATCTCGAGTTTTGCCGAACGAAAATACGCTGCTCGTTATGTGCAAATAGGAGGTGCTTAATGTACTTCTCGCGCCTGACCCTAAATCCCCGTTCGCGCTTGGCTCGAGCCGATGCTGCTAATCCGTATAAAATGCACCAAACCTTATCCCGAATTCTCGAGCCTGAAAAGAATTACTTGTGGCGACTCGAGGATACGATTTTGCTGGTTCAAACCCAGTCCCGCCCTGATTGGGGTCAACTCGAGCCAAATTACTTGTTGCGTCCATCTGAATCTAAACCCCTAGAATTCACCCTTTCCACCGAACGCACTTACCGCTTTCGCCTGCGAACCAATCCCACCATCACCCAAGCAGGCAAACGCAGGGGTCTGTACACCCTCGAGACTCAGATGCCGTGGCTCGAGCGCCAAGCCCTTTGCGGGGGCTTTGGGCTTCTAGGAGCAATGGTTTCTCATTCCGATTGCTGGAAGGTTCGTAAAGATTCCAATTCCGACCCCATCACCTTAGCCGTTGCCGAATTCGATGGACACCTAAAAATTACCAACCTTGAGCTGTTCCAAACCACCTTGCAAAAAGGAATTGGGCATAGCAAAGCCCTTGGGCTAGGACTTCTCAGCATCGGTTAATCAAACCCTTTAGTGCCAGACTGGGCAACCTGCCCACTGGCTTTTCATTGCTCGAGAAAGGAGAAATCATGCCACCTGTAAAAAGTAGCATCAATTACGCTGAACTCCCAAAATTCCGTGATGGTTTGTCTTACCTTTACCTCGAGTATTCCAAAATTGAACAAGACCAACACAGCATTGCTGTCCTAAACGAAGATGGTTTTACCAGTGTTCCAGCCGCCAGTCTTGGTGTGCTGATGCTCGGACCCGGAACGAGTATCACCCATGCCGCCGTTAAAGCCCTAGCCAGCAATGGTTGCAGTATTCACTGGGTCGGCGAGGAACACCAACGTTTTTATGCCAGTGGTACAGGCGAGACCCGCTCGAGTCGCAACCTCCTAAAACAAGCTCGGCTCTGGGCGAACGACACCACCCACTTGGAAGTCGTTAAAAGAATGTACCGAATGCGCTTTACCGAAAAACTCCCGACTGACATTACGCTCGAGCAATTACGCGGACACGAAGGGGTACGGGTTCGAGAAAGTTATGCCAAAGCCAGTTTAGAACACGGTATCGAATGGAAAGGCAGAAATTACAATAGGGGCAACTGGGCAGATTCAGACCCGATCAACCGAGCCTTATCCTCTGGCAGTGCCAGCCTGTACGGAGTCTGCCATGCCGCGATTGTCTCGAGTGGGTACAGTACCGCCCTAGGATTTATTCATACAGGCAAGCAACTGAGTTTTGTCTACGATGTAGCCGACTTGTACAAAGCCGAAATGCTGATACCCACAGCCTTTGCCGTGGTCGCCGAAGATACTCAGAAAGTCGAAACCCGAACCCGCAACGCCCTGCGCGAAACCATCCGCACTGGCAAACTCCTCGAGCGGGTAGTCAAAGACTTGCACAGCTTATTCGATGGTCTCGAGACCGATGAATTTGAAAACGACTCGGCTAAACCAGGCGCAATCTGGGATGTCAACGGTGAAGTTGAAGGCGGTATTAACCACTCCCAACTCGAGGAGACCCCAGAATGACCACGATCATCCTCGAGAAAGTACCAGTTGGACTACGCGGCGAACTGACACGCTGGATGCTTGAGGTTGCCACGGGCGTATTTGTGGGAACAGTCAGTGCCTTGGTACGCGATTTACTTTGGGAGAAAGTGATTGAAAAAGGCAAGAATGGTAGGTGCATACTGGTACACCGCACCAACAACGAACAAGGCTTTGCGATTCGGATGCACGGCGACAGTAAACGCAGTATTCTAAACCTCGAGGGTCTAACCCTTATTGCAGTAAAAAATGCCGCATGGGAAAACTATATGCAAGAGAAAGCAGAACGCCAAGAAAAGCAATTGCGGCGAATACACAATTTAGAAGGTAATCTCGCCGCGAGTACATTGACAGTTGAAAATTCTGAACTCGAGTCTATTTGAATTGTAACCCTAGACATAATTAGGGTTAAATGGTAGTTTTTATCGTGCTGGTCATCTGTATTCCCCGTACACGCGGGGGTGAACCGATTTTTCGCGTCCTCCCGTTGTGCCGCAACCCGTATTCCCCGTACACGCGGGGGTGAACCGATGGACCGTTTGATTATCAATACCCTGTACGCCCGTATTCCCCGTACACGCGGGGGTGAACCGTTTATGAATTTAACTTCTCGAGGTGATTATGGCGTATTCCCCGTACACGCGGGGGTGAACCGATAGAATAGAATTTGGTAGTATTGCGTTACCGTATTCCCCGTACACGCGGGGGTGAACCGGGGAGAAGGCCCGGGAAGCCCAAATTATGAATACGTATTCCCCGTACACGCGGGGGTGAACCGCACCAAAGTTGTATAAAGTTAGTCAATTCTTTGTATTCCCCGTACACGCGGGGGTGAACCGCGGCTGACGTGATAACCAATGCTGCCAACAATAGTATTCCCCGTACACGCGGGGGTGAACCGTTGATGTGCAGCATGAGTCATGGCGTTTGGCTCGTATTCCCCGTACACGCGGGGGTGAACCGCCAGCAGGGGTATAGCGCTTCTCGAGGGCTTCGTATTCCCCGTACACGCGGGGGTGAACCGCACCCAAATATGTGCGAGGCTGTCGGACATTGCCGTATTCCCCGTACACGCGGGGGTGAACCGTGGCATTGATTGCACCGCCAATAAAACGAACCACGTATTCCCCGTACACGCGGGGGTGAACCGACACAAAAAGACACAAAAAGACACAAAAAGATGTATTCCCCGTACACGCGGGGGTGAACCGGGCTAACATCAGTGCCATAAAATCGCGTGATGCGTATTCCCCGTACACGCGGGGGTGAACCGCCAGTTCGCCATCGGCAAAAGTGGTATCACCATGTATTCCCCGTACACGCGGGGGTGAACCGCGGGTCATATGCTCGAGGCGTGGCTGGCGCGAGCGTATTCCCCGTACACGCGGGGGTGAACCGTAGTTACGACCGATTGCTAGTTGAGGTTAAAAGTATTCCCCGTACACGCGGGGGTGAACCGAATTGGCGAAAGCGCAAGCTGACCTTGCCAAAGCGTATTCCCCGTACACGCGGGGGTGAACCGCATTTGCGGCTTTTTGCGTTTTTAAGGGTTTAGTATTCCCCGTACACGCGGGGGTGAACCGACAAGGCACTTGAAATTTACCGTTCGCTACGACGTATTCCCCGTACACGCGGGGGTGAACCGGCGCAGGGCATCATTCGTGTGCGGGTCGCGGCGTATTCCCCGTACACGCGGGGGTGAACCGCCAATTGGGGTTAGTGTGTTGACGCTTCCAAGCGTATTCCCCGTACACGCGGGGGTGAACCGCAAAACGCCCCAAGGTTGAGGCGGTAGGATGGGTATTCCCCGTACACGCGGGGGTGAACCGGTTGTAAACATCAAACGATAGCTCGAGCCAGCCGTATTCCCCGTACACGCGGGGGTGAACCGATTTCCAAATTGCCTAAAAACGTAGCCATATCGTATTCCCCGTACACGCGGGGGTGAACCGCTCAGAATTGAACTCAAGGAAATAAATAAGTAAAGTATTCCCCGTACACGCGGGGGTGAACCGTTTACCGAGTTAAGCATCGAAGGCGATTTGGTGTATTCCCCGTACACGCGGGGGTGAACCGTACCAATAAACTCGAGTTCGTGAACATGATGGGTATTCCCCGTACACGCGGGGGTGAACCGCCAAGGGTTTGCTCGGGTTGGTCAATCAAATCGTATTCCCCGTACACGCGGGGGTGAACCGTGGCACAAGTTACTCGCTTTCGCTCGAGCTTGCGTATTCCCCGTACACGCGGGGGTGAACCGGATTTCCTCGAGTTGGAAAGTGGTTTGATTGGTGTATTCCCCGTACACGCGGGGGTGAACCGTTAAACCGAGGTTCTATGCTTTCAGAAGAAGAGTATTCCCCGTACACGCGGGGGTGAACCGATTAAGCCCTCTCGCCGTCCTCGAGCAGGAATGTATTCCCCGTACACGCGGGGGTGAACCGATGCCATCGCCAGCATCAGACCAACCACCCGAGTATTCCCCGTACACGCGGGGGTGAACCGCTGCCGAAGTCCAAGCCGAAGCCCAGGTCCGAGTATTCCCCGTACACGCGGGGGTGAACCGTACGTGCTTTGACGCATGAAGCTCGAGAAGCGTATTCCCCGTACACGCGGGGGTGAACCGCAATCACATCAGTGTTTAAGTTGACTCCAGCGTATTCCCCGTACACGCGGGGGTGAACCGCACTGCATCATTTACAACTGTCCCCGAGGCAAGTATTCCCCGTACACGCGGGGGTGAACCGGGGGTGAAAACGAGTAATGGATTTCCTCTTCAGTATTCCCCGTACACGCGGGGGTGAACCGCGCTATGTCCTCGAGTACCGCCTGTACAAAGAGTATTCCCCGTACACGCGGGGGTGAACCGTCGTAACGGTCGGCTTTAGCGGTCGGTAAGTCCGTATTCCCCGTACACGCGGGGGTGAACCGCGATGTCCCGACCTGCAAAGCACCCTAAGCGTGTATTCCCCGTACACGCGGGGGTGAACCGTAATTGGCGAATTGGGACTAATTAAAGACGATGTATTCCCCGTACACGCGGGGGTGAACCGGTAGTATTGCACAAAGAGAGACATAATAAGTGCGTATTCCCCGTACACGCGGGGGTGAACCGTTTAAGCCAATCGGGC